>NZ_JAINFC010000420.1 GCF_020740835.1 Streptomyces sp. UNOC14_S4
GTTGTAGATCTCGGTGAGCCGTTCCAGATCGCCCTCGGCCCCCGACCGGATCCGTATCCCGGCGCTCACCGTGGTGTCGTACTGCATGGGTCGCTCCCTCCTCGCGAAGGGGCACTGTAGGCATATATGTGTTACGTGAATATGTCAGAGCATGTCGTGACGTTTACGCGGGTGCCTGTGCGTGGTGCCGACCCGCCGGAGTGAGGGCGAGGCTCCCGGCGAGCGGGGCGGCACCACGGCGTACCGTCAGGAGCAGCGGCTCCTCTACAGCCCCGTGCCCATCGCGCCGAGCTGGACCGGGCTCGTTCCTTCGGTTTCCGGGAGGGGCAGGGGCTCGGGGCCGCGCCCCTCGTGCGTGGGGGGTACGTGACGCAGGCCGCGGGTACCTTCCGCCGCCCACTCGGCGTCGGTCGGCGGCAGTGACACCGTGATCACGGCGTTGTCCAGGCGCCAGGAAACCTTGTCCATGTTGCTCCCCTCTCGGTGTGAAGCATCCGGAATATCGCCATCCTGACATGAAGCCCACGAGTAGTCGATCTTTTGTTCGCCGCGGCTCGCCTCATGCAGCGGCTCGCTCCTCCTCCGGGGCCGCCGCCCGCTTCCGTATCCGGCGTACCGCGTGCGCCGTACACCCTGTCGCGCACGCCGCGGCCACCAGCAGCGCGCTGACGCCGAGTGGCGAGCGGTAGCCGAGGCCCGCGTCGAGGGTGAGGCCGCCGAGGAGCGGGCCGATGGCCGCGCCGACGTTGAAGGCACAGGTCGCGGCGGCGCCGCCCAGGTGGGGTGCCTCGGCCGCGGTACGCAGCACCTGCGCCACCAGCGTGGACCCGACGGCGAAGGAGAGCGTCCCCTGGACGAGGACGAGAGCCAAGGCGGCGACCGGGCTGCCGGCCGTGACCGCGAAGAGGGCCCAGCCGACGGCGAGCGCGAGACCACCGGGCACGAGCAGCGCCATCGGCCTGGCGTCCGCCGTCCGCCCGCCGATCGTCACCCCGGCGAACGAGCCCAGCCCGAAGAGCGCCAGCACGACCGGCACCCACCCCTCACCGAATCCGCCGACGTGCGTGACGATCGGGGCGAGATAGGTGAACGCGCAGAACGTCCCGCCATTGACGAGCGCGGCCACGAGCAGCGTCATCAGCGGACGAGGACGGCGCAGCGCCGCCAATTCCCGCCGGACACTCGGCGATTCTTCTCCCCGCGGCGATTCCGGAACCGACCGCAGGACGGCGAGGACGGCGGGCAGCGATACGAGGACGACAGCCCAGAACGCCGAACGCCAGCCCCACCACTGCCCGAGCAGCGCGCCCGCGGGCACCCCCGCGACACAGGCGAGCGTGATTCCGCCGAGCAGGACGGAAGCGGCCCGGCCCTCGGCCTTCGGGCCCGCCATGGCGGTGGCCGCCGCCAGACCGACGGCGAGGAATCCGGCGTTGGCCACCGCCCCGAGGAACCGGGTGGCCAGCAGGACGCCGAAATCGGTCGTCACGGCGCCGACCGCGTGGACGACGACGAAGGCGGCCAGAAAGGCCGCCAGCGCCCGGCGTCTCGGCCAGCGCATGCCCAGCATGCCCATCACGGGCGCGCCGACGATCATTCCGACGGCGAAGGCCGAGGTCAGCGCCCCGGCGGCCGGGACGGACACCCCGAGGTCCCCGGCGACGTCCGGCAGCAGACCGGACAGCATGAACTCGGACGTCCCCTGGGCGAAGACCGCCAGTCCGAGCAGGTAAACGGCGAATGGCACGACAGAACTCCACAACCGCGTCACGGATGAACGACGAAGAACGCGGCGGCGAGTCACGGTGACGCACCGGCCGGACGGGTGCCGCTGTCCGCGGTACGGCCGTCCAGCCGGGCGTGCGGAATGCACCGCGCGCGGGAAACCGGAGACGGCATCACGGAAACGCCCGCGACAATGGCGGCGGTGATGATGCGGAATCCGGGAGGGAAACAGCCCGTACGACGGCGATCCGGTGACATGCGGGGCTGAACGGCGCGGCGCCGCGGAGCGCGAGGAATCTTCAGCGCGACATCACCGGGGAGCCACCGGACGACCGGTGGCTAGCGTCTTGACGCCTCGGGGCTGGACATGGCTCACACCATAGCCAGCATGTGCGTGGCAGGTCCACCGAGTTGATCGCCGAATTCGAGAACGGTGATGTGCGGACGCCGTGGGTTCAGCGGCCGGTTCGGCCGGTTCGGCTGATGCGGCGTGTCCGGACGAGGCCGCGGGCCAGCACGCGGAGGGAGGCCGGTACGGAAGGGCGTGCCGAGCCGCGCAGAAGCGCCGTGCCCTTGCGCGCCGCGGCCTCGACGGTGAGCAGTTCCAGGGCGATCAGGGCCTGGACGAACGGGCGGTGGGCCGGTGCCGTGAGGCCGGCCAGTCGGCGGCCGGCCAGGAGGTCGGCGCGGGCCTGTGCCAGTTGGTCACGCAACAGGGCGGCCGTCCCGGGGGTGTCACGGGCCTCCTCCAGGTCCGCGCGGCTGACGTCATGGCGCTTCAGAGCGGTGGCGGGGAGGGTGAGGCGTCCGCCCGCCAGGTCCTCGGCGATGTCGTTGACGAAGTCCAGCCGCTGGCTGCCGTCGATGTGGCTGCGGCAGGCGGCACGGAACCCGGCCTTGTCCGTCCCGGGCGCGAACAGCCCGGCGACGAGCATGAACGCGGGCAGCGCGTAGACGTCGACGTACTCCTGGTAGTCCGCTTCCGCCGCGAACCCGGCGAAGTCGAGATCGGCGGCCGCCCCGGCCAGGAACTCCTCGACCTGACCGGCCAGCCACGGGTGGATGGTCATCGTGTGCAGCAACGGACGCAGCACGGGGTGATCGCTGAGTCCGGTCTCCAGCGCGTCGCGCACCGCGGCTCCCCAGGTGCGCGAGGCGGCGACACGGTCGGGCAAGGCGCCTTCGTCGAGGACGGTGTCCGTGTGGTGCATGAACGCCGTCGTGGCGATCACGTGCGGGATCACCGGACCGGGCAGGAGCAGCCGGACGGCCACGTAGGCGTGTCGCCGGTAACGGGCCACCAGCGCGCGCTGCCGCGTGTAGTCCTCGCGCAGCCGGGGGTCGTGGATGCCCGCGGAGTCGAGTACGTGGTTCCAGGTGTCCGTCATGGCGGGCCTTTCCGGAAGGGGCGCGAAAGCGTCCGACTGCGCGGCGTGAGCCTTCCGACGGGGGATCTTCGTGATCGTCATCATGCCATGGCCACCGAGGCACCCCTTTCGGCACACCCTTGAGCGGCGGTCACCTGTTCGTCGTACCTGGATGTCGTACGTGCCCGCGTCCCCTGGGGTAATGGGCTCGTACCCCACGTGCGCAGCGACTCCGGAGGACGGTCATGGCGGGACGCAAGGACGGCGACGAGAAGAAGAACGCTCAGGAGGCACGGGCGCGGGGCAAGGAGGGGAACCGGCGCGAGGAAGGGATGGCGCAGCGGCTCTCCGACTGGGAGGAGGAGGGTGGCGCCCTGCCCGACCCCACGCCACGGGCCCGGCGGACAGGCGAACGCCCCCCTCGGTGAGCCGCGGCCGCGCGGGCGGGTGTCAGGGGACGGGCACGGGCGGAGCCAGGGCCGTCGACCGGGCCGCCGGGGCGGTCGGTGTCGATGCCGGTGTCGATGCCGGCACCGAGCGGAACGCCAGACGGTAGCTGCCCGGGCTCGTGCCCATCTGACGGCGGAAGTGCAGCCGCAGTGTCACGGGGGAGCCGAAGCCGGACAGGGTGGATATCTGCTCCACCGGCAGATCGGTGGTCTCCAGCAGGACGCTGGCGCGGCGTACCCGCGCCTTGAGGAACCACTGCAGGGGCGTCGTGCCCGTCTGCAGCCGGAAGCGCCGGTTCAGGCTGCGCACGCTGACGTTGGCGTGCTGGGCGATCTCGTCGAGGGTGAGGGGGCGGTGCACGTTCCGCTCCATCCACTCCAGGGTCGGCTGCAGGCTCGCGCCGTCGGCCACGGGCGCCGTGTGGGCGATGAACTGCGCCTGGCCGCCGTCCCGGTGCAGCGGCATGACCGCCAGGCGCGCCGCGTCGGCGGCGACCGCCGCGCCGTGGTCGGTACGCACCAGGTGCAGGCACAGGTCCAGGCCCGCGGCGACCCCCGCCGAGGTGAGCAGGCGGCCGTGGTCCACGTACAGCACCGAGGCGTCCACCTCGACCCGCGGATAGCGGCGGGCTAACTCGGCGGCGGTGTCCCAGTGGGTCGTCACGCGCAGCCCGTCCAGCAGCCCGGCCGCCGCCAGGACGAACGCCCCGGTGCAGATCGACACGATCCGCGCCCCGCGCCGGGCGGCCGCGCGGAGCAGGTCCAGCAGCTCCGGCGGCGCTTCCGCCGTGATGTCGTCCACGCCCGGGACGACGACGGTGTCCGCGTCGAGCGCGTCCGCCAGACCGTACGGCGCCCGGAGGTCGAAGCAGCGCACCCCCACCGCGAAAGCGGTCGCCTTCTCCGGCGCGCACACCCGCACCTCGTACGCCGGCGAACCGTCCGGCAGGCGCGCGCTCGCGAAGACCTGACAAGCCGCGGTGACATCGAAACCCGCCATCCCGTCCAGGGCGACGACAGCGACAACATGCATGGCCAGAACGTATCCCAACCCGGCATTTCTCCCTCTGTCGAGGTCCCCGCCGGGCGACGAAGCTGATCTTGTTCGAAGCTGATCTTGTGTGAAGAACTGGAAGAAAGCAGGGGGAATCGTGCGTCGCAGGGATCTGCTGAGGTCGGCGGCTGTGCCCGCCGTCGCGGGCGCGCTCGGACTGGGGGGTACCGCGTTCGCGGCTGACGCCGCGTCACGGCCGACGGCCGCCGCACGACCGGCCGCGGCCGCGCGGACCAAGCCGCTCCGCATACAGGTCGTCATGTTCGACGGTGTGGAGGAGCAGGACTTCATCGGCCCGTACGAGGTGTTCTCGGCGGCCAAGCGCTTCCGCGGCGCGCCCGTCGAGACGACGTACGTGGCCCTCGACGGCCCCCGGACCGTCGAGGCCGCCTACGGCACGAAGATCGCCGTCGAGCACGGCTGGGCGCCCGAGACGGCCGACGTCCTCGTGGTGCCCGGTGGCGGCAGCGAGGTGAAGGAAGGCGTCCCCGGCGTCGACCAGGAGGTGCGCCGCGGCGCCCTGCCCCGCGCCATCGCCGCGGCCAAGCGCCCCGGGCTGACCATCGCGGGTGTGTGCACCGGAGCCTTCCTGCTGTCCGCCGCGGGCATCACCAAGGGCCGCCCCTGCACCACCCACCACAAGCTCAAGGACCAGCTGCAGAAGCAGGGCGGACTCATCCACAACGCCCGCGTCGTCGACGACGGCGACCTCGTCACCTCCGGGGGCATCACCTCCGGCATCGACCTGGCCCTGTGGATCGTGCAGCGCGAACTCGGCTCCGACCTCGCCGTCGACATGGAGGACATCCTGGAGCACGAGCGCCGTGGCGCGGTCTGGCGCAGCGCCACCGCCTGACGCACCGCCCGGCACGCCACCTGACACACCGGCGGACGGGGCCCGGCCGGTACACCGCCGGGCCCCGTCCGCCGTGGTGCGCGAGGGACGTTCACCGACGCGCGGTACGCTCGGGCCGTTTCGGCTGCGGCGGACACGGCGCGCACGGCATGCTGAGGGCATGGCTGAGCTCGATGGTGAGAACGTCCCTGCCTACCGCATGGTCAGAGTGACCGCCCCCGACGCACCGGTGGCCGCGCTCGCGGACGTGGAGGCGTGGCGCGCGCGGGAGTCGTATCCGGAGGTCCTCCTGGCGGGCGGGCCCGTCTTCGGCGTGGTGCGGGAGAGCGAGAAGGGCGGCTGGGAAGTCGTCTCCTCGTTCTCCGGCCTGGCCCCGCAGGACGCCCGCGACGACATGGGCTGTCAGTTCCGCAAGCTGGCGCAGCAGGCGGAGAAGGACGGCGACATGGCCGCGTACGAGGAGTGCGAGGCGGCGGCCAAACGGACCGACTGGGAGACCGTCGACGAGCTGACCGTCCTGGGCGTGCGCTACCGGGTCGCGCGCGCCGAGCGCTTCATCCGCTCCGGCCCGCAGGGCCCCGAGCCGCCGCGCCCGACCGACCCCGACCCCGCGAAGCCCGGCGAGTCGCACAAGATCCGCGACAGCGAACGGGGCATGGTCATCGACCCGTTCACCGCCACGGGCATGTCCGAGGGCATCCTCAAGGTCGAGCTCCTGGCCCTCGTGCGCAAGGCGGGCACAGTGCCCCGCGACGTCCGCGAGGACTCCCTGCGCGCCGCGCAGACCCACCCGGGCGGCGTGCTCCTCCCGGCGGCGTTCGGCACGGCCGAGAAGGAGTACGGCTACTGGCGGCCCGACTCCACGGGCACGTCCAGCACACCGCAGGGCGCCCGGGACACGCTCGCCATGAGCATGCGCGTCATGATCCCCTGGCAGCTGCACCTCGGACGGGAGGAGCGCGTGCCCTACACGGCCGCGGCGGACCGGCTCGACGAGGAGCGCGGCGACGAACTGAAGGTGGCCGGGCGCGAGTTCAGGGTCGTGCGCATCGAGCGCCTCGTCCGCATCGGCCCGGACGGCCCGGAGGGGCCGCGCCCCTCCGACCCCGACCCGCAGCCGCCCGTCATGGTCCAGGACCAGCAGCTGCGCGAGCAGGGCGTCGTCACGGACGACGAGGACGAGGACGCGCCGATGGAACTCGACGAGGACACGCGACGGTTGGCTGCGCTCTTCAAGGAGGAGGAGGCGAGGCGAGCCGGGAAGTCGCCCGGCGCCGACCCGGAGTAGTCCGGCCGATGCCCCCCCGGGGGGGGCTG
>NZ_JAINFC010000421.1 GCF_020740835.1 Streptomyces sp. UNOC14_S4
TTTGTACTCACCCTCGCGGGCTTTCCTCCGGGCGCTTCCCTTCGGCCTTTCGGCCTTTCGTGTTTCCAACCTTACCAGATCCGTTTTCCGTTCCGTTTCCGGTCCGAATCACTTTTCCGGCCCCCTGCTGGAGCGGGGTCCCGGCCTTTCAGCTTTCGCTTTTCCGGCCGCGCCTTCCGGCGTGATCACTACTTTAGCGGATTTCCCCGGCGACTCCTAATCGGAGTCCGGAACCGAATTCCGGGCAAGCCGAAATCCATCCCGTTCAGGGGCCGTGCAGTAGAGAGTGCCGCCGGTGCGGCGTGAGTGGCCGCCTCGCCGTCCCGTGGGACGCCGTGGCAACTCGAAGAACTCTACACGAGCCCGTAGATGCCATCAAACCCGTGGCGCAACCGGGTTTCCCAGGCGTACGGTCGTGCCATGACCCAGCATGCGCAGCACAGCAGCACCCAGCAGTGGTGGGCCGCCTGACGGCGGCCCCGTTACGTGCGCATGCATCCAACAGGCCGCCGCCTCGGCGGCCTTTTTGCTGTCCGGGGTGGCGGTCTCCCATCAGGGAGGAACCACCGATGACCCGGATCTTCAGCGGCATCAAGCCCACCGGCCATCTGACGCTCGGCAACCACCTCGGGGCCGTCCGCCAGTGGGTCGACGTGGACCAGCACAAGTCCGACGCCTTGTTCTGCGTCGTCGACCTGCACGCCCTGACGGTGGACCACGATCCCGCCCGGGTCCGCAGGCTCAGTCGTCAGGCGGCGACCCTGCTGCTCGCCGCCGGCCTGGACCCGGCGCGGTGCACGCTGTTCGTGCAGAGCCACGTCGACGAGCACACCCGGCTCTCCTACCTGCTGGAGTGCACGGCCTCCGACGGCGAGATGCGCCGCATGATCCAGTACAAGGAGAAGTCGGCACGCGAGCGCGCCACGGGCGGGAGCGTACGGCTCTCGCTGCTGACCTATCCGGTGCTGATGGCGGCCGACATCCTCGCCTATTCCGCGGACGAGGTGCCGGTCGGCGACGACCAGGCGCAGCACGTGGAGCTCACCCGCGACCTGGCGGTGCGCTTCAACCAGCGGTACGGGCACACCTTCACCGTCCCGAAGGCCGTGCTCCCCTCGGTGGCCGCGCGCGTCATGGACCTGGCGGACCCGACCTCGAAAATGGGGAAGTCGCACGCGGAGACCGGCGGAATCGTCTATCTGCTCGACGAGCCGGAGGTCGTCCGGCGGAAAATCATGCGTGCGGTGACCGACAGCGGCAGCGAGGTCGTATACGACCGCGAGACACGGCCCGGGGTGACGAATCTGCTGGAGATCCTCGCCGCGTGCATCGGCGGCAGCCCCGTGGAACTGGCCGAGGGGTACTCCTCGTACGGCGCGCTGAAGCGGGACACCGCCGAGGCCGTCCTGGAGCTGCTGCGGCCGGTGCGGGAGCGCCACGCGGAGCTGTGCGCCGACCCCGGCTATGTGGACGCCGTCCTGCGTACCGGTGCCGAGCGGGCCCGTACTCTGGCCCGCCCGACGGTCGACGCGGCCTACGCGGCGATCGGTCTCATGCCGCCCGCGTGACCGCGTCCCTGTCCGTGGCACCGGAGTCCGTGGCACCGGGAAGCCCCCGGCGCCACGGACAGCACCACGTACAGCGTCGCGCCTGACGTCAGGTCTGACGTCAGGTCTGGCGTCAGGTCTGGCGTCAGGTCCGGCGTCAGGTCCGGCGTCACGCCTGGCCCGAGGCCAGTTCGCGGCTGCGGTCGCGTGCCGCTTCCAGCGCGGCGATCAGCGCGGCCCGTACGCCGTGCCGTTCCAGCTCGCGGATCGCGCTGATCGTCGTGCCGGCGGGCGAGGTGACGGCCTCGCGGAGCTTGACCGGGTGCTCACCGCTGTCGCGCAGCATCACGGCGGCGCCGATGGCGGCCTGGACGATCAGATCGTGGGCCTTGTCCCGCGGGAGGCCCAGGAGGATGCCCGCGTCGGTCATCGCTTCGACGAGGAAGTAGAAGTACGCCGGGCCGGAGCCGGAGAGCGCGGTGGCCGCGTCCTGCTGCGACTCCGGCACCCGGAGCGTCTTGCCGACCGGCTTGAAGATCGCCTCGGCGCGGAGCAGGTGCTCCTCGGTGGCGTGGCTGCCCGCGGAGATGACGGACATGCCCTCGTCGACGAGGACCGGGGTGTTCGGCATGACGCGCACGACAGGCGTGCCGTGCGGCAGCTTCTCCTCGAAGAAGGCCGTGGGGACGCCCGCGGCCGCGCTGATGACCAGCCGGTCGGCGGGCAGGTGCGGGGCGAGCTCGTCGAGGAGCGCCGCCATGTCCTGGGGCTTCACGGCGAGGATGAGGGTGTCGGCGGTCTTCGCCGCCTCGACGTTGCTGACGGTCTCGACGCCGTAGCGGGCGCGGAGCGCCTCGGCCCGCTCGGGGCGCCGGGCCGTGACCAGCAGGTCTCCGGTCGACCAGCCGGCACGGATCATGCCGCTGAGGAGTGCCTCACCGATCTTCCCTGTGCCGAGGACGGCGACTTTCTGAGCCACGGGACTCACTCACCTCTTCTGCGCTGGACGGTCAGGGGGCGTGCCCGGCCATCTTCGCACCCGGCGCGTGTCCGATGCCGTGGCGCGTGGCACGTCCGGCACCACCGAGGCTCGCACCGGCGTGATCGGAGCAGACCGTTCCTGCCGGTCGATCCCGCGTTTACATCGCGGTAACACACCAACTGCCCAACGAGCGACCCGTCTTGGACAGAATGACCGCGGGTGTCGACGGCACGCTCCGTCACCCTTTGCCGTCCGGCTTGCCCCCGTCCCGACGTCGTCCGCGTACTGTCCGCGTACTGGAGGCAACCTCGTGGAGAAAATACCCTTCGGCCGTGCCCGGGAAGTCCTGCGGTCGGCCAAGCTCCGGTCAAACCCTCCCCGCCCCCGTCCTCGAGTCGATGCCGCCGCGTTCCGCGCCGACTTCACCGCCTCGCTCGTCGTCTTCCTCGTCGCCGTACCGCTCTCCGTGGGCATCGCCGTCGCCTCCGGAGTCCCGGTCGAGCTCGGGCTCGTCACCGGCGTCGTCGGCGGTCTCCTCGCCGGCCTGCTGCCGGGCAGCAGTCTGCAGGTCAGCGGGCCCGCGGCCGGGCTGACCGCGCTGGTCTGCGAAGCCGTGCGGGAGTACGGGCCGGCGGCACTCGGCGTCCTCGTGCTCACCGCGGGCGTGCTCCAGGTCGTGATGGGCCTGCTCCGTATGGGGCGCTGGTTCCGGGCGATCTCGGTCGCCGTGGTGCAGGGCATGCTGGCGGGCATCGGCCTGGTCCTCATCGCCGGCCAGCTGTACGCGATGGCCGGTGCCCGCCCTCCCGCCGGTGGCCCCGAGAAGCTCACCGGACTGGGTGACCTGGCCACAGGCACTCTGCTCTCGCCGGACGCGCTGTGGGCGGTCGCCGTCGGCTCGGGCACGATCCTGGTGCTGGTGGCCTGGCCGCGGTGGCGCCGGGCCGCCCGGGTGGTGCCCGCGCCCCTGGTCGCGGTCGCGCTGGCGACGACGGCCGTGGCCGTACCGCGCCTGCCGGTGGCCCGGATCGAGGTGAACGGCCTGCTCGGCGCGGTGCAGCCGCCGGACGGCGACGACTTCGCACGGCTGGGCGAGATGGGCGTCCTGGGCACGGTGCTGGCCTTCGCTCTCATCGCCTCCGCGGAAACGCTGTTCAGCGCGGCCGCGGTGGACCGCCTGCACCACGGGCCGCGCACGGACTACAACAAGGAGCTCATCGCGCAGGGCGCGGGCAACACCGTGTGCGGCATGCTCGGGGCCCTGCCCATGACAGCCGTGATCGTCCGCAGCGCCGCCAATGTGCAGGCGGGCGCGCGGACGAAGGCGTCCCGGGTGCTGCACGGCCTGTGGCTGCTGATCTTCGCCGCGCTGCTCCCCTGGGCCCTCGGCATCATCCCCGTCCCCGCACTGGCCGGCGTCCTCGTCCACGCCGGCTGGAAGCTGCTGCCCGTGCGCGAGGTGGCCCGGCTGTGGCGCGGGCAGCGCGGCGAGGCGGTGGTGCTGGTGGTGACCGCCGGGGCCATCGCGGTGACGAACCTCTTCGAGGGCGTGATCGTCGGACTCCTCATGGCCGTCGCGAAGGCGGCCTGGGAAACCTCGCACGTCCATGTGGAGACGGTCGAGACCGTGGACGGCGTCGTACGCGCCCGGGTGCTCGGCAGCGCGAACTTCCTGCGCCTGCCCGAGCTGCTGGACCGCCTGGAGAGGCTGCCCCGGCCGGGCCACGGCGTGGAGCTCGACCTCTCGGGCCTCCGCCACATGGACCACGCGTGCCGCACGGCTCTCAACGTCTGGGCGGAACGGCACACCGTACGGGCCAACGACTCGAGCCCGTCCGGGGTTTGAGCGCTCCGCGGTGACGGCCTCACGCGCCGCGGGGAACCGCACGGCGTGCCTTGGCCGCCGCCGAGCCGAGGAACCGGACGGTGGACCGCACGATCTGCTCCTTCACATACGCGGCGGACCGGCCGGTGAGCACCCAGGAGCGGGGCGAGTCGTCGGCCCGTACCGGCTGGATCAGCCCGTCCCGGCGGCCGAGGCTGATGCACTGCACCACGTAGCGGAAGTCGAGCGGCCGTGCCTGCCGGGAGCGGAGATCGGCGAGCACATTGGCCGCCGCGCGGCTGCCGGTGGGCATGGCCGTGGCACAGGCCATGCGGAGGTAGGTGCCCGCGGCGTCACCGATCGCGTAGACGGCGGGGTCGGTGACGGTCCGCAGCGTGGGGTCGACCGCGATGCGGCCGGATGCGTCGAGTTCCAGGCCCGCTCGGGCGGCGAGTCCGGTGACGGGGCGCATAGCGGTGGCCCAGACCGCGACATCCGTGTCGAGCTCGTCGGCGGAGGCGACCCTGCGCCCCTCTGCCACGCGCACACCCATGGCGGTGAGGGTGCGCCGGATGTGGTCACGGCCCTTGGGCGAGAGGCCTGCGCCGAGAGTGCCGGAGGTGGCCAGGCCGACCTGCCAGTCGGGGTGCGACTCGGCTGTTTCGGCGGCGAGTTCGATACCGGTGAGGCCTCCGCCGACGACGGTCAGCGTTCCGGGGCCGTCGAGGAGACGCTTGCGGAGTGCGGCGGCGGAGTCCGCGGTGTAGACCTTCTCGTCCCCTGTGCGCGTGCCGGTGTCGGTGTCGGTGTCGGCGTCGGTCACGCTGCCGGTGTCGGTCACACTGCCGAGCGCGTAGACGAGCCGGTCGTAGGCCAGAGCATGTCCGTCGTCGGTCAGTACCTGGCGGCTCGCGAGGTCGAGGTCGACGGCGCGGGAGGCCAGGTGCCGGATGCCGGTGCCTCGGAGGAGCCTGGCCAGCGGCACCGTCACCTCCGTGCCCGGGGTGACCAGTTGGTGGAGCCGCACGCGTTCGACGAAGTGGTCGTTCGGGGCGACGAGGGTGACCCGGACATGCGGGGCCAGCCGCAGGGCCGCGGACAGCCCCGCGTAGCCGGCTCCGAGGACGACGATGTGCTGCGCGTTCGTGTTCATGCCCTCCCGACGACGCAACGGACCACTCTGTGACAGCCGCGGTGAACGCTTTCGGCCAACCGCTTTCGGCTGGCCAGCGGCTCACAGGTAGGCGGGTGCGGACGTGGACGCGAGCGTACGGGGGTCGAGGTGCCGGAGCTTGTCGGGGTTGGCGACCAGGTCGACCTCGGTGATCCGGCCGTCGTGGACGGTGAAGGCGAGAACCATGAGCCGACCGCCCTCGGGATCGGAGAAGACGAGGCCCGGGGCACCGTTGACCTCGCGGAGGACCATGCGCATGGTCGCCGGGTCGAGGCCGCGGGCGACGCCCTGGACGAAGCGGGCCACCTTGCCGCTCCCGACGACCGGCCTGCGGGCGGCCGTCACCTTGCCGCCGCCGTCCGAGCACCAGGTCACATCGGGGTCGAGGGTGGTCAGCAGGGCCTCGAAGTCACCCTCCAGGACGGCGGAGAGGAACGCCTCGACGGTGCGCCGATGCTCGTTCCGGTCGACCGAACGGCGCGGCGCCTCGGCACGGACACGCTTGCGGGCACGCGAGGCGAGCTGCCGTACGGACATGGAGGTACGGCCGACGACCTCGGCGATGTCGCCGAAGGGGACGGCGAAGACGTCATGGAGGATGAGCGCGGTGCGTTCGGCCGGGGTGAGGCGTTCGAGTACGGCCATGAGGGCGAGGCCCACGGATTCGTCCAGCGTCACCTGGTCCTCGGGCGACGGTACGGCAGCAAAGCCGGCGCCCGAGGCGGCCGCGGCGGTGACAACGGGCTCGGGCAGCCAGGGACCGACATAGGTCTCGCGCCGGGCGCGGGCCGAGGTGAGCTGGTCGTAACAGATACGGCTGACGACCGTGGTGAGATACGCGGCGGGGTTGGCGGCTTCCCCTTCCGGCAGCGACTGCCAGCGCAGCCAGGCTTCCTGGAGAGCGTCGTCGGCATCGGCCACGGAACCGGTGATGCGGTAGGCCACGGCCCACAGCTTCTTTCGGTGCTCTTCAAAGTCGGCCAGGGCCGCCATGGGGTTCACCGGCTCCTTCCGGGGGCTGTGCAAGCGTCGAAGTCGAAGCCTCAGTCTGTCGGAAAACTGTCCGGAAATGCAGAAGAGCCCCGACAAACCTGTCGGGGCTCTTCCATCCAAAATTTGTTCGGCGGCGTCCTACTCTCCCACACGGTCCCCCATGCAGTACCATCGGCGCTGAAAGGCTTAGCTTCCGGGTTCGGAATGTAACCGGGCGTTTCCCTAACGCTATGACCACCGAAACA
>NZ_JAINFC010000422.1 GCF_020740835.1 Streptomyces sp. UNOC14_S4
CCCCGGCCCCCGGCCCCTGCAATGGCGTGACACGGCGGTGTCGTGGGGCCTCAGAAGACGTCCAGGGCTCCTATGCCACCGGCCGCGCCGAGCAGGACGAAGGCCGGCATGAGGATCTTCATCTCGACCCGGCTGCCCGCCCTGAAGCGCATGGCCTTCGGGGGCCCCATCGGATACCAGCGCTTGCGGCCGATGGGTATGGGCCACAGGATCGGGCAGCCGGAGACGGTGAGCGCGTCGCCGATGTCGTGCACGAGGGCACCGAGCACGATGGGCAGACCGAGCCACATGTACTCCTGGCCCGGGGCGTCGAACAGCCAGCCCGCCCCGTTGCCCGGTTCGTCCAGGACTCCGGCGAGTATCCAGGTGCTGGTGGCGCCGAGCAGCCACACCAGGACGTCGCTGGAGGTCCTGGCCACCCGCCACAGCAGCCCTTCGACGGCCAGCACGAGGTGGACGAAGAGGATGCCGAGCACGGCCCAGCGGCCACCGGTGATCGCCAGTGCCGAGGTGCCGACGCCTATCAGCACGGCCCACACGGCGGTGTGGGTGAGGGTGCGGTGACCGCCGTTGCGGCGCGGGTCGCCACGGCCGCGGGTGGCTTTGTAGACCGCGTGCGACAGCTTGTCGATGATCTCGCACAGGATGCGGGAGACCGGGCCGAAGGCCCGCGATATGGTCGCCGACTTGTGGTCGAGGTCCGGGGCGAGTGCCGCGCCCGCGCAGATCAGGGCGCCGACGACCAGCACCGGCCAGGGCATCGGGTGCCCCGCTGCGGCGAACGCGGCCCCCACACCCAGCCAGGCGGCCGCGCCCGAGAGCGAGTGGGCCGGTCCCATCATGATTGATTCACCCCTTTTTACGGCCTTTTATGGCCGGTTATTCGCAATTCCTGACGCCGAGTCGGCGACTCAGCGTAACGCCCGATGATCTTCGTCCGACCGCCCGGTTCTCCGATACGGCCCGGGGCCAGGCAGTATGGAGGCGTGACCCTTATCGATCAGATGCCGAGCCATGCCGACCCCGATGCCCTCTTCGAGGCGTTCTCGACCTGGGCCGAGGAGCGGGGGATCTCGTTGTACCCCGCGCAGGAGGAGGCACTGATCGAGGTGGTCTCCGGCGCGAACGTGATCCTGTCGACGCCGACCGGCTCGGGAAAGAGCCTCGTGGCGGCCGGGGCGCACTTCACCGCGCTCGCCAACGACCAGGTGACCTTCTACACCGCGCCTATCAAGGCACTGGTCTCGGAGAAGTTCTTCGACCTGTGCAAGATCTTCGGCACGGAGAACGTCGGCATGCTCACGGGCGACGCCTCGGTCAACGCCGACGCGCCCATCATCTGCTGCACCGCCGAAGTGCTCGCCTCCATCGCCCTGCGGGACGGCAAGGACGCCGACATCGGCCAGGTCGTCATGGACGAGTTCCACTTCTACGCCGAGCCCGACCGCGGCTGGGCCTGGCAGATCCCGCTGCTGGAGCTGCCGCAGGCACAGTTCGTCCTGATGTCCGCGACGCTGGGCGACGTCTCCCGCTTCGAGGAGGACCTGACCCGGCGCACGGGACGGCCCACCGCCGTCGTGCGCTCCGCGACCAGGCCCGTCCCGCTCTCCTACGAGTACCGCACGACGCCGCTGACCGAGACCCTGACCGAGTTGCTGCAGACCCATCAGGCGCCGGTCTACATCGTCCACTTCACCCAGGCCGCCGCCGTCGAGCGGGCCCAGGCGCTGATGAGCATCAACATGTGCTCGCGCGAGGAGAAGGACGAGATCGCCAAGCTGATCGGGAACTTCCGGTTCACCACCAAGTTCGGCCGGAACCTGTCCCGCTACGTACGTCACGGCATCGGCGTCCACCACGCCGGAATGCTGCCGAAGTACCGACGCCTGGTGGAGCGCCTGGCACAGGCCGGCCTGCTGAAGGTCATCTGCGGGACGGACACCCTGGGCGTCGGTGTCAACGTGCCGATCCGCACCGTGCTGTTCACCGCGCTCACCAAGTACGACGGCCAGCGGGTGCGGACGCTGCGTGCCCGGGAGTTCCACCAGATCGCCGGGCGCGCGGGCCGGGCGGGCTTCGACACCGCGGGGTTCGTCGTCGCCCAGGCACCCGACCACGTCGTGGAGAACGAGAGGGCGCTCGCGAAGGCCGGGGACGACCCCAAGAAGCGCCGCAAGGTGGTCCGCAAGAAGGCCCCCGAGGGCTTCGTCAACTGGACCGAGAACACCTTCGAGAAGCTCATCGCCTCGGAGCCCGAGCAGCTCACCTCCCGCTTCCAGGTCACCCACGCGATGCTGCTCGCCGTCATCGCGCGGCCGGGCAACGCCTTCGAGGCCATGCGCCGCCTGCTGGAGGACAACCACGAGCCGCGCCGGAACCAGCTGCGGCACATCCGCCGGGCCATCGCCATCTACCGCTCGCTGCTGGACGGCGGTGTGGTGGAGCGGCTCGACGAGCCCGACGCCGAGGGCCGGATCGTCCGGCTGACCGTCGACCTCCAGTCGGACTTCGCGCTCAACCAGCCGCTGTCGACCTTCGCGCTCGCCGCCTTCGAGCTCCTCGACCCGGAGTCGCCGTCCTACGCGCTGGACATGGTGTCCGTGGTCGAGTCGACACTGGACGACCCGCGGCAGATCCTCGCGGCCCAGCAGAACAAGGCCCGCGGCGAGGCCGTCGCGGCGATGAAGGCCGAGGGCGTCGAGTACGAGGACCGCATGGAGCGCCTCATGGACGTCACCTACCCCAAGCCGCTGGACGAGGTGCTCTCGCACGCCTACGGCCTCTACCGCAAGAGCCACCCCTGGGTCGGCGACCACCCGCTGTCGCCGAAGTCGGTCATCCGCGACATGTACGAGCGCGCCATGACCTTCACGGAGTTCACCTCCCACTACGACCTGGCGCGGACCGAGGGCATCGTGCTGCGCTACCTGGCGAGCGCGTACAAGGCGCTGGACCACACCGTGCCCGACGACCTCAAGTCCGACGACTTCGAGGACCTGATCGCCTGGCTCGGCGAAATGGTCCGCCAGGTGGACTCCAGCCTGCTGGACGAGTGGGAGCAGCTCGCCAACCCCGGGGAGGAGACGGCCGAGGAGGCGCAGGAGCGCGCCGACCAGGTCAAGCCCGTCACCGCGAACGCCCGCGCCTTCCGGGTGCTGGTGCGCAACGCGCTGTTCCGCCGCGTCGAGCTCGCCGCGCTCGACAAGGTCGACGAACTGGGCGAGATGGACACCGAGGCCGGGTGGGACGCGGACCGCTGGGCCGAGGCCATGGACGCCTACTGGGACGAGTACGAGGACCTCGGCACCGGCCCCGACGCCCGGGGGCCGAAGCTGCTGAGCATCGAGGAGCGGCCCGAGGACGGTCTGTGGCGGGTCCGGCAGACCTTCGCCGACCCCAACGGCGACCACGACTGGGGCATCTCCGCCGAGGTCGACCTCGCCGCCTCCGACGAGGAAGGCCGCGCGGTGGTCCGCGTCATGGACGTCGGGCAGCTGTAGCCTCCGAGGCGCCGCCCCCTCGGCGCGCCCCGGCAGCAGAGGAGTACCGATGGCCAGTCCCACCGACCGCCTGGTGGGTCTGCTCGACCTCGAGCAGATCGATCTGAACATCTTCCGGGGCCGCAGCCCGGACGAGTCCCTGCAGCGGGTATTCGGCGGGCAGGTGGCAGGACAGGCACTGGTCGCGGCCGGGCGGACCACCGACGGTGGCCGCCCGGTCCACTCGCTCCACGCGTACTTCCTGCGCCCCGGGCGGCCGGGCGTACCGATCGTGTACCAGGTGGAGCGGGTCCGCGACGGACGGTCCTTCACCACGCGGCGCGTGGTGGCCGTCCAGCAGGGCCGGACGATCTTCAATCTCACGGCCTCCTTCCATCAGCCCGAGCCGGGTTTCGAGCACCAGGTGGCGATGCCCGAGGTGCCCGCCCCGGAAGGTCTGCCGCGGCTCGCCGACGAGATCCGCGACCATCTGGGAGGCGAGCTGCCGAGCGCGCTGCGGCACATGGAGCGCAGGCTCGCCTTCGACATCCGTTACGTGGACCGGCTGCGCTGGACCCCGCAGGAGCTGGCCGACGCGGAACCGCGCAGCGCGGTGTGGATGCGTGCCCTGGGGCCGCTCGGGGACGACCCCCTCGTCCACACCTGCGCCCTCACCTACGCCAGTGACATGACGCTCCTCGACGCGGTGCGCATCCCGGTGGAGCCACTGTGGGGCCCGCGCGGATTCGACCTGGCCTCGCTGGACCACGCGATGTGGTTCCACCACCCCTTCAAGGCCGACGAGTGGTTCCTCTACCAGCAGGAGTCACCCATCGCCACCGGCGCCAGGGGACTGGCCCGAGGGCAGATCTTCGACCGCGAGGGCAGGCTGCTGGTGTCAGTGATGCAGGAGGGACTCTTCCGGAAGTTGCCGTGAACTCCGGCGACGGAACAGTCCCCACAGCGTCCTCGGCCCCTTCGGTCGCGGCTTCCGCTTCTCGGGCGCCCCGGCCGCGGTGGTGACCGGGGCCGGGCTCGGGGCTCGCCCTGGCGGAGCGCTCCGCGCCGGAAGGGGCCGCTCGCTCTCCGGCCGCGGCGCGGCCCGCAGAGCACGGGCCTCCGCCAGAGTGGCGGTGAGCAGATTCCGGTAGCCCTCGATCTCGTCCGGCTCCGCCGCGACGGTCATCCTGTCGATGATCTCGCGACCGGCCACGGTGTCCGAGCGCCCGAGGGCGAGCAGTGGGCGCAGGGTGCCGACATGGGCCCGCTCGAATGGGTCGGGAACCGTGTCGGTGAGCTGCTCCGGGCGGAGCACCGAGGCGATGACCGCCGCCCGTCCCCAGGGGTCCTGGGTGAGGGCCAGCAACTGGTCGACCCGCCGGGCTCGCCAGGCCCGGGGCCGACTGTCCACCTTCCTCTCCAGCGTGGCGCGCAGCTCCGCAGGTGCGCGGCCGGTGAGCAGGCCCGGATTCGCGTCGGCGAACTCCGCGAGGTCAGCGGCCAAGTAGTGCCAGACCACCGCGCGATACCGGTTCACGTAGAACCTCACGGGTGCGAAACAGCCTGCTCTGGCGAGGCGCACGAAGCGGGCCGGCCCGACGCCCATCAGCTCGGCGCCCTCGGCGGTGCCCACGACCCACACCCGGGCACGGAGCGCTTCGGGGAAGCCGATCCCGCCCGTGTGCCGTTCGATCTCCTCCCGCGTGACCCGCCGTCGGCCACCGGGGCCGGAGGCGACCGTCCGCACATGCCCCAGTTGTACGGCGAGGTCGAACTCGCGCGGCCTGAGCCCCAGCTCCCGCGCCGCCCTTCCGAACGGAAGCGCGGCCACCGCCGTGCCCTGCTCCTGATGCTGCCGCACCGTCATGACACCCTCCCCCACTACGGTTCAATCACTGACAGTGACGAATGTAGCGGCAGGGTGTGACAGCGCGTCCAGCCTGTGGATAACTCCGCCCGAGCCGAGCCGCCCCCTCCGTCCCGGACCGGGCCGCCGGGCTTCAGACGGAGCGGTCGGGGCCCCGACGTGCGGGACCGTACTGCCGGGCGTCCACGCCCATGCGCTCGCCCATACCCCCGCCCGTGCGCTCGTCCATCCTGTTGACCAGGAGGGTCATCTCATAGGCGATGTGGCCCATGTCGGCCTGCGGGCCGCCGAGCACGCACAGGCAACTGTCGTCACCCGCCGCCGTCACGAACAGGATGCCTTCCTCGAATTCCACCATCGTCTGACGTACCCGACCGGCCCGGAATTGGCGGCCCGTGCCCTTCGCGAGGCTGTGGAGCCCGGACGCGACCGCGGCCAAGTGCTCCGCGTCCTCTCTTTCGAGGCTCGCGCTCGCGCCCGTGACCAGCCCGTCGTTGGACAGCACCATCGCGTGGCGTATGTGTTCGACGCGCTCGGTCAGGTCGTCCAGCATCCAGTCGAGCTCTTCGCTGAGTGCCATGTCGTGCCTCCCCGTTCCGCCGTTCCCCGTCAATTGCCGTGCAAGCCTTGCTCACGCGGGCGCGGTCGGCAACCCGACCGGCCTGTCGGCACGTGTCCGTGCGCCAATTGACGCAGGATGAGGACATGGCACGGAGAATGGACAAGGACGAGTGGCGGGCCTTTCTTTCCATGGGCACGCGCACGGGAAAGCTTTCGACGGTATGCGCGGACGGGAGCCCGCACATCGCTCCGGTCTGGTTCGTCCTCGACGGGGACGAACTCGTCTTCTGCACCGGTGAGAACACGGTCAAGGGGCGGAATCTCGCCCGTGACGGCCGCATCGCGCTCTGCGTCGACGACGACCGGCCGCCGTTCTCGTTCGTCACACTGCGCGCTCGCGCCGAGCTGAGTGACGACCTGAATGAGGTACGGTCCTGGTCGACCAGAATCGCCGCGCGCTATATGGGCGACGAGCGAGCGGAGGAGTTCGGGGCCCGCAACGGTGTCCCAGGCGAGGTGCTGGTCCGTGCCCGCATCGACAAGGTCGTCGCGCAGGCCGCGGTCGCCGACTGAGCGCTCCGCTGGAAAACCGGTACGTCAACTGCGGGTGCGTCGTGGCTGGTCGCGCCCACGCGGCGGAGCCGCATAGTGCAGCACAATCCCGCGCCCCTTCGGGGCGCTGCCGAACCGCACCGGACTTCGTCAGGCCCGCTTAGCCTTGATCCACCGAGCGATGACCGGTCCAGGGCCTGGACATGAAGACGCGGATGCCCCTTGAACTGGGACGATGGGACTTCCTACGGTTCCATATCCACAGATCGAGAGAACATCCGCGAGA
>NZ_JAINFC010000423.1 GCF_020740835.1 Streptomyces sp. UNOC14_S4
CAGCGCGTCACCCCCGGTTGTGGGCAGGCGTTCCGCACGGCTGGGGGCACCTCCCGGACGGAGTCTGGGGGAGGGTGGGCACAAACGGGCCCACCGGCCGTAACCGACCACCGCGGGGGTCCGGGGGCGGAGCCCCTGGTGGGTGATCTGGCGTGTGGCGGCGTCGATTCTCAGGGCGCGCTCAGAAAAGGTGGTTAGCCTGCCCGGAACGGCGAACAGGAGGTATCGACAATGGCCCGTGCACAGAATGCCGCTCTCGCCCGGGTGGCCGTGGTCGTGAGGGCGCCCGTGTCGCTCCTGTGGTGGCCGGGGCTGCTGAGCGCGGCGGTCGGCGGCCTCGTCCCCGGTCTCACCGGCCGCCGTATCGGCCTCCTCGCCGGTGCGGCCCTCTTCCTGATCGCGGCGGCGGTCGCCTTCTCCGTACGCCGGAACCGCTACAAGGAGCTCGCCCGGGGCGTGACCCGGGCGGGCAGGACGGTCTTCCTGCAGGACCGGCACGTGACGATCCGGAACTGGCGGCGCGCCCGCCGCTGGTGGCTGCTGCTCGCCTTCCTCGCTTCCGTCGGCTCGTCCTTCGCGGTGCCCTCGGCCGCCGGTCTCGCGCTGGCGGGCGTCGGTGCGGGCCTGTGGGCGAAGTCGATGTGGCTGGGCGGGCTGGAGCGCGGCACCGACACGCTGCTGTGGGTGCGTACCGAGTGGGCCAAGGCCAGCCCCGCGGGCAAGGACGTGAGCGGCTACCTCGGCACCGGGCTCGCCGCGGGTGACGCGCTCCCGGGCGGCGCACGGCGTCCCCGCGCGCGGGGCGTGCGTGGCGGACGCACGGTCAGCGCAGCGCGCTGAGCCCCGCCAGGTGCGCGGCACCGCTCTCGGCGACCAGTTCGCCGAGCGACTGCGGATCGCGCACCGTGGCGAACCGCGTGTGGCCTTCTGCGGACGCGTAGCCGTAAACCCCCGGACGGGGCAGAGAGTTGTACGCGAAGTGGTTCGAGAAGTAGTACGCGCCGGTGTCGAGCAGCGCCACATGGTCCCCGGGCTCCAGCGGCGGCAGGGGCCGGTCCACCGCGACCAGGTCGCCCGCGAAGCAGCAGGGTCCCGCGACCGTCTGCGGGACCGGCGCGCCCGTCTTCGGCCGCCCCTGCGCGTCGTACGCCCGCACCCGCAGCGGCCATGACTCGGGCGCGAACACCGTGCGCGTCGCGACCTGGGCGCCTGCGTGCGTGACGGCGATGCGCCGCCCGCCCGCCGTCTTGGTGTACTCCACCCGGGCCAGCACCGCGCCGTTCTTGGCCAGCAGCGACCGGCCGAACTCCGTCACCAGCCCGTACCGCCCGTCGAACAGGCCCGGCGCGTCGGCCGTGAGCAGCCGCGCGTACTCCGCGAAGGTGGGGGTGACGGCGTCGGAGGCGAAGTTGACGGGCAGTCCGCCGCCGATGTCCATCGTCCGCACCCGCTGTTCGCCCGCCGCCCGGTTGATGTCCTCGGCCAGCTCGTAGACGGCCCGTACGCCGTCCGCGAGCAGCGCGGGAGGGCAGCCCTGCGAGCCGACGTGGGCGTGCAGCCGCGTCAGCCACGGCCGCTCCACGAAGGCGCGCACCAGCCACTCGCGCGCCCCCTCGTCGCGCAGTGCCACCCCGAATTTCGAGGTCTCCGTGGCCGTGCTCAGGGCCCCGATCGTTCCCGAACCGACCTGTGGGTTCACCCGGATGCCCAGGGGAGAGGCCGCCGGTGACGCCGGGAACAGCCGGTCCAGACGGGCGAGCTCCTCGCGGCTGTCGGCGTTCACCGCGATACCGAGCGCGAGCGCCTCACGGAGCTCGGCCACGGTCTTGGCGGGGGAGTCCAGCACGGTACGGTCCGGCGGCACGCCCGCCGTCCGCGCCAGCGCGAGCTCGCCCGGACTGGCCACCTCGCAGCCGATCCCCTCGTCGGCGAGCAGCCGCAGCACGGGGACGAGGGGGGCCGCCTTCACGGCGAACGTGTGCAGCGTCCCTTCCCGCGGGAACGCCGCGCGCAGTGCGTCCGCCGTGGCCCTGATCCCCCGCACGTCGAGCAGCCCGACCACGGGGTTGCCCTCCCGGACCACCCCTTGCCCCACAGCCGCCCGCACGGCTTCGTCCATGGGTTCCCTCCTCCCCAGCCGGGTGCGTCTTTTAACCGGGCCGCGCAAGAGGTGTGGCCCGAACCTGTTGACTGGGGCTATTCACTGCATCAGGATGTGAAGTGTTCTATTCATAGCCAGGGAGGCAGGGCCCATGTCCGGACCGCGACCCGTCCGAGCACCGCGCGGCACAGAGCTGAGCGCCCGGGGATGGCAGCAGGAAGCCGCCCTGCGCATGCTCCAGAACAACCTCGACCCCGAGGTCGCCGAGCACCCGGACAAGCTGGTCGTCTACGGCGGCACCGGGAAGGCGGCCCGTGACTGGCGCTCCTTCGACGCCATGGTCCGCACCCTGCGGACGCTCAAGCAGGACGAGACGATGCTCGTCCAGTCCGGCCGCCCGGTCGGTGTGATGCAGACGCACGAGTGGGCCCCGCGCGTCCTCATCGCCAACTCCAACCTCGTCGGCGACTGGGCCAACTGGGAGGAGTTCCGCCGCCTGGAGGCGCTCGGCCTCACCATGTACGGCCAGATGACGGCCGGTTCCTGGATCTACATCGGCACCCAGGGCATCCTCCAGGGCACCTACGAGACGTTCGCCGCGGTCGCCGCCAAGAAGTTCGGCGGCACCCTCGCCGGCACGATCACGCTGACCGCGGGCCTCGGCGGCATGGGTGGCGCCCAGCCGCTCGCCGTCACCATGAACGACGGCGTCGCCCTCTGCATCGACTGCGACCCGCGCGCGATCGAGCGCCGCATCGAGCACCGCTACCTCGACGTCAAGGCCGACTCCCTCGACCACGCGCTCCAGCTCGCGGTCGAGGCGCGCGACGCCCGCCGCCCGCTGTCGATCGGCGTCCTGGGCAACGCGGCCGAGCTCGTGCCGCAGCTGCTCGCGATGAACGCCCCCATCGACATCGTCACGGACCAGACCAGCGCCCACGACCCGCTGTCCTACCTGCCGGTCGGCGTCGACTTCGACGACATGGCCGCCTACGCGGCCGAGAAGCCCGCCGACTTCACCACCCGCGCCCGCGAGTCGATGGCCAAGCACGTCGAGGCCATGGTCGGCTTCCTGGACGCCGGTGCCGAGGTCTTCGACTACGGCAACTCCATCCGCGGCGAGGCCCGGCTCGCGGGCTACGACCGGGCGTTCGCCTTCCCCGGCTTCGTCCCCGCCTACATCCGACCCCTGTTCTGCGAGGGCAAGGGCCCCTTCCGCTGGGCGGCGCTCTCCGGCGACCCGAAGGACATCCACAAGACGGACAAGGCGATCCTCGACCTCTTCCCCGAGAACGAGTCCCTTGCGCGCTGGATCAAGATGGCGCAGGAGCGCGTCCACTTCCAGGGCCTCCCGGCCCGCATCTGCTGGCTCGGCTACGGCGAGCGCGACCGCGCGGGCGAGCGCTTCAACGACATGGTGGCGAGCGGCGAGCTGGCCGCCCCGATCGTCATCGGCCGCGACCACCTCGACTGCGGCTCCGTGGCCTCCCCCTACCGCGAGACCGAGGCCATGCTCGACGGCTCCGACGCCATCGCGGACTGGCCCCTGCTGAACGCCATGGTCAACGTGGCCTCCGGTGCCTCCTGGGTCTCCCTCCACCACGGCGGCGGCGTCGGCATGGGCCGCTCCATCCACGCGGGCCAGGTCACGGTCGCCGACGGCACTCCGCTCGCGGGCGAGAAGATCCGCCGCGTCCTGACGAACGACCCGGGCATGGGCGTGATCCGCCACGTCGACGCGGGCTACGACATCGCGGACTCCGTGGCGGAGTCCCGCGGGGTGCGCATCCCGATGCGCGAGGGTGACGAGGCGTGACCGACTCCGATCCCGGCGCGACGCGCCCCGACAGGGGCACGGGGAACGGCGCGACCAGCCACGACGGACCCGCGGACGCGAGCGGAGCCCAAGAGACACCCCGGTGGGCGCACGGGGGCTCGGAGGCAGCCGCACCCTCCTTCCACGAGATGTGGCGCGACCTCGCACCCATCGGCCGTAACGCGGCCTCCGGCGGCTACCGCCGCTACGCCTGGACGGAAGCCGACACCGACTGCCGTCAGTGGTTCCAGGCCCAAGCGGAGCGCAGAGGCCTCGCCTACGAGGTCGACCGGAACGGCAACCAGTGGGCCTGGCTGGGCGACCCCCAAGCGGGTGACGCCGTCGTGACCGGCTCGCACCTGGACTCCGTCCCCGACGGCGGCGCCTTCGACGGCCCCCTTGGCGTCGTGTCGTCCTTCGCCGCCCTGGACGAGCTGCGTGCCCGCGGCGCGCGGCCCGCCCGTCCCCTCGCCATCGTCAACTTCGGCGACGAGGAAGGCGCCCGCTTCGGCCTCGCCTGCGTGGGCTCCCGGCTGGCCGCCGGACAGCTCACCGTCGAGGCGGCCCACGCGCTCCGCGACGCCGACGGGATCAGCCTCCCGCGGGCCATGGAGCGCGCCGGGTACGACCCGGAGCGCATCGGCGCCGACCCCGAGCGGCTCGCCCGCATCGGCGCGTTCGTCGAACTGCACGTCGAACAGGGCCGGGCCCTGGCCCTCACGGACCACCCCGTGGGCATCGCCTCCGCCATCTGGCCGCACGGCCGCTGGCGGTTCGACTTCCACGGCGAGGCCAACCACGCGGGCACCACCCGCATCGAGGACCGCCGCGACCCGATGCTCACCTACGCCAACACCGTGCTCGCCGCCCGGAAGAAGGCCCGCCTCGCCGGTGCCCTCGCCACCTTCGGCAAGGTCGCCGTCGAGCCGAACGGCGTGAACGCCATCCCGTCCCTCGTCCGCGGCTGGCTGGACTCCCGCGCCGCCGACCAGGGCACCCTGGACGAGGTGATCGCCGAGATCGAGCGGGCGGCCGTGGAGCGCGGCGCGCGGGACGGCGTCGACGTGCGCGTCACCCGTGAGTCCTTCACCCCCGTCGTCGAATTCGAACACGCCCTGCGCGACGAGCTCGGCAGGATCCTCGGCAAGGGCGACCGCGCGGACGTCCCCGTTCTCGGCACGGGAGCGGGACACGACGCCGGAATCCTCTCCGGAGCCGTCCCGACCGCCATGCTGTTCGTACGCAATCCCACAGGCGTCTCCCACTCGCCCGCCGAGACGGCGACGGAGGACGACTGCCTGGCCGGGGTGACCGCACTCGCCGACGTACTGGAGGGCCTGGCGTGTCGCTGACGAGGCAGACCTACTGGGCGGAGCACGCCCTCCTCGACACCGGGGTCGCCTCCGGCGTCGTGGTGGAGACCGGCGCCGACGGCCGGATCGCGGCCGTGCGCCGGGACGTCGACGCCCCGCCGACCGGCTCCGTGACCCTGCGCGGGCTCACCCTGCCGGGGTTCGCGAACGCGCACAGCCACGCCTTCCACCGGGCCCTGCGCGGTGTCGTGCAGGCGGGCCACGCCACCGGCGGGCGGCCCGCGGGGGCGGGCGCCGAGCACGCGCCCGGCAACTTCTGGACCTGGCGCGAGGTCATGTACGGCGTTGCCGAAAAACTCACCCCCGAGAGCTACTTCGAGCTCGCCCGCGCCACCTACGCCGAGATGGCCCTTGCCGGGATCACCGCGGTGGGCGAGTTCCACTACCTCCACCACGGCCCCGGCGGCACGCGCTACGACGACCCCAACGCCATGGGCGAGGCCCTGATCGCGGCCGCCGCCGAAGCGGGCATCCGCATCACCCTCCTCGACACCTGTTATCTCTCCTCCGGCTTCGGCGCCGAGCCCAGCGCCCACCAGCTCCGCTTCAGCGACGGCACCGCCGAGGAGTGGGCCGGACGCGCCGCCGCGCTCAAGGGTGACGACAACACCCGTATCGGCGCCGCGATCCACTCCGTGCGCGCCGTGCCCGCCGACCAGCTGGCCGGTGTCGCCGACTGGGCGCGGGAGCGCGAGGCCCCGCTGCACGTCCACCTCTCCGAGCAGACCGCGGAGAACGACGCCTGCGTCGAGGCGTACGGCTTCACCCCCACCGCGCTGCTGGCCGACCACGGCGTGCTCGGGGAGCGCACCACGGCCGTCCACGCCACCCATCTCGCCCCTGGCGACATCCGCCTCCTCGGCACCTCGCGCACCGGCGTCTGCATGTGCCCGACCACGGAACGGGACCTTGCCGACGGCATCGGCCCCGCCCTCAGGCTCCAGCACGCGGGCTCGCCGCTGTCGCTCGGCAGCGACAGCCACGCCGTGATCGACATGCTCGAGGAGGCGCGGGCCATGGAGCTGGACGAGCGGCTGCGCACCCACACCCGGGGCCACTGGACGGCCGCCCAGCTGCTGCGCGCCGCCACCACCGACGGCCACGCGGCCCTCGGCTGGGACGAGGCGGGCGCCATCCGGCCCGGCGCCCTCGCCGACCTCACGGCGATCGCGCTGGACTCGGTGCGCACCGCGGGCGCGCCGCCCCGGCTCGCCGCCGAGACGGCCGTATTCGCGGCGACGAACGCGGACGTCCGGGACACCGTCGTCGGCGGCCGTCATATCGTGCGCGAGGGGCAGCACCAGCTCGTGGCGGATGTGGCGGGCGCTCTCGCGAAGGCGATCGCGCCCCTGCACGAGTAACGTCCCGCCCGTCGGCGGGGGCCCGGGGCGGGGTGGAAAACCAGCCTGTCCGGCTTTGAG
>NZ_JAINFC010000424.1 GCF_020740835.1 Streptomyces sp. UNOC14_S4
GCCCGGGGCGGAGCCCCGGTGGGGGAGGGGGCCACCCAAGTGGTGGCCCCAAAGAAGACGCGTCAGCGCCCCCGTTTCCGCGCCGCCATCTCGCGGCCTTCGGCCGCCTTCCGCTTCCAGTCCCGCCGGATCTCCGCCCGCAACCGCGCGTCCGTCCGCGCCACGATGTACGTGTTCTCCCGCAGCAGCTTCCGGTAGCTGTCGAGCCGCCGCTGCCGCAGCTCGCCCGACTCCACCGCGGCGAGCACGGCGCACCCCGGCTCGCTGTCGTGTGCGCAGTCGTGGAAGCGGCAGCGCGTCGCGAGGACCTCGATCTCGGCGAAGGTCTGGGAGACGCCCTCCTCGGCGTCCCACAGGCCGACGCCGCGCAGGCCGGGCGTGTCGATGAGGACGCCCCCGCCCGGCAGGGGCAGCAGATCACGGGTCGTCGTGGTGTGCCGGCCCTTGCCGTCGCTGTCGCGGATGGCCCGGACGTCCTGGACGTCGGCCCCCACGAGCGTGTTGGCCAGCGTGGACTTGCCCGCGCCGGACTGTCCCAGGAGCACGGACGTACCGCCCGCGAGCGTCGCGGCGAGGACGTCGACGCCCGCGCCGGTCGCCGAGCTGACGGCCAGGACCTGCACGCCCGGGGCCGCCGACCCGGCGTCGGCGACGAGGTGGGCGAGCACCACGGGGTCGGGGACGAGGTCGGCCTTGGTGAGCACGACCAGGGGCGCGGCGCCGCTCTCCCAGGCCAGGGCCAGGAACCGTTCGACCCTGCCGAGGTCCAGCTCGGCGGCGAGGGAGACGGCGATCACGGCGTGGTCGACGTTGGCGGCGAGGATCTGGCCCTCGGACGCCTTGGAGGAGGTCGACCGGACGAAGGCCGTACGGCGCGGCAGCAGCGCCCGTACATAGCCCTGGGCGAGGTCGACGGCCGCCCAGTCGCCGGTGCACATGATGCGCAGCGGGTCGCCCGTGGCGACGAGCGCGGTGTCGGCCTGCACGATGTGTACGCCGTCGCCGTCAGGGGCGGCGACGGCGAGGTCGCAGCGGCCGCGGTCGACGCGGACGATCCGGCCGGGGGTCAGGCCCTCGGCGGCGTACGGAACGAAGTCTTCAGCGAACCCCGCGTCCCAGCCGTAGCGGGTGAGGGGGTGTTGAGCGGTGAGCTCGGACAAGGTGATGGTCCTTCAGGAGGGAGGTGTCACGTACCGGCGTGTGTGTGCGGGCGGTGCCCGTCGCGGTGACAGTCATCGGTCCTCACCTCCTGGTTCTGCGCGGTGGTGCGCGCGGCGATCGTAAATCGCCGACATGGGGCACCGCCAAGCATTTTTCCGGGGCCTCGCCCCCGTCAGGGGCGCGGGGAACTGCGCGACAAGCCCCCACCGGACCCGCAGCCGCGCACGGAGCACAAGACGCACCCCGGTAGGCGCGGTCAATCCCTCCCGTTTGGCTTCGCGTGCCGCCCCGACGCATCCGGCCGCGCATGTTTCGGCCGGTGCTCCGGGCGCTGGATACGGGAGCGGACATCGTCCGGCGGAAGGAACTGCGCCCAGCGCTCGGGGAACTCCGAGGGCGGCTCGCGGTCCAGGGCGGTGGCGCCGTCCTCGTACGGCTCGTCGTCGAGGTCGTCGTCGGACAGGCCCGCCTGGAAGGCGCGCGCGGCCCGTTCCGCGCGCTCGCGCGCCTCCAGGGCCAGGGCCGTGGCCCGCTGCCGGTCGACCTCGGCGCGGGCGCCCGCCGTGGCGACGGACGGCCAGACGCGGTCTATGGCGGCGTTCACCGCCGCGCCCACGAGCACCGCGAACGCGGAGACGCCGATCCACAGCAGGACGGCCACGGGCGCGGCCAGCGAGCCGTAGATGGTGAGCCCCTCCACCGTGTGCGTGAGGTAGACGCGCAGCAGGAGGCTGCCGATCACCCACATCGTCAGGGCGACGAGCGCGCCGGGGATGTCCTCCTCCCACGGCGAGCGCACCGGTACGGACACGTGGTACAGCGTGGTCAGGAAGGCCACGGAGAGCAGGATGACGGTGGGCCAGTAGAGGAAGCGGACGACGTCCGCGCTCCACGGCACGACGTCCACCACCGCCTCCGGCCCGGCCACCATCAGCGGCAGCACCACCGCGCCGATGACGAGGGCGACGACGTAGAGGACGAAGGCGAGCAGCCGCGTCCTGACGATGCCGCGCTTGCCCTCCAGCCCGTACATGATGGTGATCGTCTCGACGAAGACGTTCACCGCGCGGGAACCGGACCACAGGGCGATGGCGAAGCCGAGCGAGATGACGTCGGGCCTGCCCTTGGTGACGTCCGTGAGCAGCGGTTTGGCGATCTCGCTGACGCCCTTGTCGCTGAGCACGGTCGCCGACGCCTTGAGGATGTGCTCCTGGATGGAGCCGATCGTGTTGGTGCCCGTCCAGTCGTCCCAGTAGCCCAGGAGGCCCAGGAGACCGAGCAGCAGCGGTGGCAGCGACAGCAGGGTGAAGAAGGCCGCTTCGGCGGCCAGGCCGGTGACGCGGTATTCGATGCAGGAGTTGACGGTGTCCTTGAGGAGCAGCCACGCCATCCTGCGTTTCGAGACATTTCGGTACAGGACCCTGGCCCTGTGGAGTCGGCCGCCCCGCCGCCTCGATCGTTCTCTTGCTGCCTGCACGCCCTAACCGTATCGGCCCAGGCCAGGTCGTTTTGCACAGCAGCCGGGCGGCGCCCGGGGGCGGTCGGGGCGAAACGGCGCAGGTCCCGGGCGGAGGGTGATGCTGCGCCGACTCGGCACCACCCTCCGGCCGCTCACCGCAAGCTTCCGCCCGTACGGGGCGGCCCCGCAACGGTTGCATGGAGTTGCAATCCCACGGATGCCCCCACACCGGCGGTCGCGCGGCGGCACCATGGCAACGTGAACCGCGGAACGACCGACGCGCGCCTGCTGCCTGCCGTCCACGAGGCATTTCTCGGCAGTGACCACCCGCCCGTACAGCCCCGTCCGCTCATCGGGCAGTCGTGGCGCCGGGCGCTGCTCCACGGCCTCGACCCGGACCGCGGCGGCGTGTTCCCGCCCCCGCTGCCCGTCGAGGAAGTGGAGCACCGGCGGCAGACCTCGCGGCTGGGCGGACTGCTGCCGCAGCTGCGCGAAGGGCTGGGCGGTTTCGTAGACATGGAGCGGCAGCTGATGGTCGTCACGGACGGCGAGGGCCGCGTGCTGTGGCGCGAGGGCAACAGGGCGACGATCCGCAGCGCCGACCGGGTGGAGTTCTCCGTGGGTGCCGCGTGGACGGAGGAACGGGTGGGCACCAACGGCATCGGCACGGCGCTCGTCGAGCTCCGTCCGGTGCAGGTGCACTCCGCCGAGCATTTCGTACGCACCCACCACACCTGGTCGTGCGCGGCAGCACCCCTGCACGACCCGCGCGACGGGCGGCTGCTGGGCGTGCTGAACGTCAGCGGCCCCGCGACCGTGTTCAATCCGGCGACCCTGCCGCTCGTGACCGCCGTCGCCAAGGTCGCCGAGGGCGAGCTGCGCGCGCGCCACTGGGAGTCCGTGGAGCGGCTCCGGGCGGTGGCCGCGCCCCTGCTGTCCCGGGTGGGCGGCCGCGCGCTGGCCGTCGACCGGGAGGGCTGGATCGCGGCCGTCACGGGGACGGTGCCGGTGGGTCGCGTCGCGCTGCCCAAGGCGGTGCAGCCCGGCCGGGTCTGGCTGCCGTCCCTCGGCCTCTGCTCGCTCGAACCTCTGCCGGACGGCTGGCTGGTGCGCCTGGCGGAGACCCCCTGCGAGGTCGTGGCGCACCGCGTCGTCCTCGACCTGCGGGCGGCCCGCGGCTGGACGGTGACGGTCGCGGGCGCGACGGGCGAGTGGTCGCACGAGCTGAGCCCGCGCCACGCGGAGCTGCTCTACGTCCTGGTCCTGCACCCGGCGGGCCGGACGGCCGCCGAGCTGGCGGCCGACCTCTTCGGCGACGCGTCCCGCACGGTGACCGTCCGGGCGGAGCTGTCCCGGATCCGGCGCACCCTGGGCGGCGTCCTCGACCACCGCCCGTACCGCTTCGCGGACGGCGTCGACGTACGGCTGCTGCGGCCGGACGAACCAGGGCGGCTGCTGCCGGGCTCGGCGGCACCGGCGGTCGTGGCGGCCCGCGGGGACGGGCCGTACCACCGCTGAGCCTCATGCCGGTGAGGCCCCGTTCCCGCCTCTCCCTCCGCCGGGCGCGTGATTGGGTGGGCGGCATGAGCCATGACACCGTCACCGTGACCACCTGGTCCCTGGAGCAGACCGCCCCCGAGGACCTCGTCCCCGCGGACGAGCCCGACGCCTCCGTGGGCGTCCGCATCGTCCGGTCCGAGGTGCCCTCGCCCGAGTACAGCCGCTTCCTCTACACGGCGGTGGGCGGGGACATCACCTGGACCGACCGGCTGGGCTGGACGTACGACCGGTGGCGGGCGTTCCTCGAACGCCCCGGGGTGGAGACCTGGGTGGCCCACCAGCACGGCACCCCCGCCGGATACATCGAGCTGGAGGCGCAGGGCGAGGGCACGGTCGAGATCAGCTACTTCGGCCTCCTCCCCGCGTTCCGCGGCCATCGGATCGGCGGCCATCTGCTCGCGTACGGCACGGCCCGCGCGTGGGATCTCGCCGAGCGCTGGGACGGGATGACGCCGACGAAGCGGGTGTGGGTGCACACCTGCTCCCTGGACGGTCCCTTCGCACTCGCGAATTATGAGCGGCGTGGCTTCCGCGTCTTCGACACCAAGGTCGAGGACGAGCCCGTACGCCCCGTACCGGGCCCCTGGCCGGGTGCTGCCGCCGCCTGATGCCGCGAGGCGTGCCCACGGGGCGTGCCCCAAAAATCGGCTGCGCCGACCGCCACCCCTGTTTACCCTGGCCGCATGTCTACGCCCCGAATTTCCTAGCCGAGGACCCGCTTCCACGCCAGAAGTGTGTCCTCGAGCTTTTTCGGAGCGTTACCCAATGATCACCGTCAGCGATGTCGAGCTGCGGGCAGGCGCCCGCCTCCTGCTGTCCGGCCTCTCCTTCACCGTCTCCCCCGGCGACCGCATCGGCCTGGTGGGCTGCAACGGCGCGGGCAAGACCACCCTCATGACCGCGCTCGCCGGGCGGTCCGAGCAGTCCGAGCGGTCCGGGCAATCTGAGCAGGCCGGGGCCGGGAGCGGCCTCGCCGCAGGCCGGATCGTGCGTACCGGCCACGTCGGCTTCCTCGCCCAGGACTCGCGCGCCGCCGACCCCGCCGTGACGGTCACCGGCCGGATCCTGTCCGCCCGCGGCCTGGACCGGGCCCTGCGCACCCTGCGTGCCGCCGAGGCGGCCATGGCGGACGCCGACGGCCCGGCCGCCCTGGACCGGGCGATGAACGCCTACGCCCGCGCCGAGGCCGCGTTCCAGGCGGGCGGCGGGTACGCCGCCGAGGCCGAGGCCGCGCGGGTCGCGGCCGGGCTCGGGCTGCCCGAGCGCGTCATGGGCGAGCCCGTCGGCACGCTCTCGGGCGGCCAGCGGCGCCGCGTCGAGCTCGCGCGCATCCTGTTCGCCGGCCACGACGGCACACTGCTGCTGGACGAGCCGACCAACCACCTGGACACCGGATCGGTCGCCTGGCTGCGCGGTTTCCTGAAGGGACATCAGGGCGGCCTGGTGGTCATCAGCCACGACACCGGGCTGCTCGCCGACGTCGTCAACCGCGTCTTCCACCTGGACGCCACGCGCGCGACGATCGACGTCCACAACACCGGCTGGCGGACGTATCTGACCCAGCGGGACGCCGCCGAGCGCCGCCGGGCCCGCGAGCGGGCGAACGCCGAGCGCAAGGCCGCCACGCTGCACGCGCAGGCGGACCGCATGAAGGCCCGCTCGGCCACCGCTGTGACAGCCAGGAGCATGGCCCGCCGCGCCGACCGCATGCTGGCGGAGCTCGAACCGGCCCGCCGGACGGAAAAAACCGCCCGGATACGACTGCCCGAACCCGCCCCCTGCGGACGGATGCCCCTGGGCGCGGTCAGCCTGGCCAAGTCCTACGGGGACCACCGGGTCCTCGGCGGCATCGACCTCGCCGTGGACCGCGGCAGCCGCCTGGTGGTCCTCGGGCCGAACGGCGCGGGGAAGACCACGCTGCTGCGCCTGCTGGCCGGTGCGGAGACCCCGGACGCGGGCCGCGTCGTGCGCGGACACGGCCTGCGCCTCGGTTACTTCGCCCAGGAGCACGACACGCTCGCCGCGGACCGCACCGTGCGGCAGAACCTCGCCGCCGCCGCGCCGCACCTGACGGACGGCGAGACGCGGCAGGTGCTCGGCGCGTTCCTCTTCACCGGTGACGACGCCGACAAACCCGCGAGCGTGCTCTCCGGCGGCGAGAAGACCCGCCTCGCCCTGGCAGGGCTCGTGCACTCCGGCGCCAACGTGCTGCTGCTGGACGAGCCGACCAACAACCTCGACCCCGCCTCCCGCGACGAGGTCCTGGCCGCGGTCGGCTCGTACCCCGGCGCGATCGTGATGGTCACCCACGACGAGGGCGTCGTCGACGCCCTGCGCCCCGACCGCGTCCTGCTCCTGCCGGACGCGGACGAGGACCTGTGGAGCGACGAGTACCGGGAGCTGGTCACCCTCGCCTGAGCCCGTATCGGATCTCTGCCCGGAATTGACGCGGCTCTTGCCCCGCGCGCGGGAATCGTTTGCCCCAGGCTGGGGCATGCATTGCCCTGAGTGGTGCGTGAGCGTGTT
>NZ_JAINFC010000425.1 GCF_020740835.1 Streptomyces sp. UNOC14_S4
CCGGCGGCCGTTCCAAGGCCGTCAGCCGTATCGACGAGCACTACACCTGCAACATCCACCCGCGCAGCGCCTACTTCAAGGCCATGGCGGCCAACGGCCTCGTCCCCATGCACGTCGTCGACCTCACGCCCACGGCGATCCCCTACTGGGAGCTGCGCGCCAAGTCGTCACTGGCCACGGGGGTGGAGGACCCGTTCCTGACGGCGTACAAGGAGGGCAGCTTCCACTACCTCCTGATAGCGGCGGACCGGGTCTGACGACCGCTGTGCCGGGGGCTTCGCCCCGGGCCCCGTGGTCGGTTGCGGCCGGTGGGCACAACCGGCGGGGGAGGGACGTACGGCGACCGCGCCCCGTCAGGGGCGCGGGGAACTGCGCGACCAGCCGTCGACGACCCGCGGTCGCCCACCGGGCCCGGGTGGCAACCCGGTGGGCGCAACGGGCCGCCGGCCCGCAGCCGCGCGCGCAGCGCAAGACGCACCTCGGTGGGCGCGACGGCGGCAACTACCAGGCGAACGCCTCCGGGCTCGCCCCCGGCCCCGGGAAGATCTCGTCCAGCGAGGCCAGCAGCTCATCGGGCAGCGTCAACGACGCTGCCCGGACGGCCGACGCGAGCTGGTCGGCCGTCCGCGGTCCCACGATCGGCCCCGTCACCCCAGGCCGCGTCAGCAGCCACGCCAGGGCGACCTCGCCGGGAGCGAGCTCGTGTTTGTCGCAGGCGTTCTCGTACGCCTGCACCTGCTCGCGTACCTGCGTATTGGCCAGGGCCTCCGCGCTGCGCCCCTGCGTCGCCCCGGAGCGGATGGCGCCGCCGAGGAGGCCGCCGGCCAGTGGTGACCAGGGGATGATGCCGAGGCCGTACGCCTGCGCGGCGGGGACGACCTCCATCTCGGCCCGCCGCTCGGCCAGGTTGTAGAGGCACTGCTCGCTCACGAGCCCGAGGGAGCCGCGGCGCCGGGCCGTCTCGTTCGCCTGGGCGATGTGCCACCCGGCGTGGTTCGAGGAGCCCACGTAGAGGATCTTGCCCTGCTGGACGAGGACGTCCATGGCCTGCCAGATCTCGTCCCACGGCGTGCGCCGGTCGACGTGGTGGAGCTGGTAGAGGTCGATGTGGTCCGTACGCAGCCGCTTGAGGCTGGCGTCGACGGCGCGCCGGATGTTGAGGGCGGAGAGACGGTCGCGGTTGGGCCAGACGTGGCCGTCGGGGGCGTCGGCGTCCATGTGGCCGAACACCTTGGTGGCGAGGACGACCTTGTCGCGCCGGTCGCCGCCCCGGGCGAACCAGGTGCCGATGATCTCCTCGGTACGGCCCTTGTTCTCGCCGAAGCCGTAGACGTTGGCGGTGTCGAAGAGGTTGACGCCCGCGTCGAGCGCGGCGTCCATGATGGCGTGGCTCTCGGCCTCGTCCGTCCGGGGCCCGAAGTTCATCGTTCCCAGGACGATCCGGCCGACCTTGAGCCCGGTGCGTCCGAGCTGCGTGTACTCCATGCGGACCAGCCAACGCCTTCGAGAGCGCTCCAATCAAGGTCAACGATGTTGACGGAGCGTCAGAGTCGCGGGGTCAGCGCTCCGCGTAGGCCTCGCCGACCTCCCACGCCTGGTGCATCGCCTCGGCGAACGCGGCGGCGAGGCGGTGTTCGCCGGAGGGTGTGGGGTGGGTGCCGTCGTACGTGTCGCGGTCCCGGTCCCAGTCGCGCGGAGCGGAGGCGAGGAGCAGCGACGAGCCGGGCGCGTCGAGGTCGGCGACGGCCTTGCCGAGGAGTTCGTTGAAGCGGTCGACCTGGGCGGCGAAGGCGGGGTCCGTGGCCGCGCGGATGTTGTGGATGACGGGCAGCAGCACGGCCCGGACGCGCGGGTTGCCCTCCCGGGCCCCGGCGATGAACGCACGGACGTTGTCGATGGTCTGTTCGGGGCCGGTGTAGAAGCCGAGGTCGATGAGGCCGAGGGAGACCAGCAGGGTGTCGGCGCGCGTCTCCCGCACGGCGTCCGCGATCAGCGGGGCCATGTGCAGCCAGCCCTCGCCCCAGCCCGCGAGGTGCGCCCGCGCGCGCTCGGGGAAGCCGGGGTCGGCGTAGGCGAGCGCGTCGGGGGAGCCGGTGGCGGGGTCGTGGAGTCGGCACCGCGGCCCGACGATCCGGAACGGAGCCCCGTACGTCGTGCAGAGGTGCTGCCACATGCGGTAGCGCCAGGTGAAGTCGCCGGCGCTGCCGATGGTCATGGAGTCGCCGACGAACATGATGCGCATGGCGTCATCATCCCCGATTCTCCGGGCCGGGCGGGGGACGGCCCGCCCGGCGGCCCTCCGGGGACTACGGTCGGTCCATGCAGCTGACCTCCGCCGAGGCCCGTGAGCGCTTCGCGTCCGCGCCGGTCGCACGCCTGGCCACGGCCGACGCGTCGGGCACGCCGCACCTGGTGCCCGTCGTCTTCGCGCTGGGCCACGACGTCCTGTACTTCGCGGTGGACGACAAGCCGAAGACCACGCCGGACCTCCGCCGCCTGCGGAACATCCGGGAGAACCCGCGCGTGACCCTCCTCGTAGACCACTACGACGCCGACGACTGGCGCGCCCTGTGGTGGGCCCGCGCCGACGGCCGGGCCGACATCTGGACGGACCCCGTCCAGCGCGCCGTCCCTGTCGATCTGCTGTGCGGGAAGTATCCGCAGTACGCGGCGGCCCCGCCGCGGGGGCCGGTCGTGGCGGTGGAGGTGACGCGGTGGACGGGTTGGACGGCGTAGTGACGGGCGTCGTTATGGTGCTGGTGTGACTGGTGCCGCGCAGCGTCCGCTGCTGTTCCTCGATGTGGACGGACCGCTGATCCCCTTCGGCGCGCCCTCCCACACGTATCCGACGTACGCGATGGGCGCGACGGACCGCGAACCGTATGGCGCCGCCGCGAACCCGCTCCTCAGCAGGATCGACCCCTCGCACGGGACCCGGCTGGCGGCGCTCCCGTGCGAGGTCGTCTGGGCCACGACGTGGATGGCCGACGCGAACGAGTGCGTCGCCCCGCGCCTCGGCCTGCCGCCGTTGCCCGTGGTGACCTGGCCGGAGCCGTCCGACACCGACGACCAGGACGAACGCGACGGACTGCACTGGAAGACCCGCGCTCTCGTGGAGTGGGCGGCGGGCCGTCCGTTCGTCTGGGTCGACGACGAGATCACCGAGGCCGACCGGGCCTGGGTCGCCGCCCACCACCCGGGGGCCGCCCTGCTCCACCGGGTCGATCCCCGCCGGGGTCTGACCGACGGGGACTACGCGGCGCTCGACGGCTGGCTGAGACGGACGTGCCGGACGCCCTGAAAATCAGAGGCTTACAGGCGCTCGATGACGTGGTCGACGCACACCGTCAGCGCCTCCACGTCCGACGGCTCGATCGCCGGGAACATCGCGATGCGCAGCTGGTTGCGGCCCAGCTTGCGGTACGGCTCCGTGTCGACGATGCCGTTGGCGCGCAGCACGGCCGCGACGGCCGCCGCGTCGACCTCGTCGGAGAAGTCGATCGTGCCGATGACCTGTGAGCGCTTCGCGGGGTCCGCCACGAACGGCGAGGCGTACGGGGACTTCTCCGCCCACGCGTAGAGGCGCGAGGACGAGTCGGCGGTACGGGCGGTGGACCAGGCGAGGCCGCCCTGGCCGTTGAGCCACTCCAGCTGCTCGTTGAGGAGGAAGAGGGTGGAGAGGGCAGGGGTGTTGTAGGTCTGGTTCTTCAGCGAGTTGTCGATCGCCGTCGGCAGCGAGAAGAACTCGGGGACGTGCCGCCCGGACGCGTGGACGCGCGCCGCGCGCTCCAGGGCCGCGGGGGAGAACACCGCCACCCACAGGCCGCCGTCGGAGGCGAAGGACTTCTGCGGGGCGAAGTAGTAGACGTCGGACTCGGCGATGTCGACAGGCAGGCCGCCCGCGCCCGAGGTGGCGTCCACCAGCACCAGCGCGCCCTCGTCGGAGCCCGCGACGCGCCGGACGGGTGCGGCGACACCGGTCGAGGTCTCGTTGTGGGTGAGGGCGTACGCGTCGACGCCCGCCTCCGCCCGCGGCTCCGGGTGCGTGCCCGGCTCGGAGGAGATCACCGTGGGCTCGGCCAGCCACGGCGCCAGCTTCGCCGCCTTCGCGAACTTCGAGGAGAACTCGCCGAAGGACAGGTGCTGCGACTTGGACTCGATCAGGCCGTGCGTCGCGATGTCCCAGAACGCGGTGGAACCGCCGTTGCCGAGGATCACCTCGTACCCCTCGGGCAGCGAGAACAGCTCGCGCACACCGTCGCGCACCTTGCCGACCAGCTGCTTCACCGGCGCCTGCCGGTGGGACGTGCCGAGCAGCGAACTCCCGGTCGCGGCCAGCGCGGCGAGCGCCTCCGTACGCACCTTGGACGGGCCCGCGCCGAAGCGACCGTCGGCGGGCTTGATGTCAGCGGGGATCTGGATATCAGCCACGTCCGCACCATATCCGCCCGAAGGACGGCCCACCGAGTGAGTCCGGCCACTGAGATGCCCGCCCCGGCGGTGGGGCGCCCCGTCAGGGGCGCGGGGAACTGTGCGACCAGCCACGACGCAACCCGCAGCCGCGCGCTGAGCGTAAGAGGCACCCCGGTGGGCGCAACGGGGCCCGGGGCGGAGCCCCAGCCGAAAGGAGCGGGGTGACCATGCGCGGCCCCCCGATGCGCGGCACGCTAGATGCCATGAGTGACGCCAGGGACCTGGAAGCAGCCCTCCGCACAGCGATCCGCGGTGACGTCGCCACCGACGTCACCGCCCGCGCCCTCGTCACCATGGACGCTTCCAACTACCGCCGCACCCCCACCGCCGTCGTAGCCCCCCACGACGCCGACGACGTCGAAGCGGCCCTCGCCGTCTGCGGGGAGTTCGCCGAACCCGTCGTACCCCGCGGCGGCGGCACGTCCATCGCCGGGCAGGCGACCGGCACCGGCGTCGTCCTGGACTTCACCCGGTACATGACGGCGATCACCCGGATCGACCCGGAGGCCCGTACGGCCACCGTTCAGCCCGGCGTCGTCCTCGACACGCTGCGCTCCGCGGCGGCGCCGTACGGGCTGACGTTCGGCCCCGATCCGTCGACGCACGCCCGCTGCACGCTCGGCGGGATGATCGGCAACAACGCGTGCGGCTCGCACTCGGTCGCCTGGGGCACGACCGCCGACAACGTCCATGAGCTGCGCGTCCTCACGTACGGCGGCGAGCGCGCCCGCCTGGCACGCGGTCTCGACGGGCTGCCGCCCCGCCTCGCCGACGGGCTCCGTACCTTCACCGACGGGCAGTTGGCGCTCCTGCGCACCGGGTTCCCGGAGCTGCCGCGCCGCATCTCGGGCTACGCGCTCGACGCGCTGCTGCCCGAGCGCCGCGTCGACGTGGCCCGCGCGTTCACCGGCGGCGAGGGCACGCTCGGGGTGCTGACCGAGGCCACGGTCCGCCTGGTGGCCGCGCCGCGGGCCCGCGCGCTGGCCGTACTGGGGTACGGGAGCGAGGGCGACGCGGCGGACGCGGCGCACACGCTGCTGCCCTACGGGCCGTTGACGGTCGAGGGGATGGCCGCCGACCTGGTGGGTGACGCGGCGGGTCTGCCGAGGGGCGCGGCCTGGCTGTTCGTCGAGACCGGTGGGGACACGCCCGGGGAGGCGGCGGCCCGCGCGGAGGAGATCGCCGGGGCGGCGGCCTCCGCGACCACCGGACACGCGGTGATCACGGACCCGGCCGGGCAGCGCGCCCTGTGGCGGGTACGGGACGACGCCGCGGGCACGGCGACCCGGATGCCGGACGGTACCGAGGCCTGGCCGGGCTGGGAGGACTGCGCGGTGCCCCCGGCCCGCCTCGGCGCGTACCTCAGGGACTTCCGCGACCTGCTGACCCGCTTCGGCCTGCACGGCACGCCGTACGGCCACTTCGGCGACGGCTGCGTGCACGTACGCATCGACTTCGACCTGGTCGGCAGGAACGGGGTGCGGCGCTTCCGCGAGTTCTCGGGCGAGATGGCGGACCTGGTCGTCGCGCACGGCGGCTCCCTGTCGGGCGAGCACGGCGACGGGCAGGCGCGGGCCGAACTGCTGCCGAGGATGTACGGACCGGAGCTGGTGGCCGCCTTCACCCGCTTCAAGGACCTCTGGGACCCCGCGAACGGCCTCAACCCCGGCATCCTCGTCCGCCCCGCCCGTCTCGACGAGAACCTTCGCTTCGCCCCGCTCCCGGAACACCCGGTGCCGGTCACGTTCGCCTATCAGGGTGACGGTGGGGACTTCGGGGCCGCGGTACGGCGCTGCGTCGGTGTCGCCAAGTGCCGCGAGACGACACCGTCGGACGGCGGTACGGGGGTGATGTGCCCTTCGTTCCGCGTCACCCGCGAGGAACAGCACTCCACGCGCGGCCGGGCACGCCTGCTGCACGAGATGCTCGCGGGAGAGGTGGTCCGGGACGGCTGGCGCTCGGAGGAGGTCCGGGATGCGCTGGACCTGTGCCTGTCGTGCAAGGGGTGCCGGAGCGACTGCCCGGTGGGGGTGGACATGGCCACGTACAAGGCGGAGTTCCTCCACCACCACTACGCGGGGCGCGTGCGGCCGGCTTCGCATTACGTGCTGGGGTGGCTGCCGGTGTGGTTGCGGACGATCGCGCGGCTGCGGGTGGGGTGGCTGGTGAATGC
>NZ_JAINFC010000426.1 GCF_020740835.1 Streptomyces sp. UNOC14_S4
CGCGGCGCCTGTGCCGCGACGTCGGCGCGTTCGTGGTCGCCGTGCACTACCGGCGGGCCCCCGAGCACCCCTTTCCCGCCCCGTACGAGGACTGCCTGGCCGTGACGCGCCACGTCGCCGACCACATCGACGCGTACGGGGCCCGGCGCGACGGCCTGGCCGTGGCGGGGGACAGCGCGGGCGGCAACCTCGCCGCCGTGGTCGCCCAGGCCTTCCGGGACGAGGGCCGCCCGCTGGCCGCCCAGCTCCTGGCCTACCCGGCGACCGACTTCGACGGGGACTTCCCCTCGCGCACGGAGAACGCCACCGGGTACGTGCTCACCGCCGAGAACATCGAGGACGTCCAGTACCTCTACGCCGGGGACGACCCCGCCGTCCGGCGCAGCCCCCAGGTCTCCCCGCTGCGCGCGGAGACGTTCGCCGGGCTCGCTCCGGCGGTCATCGGCATGGCCCGGTACGATCCGCTGCGCGACGAGGGCCTCGCCTACGCCGAGGCGCTCGAGGCGGCGGGGGTCGAGGTGTTCGTCCGCACCTACGACAGGCTCGTCCACGGCTTCCTGAACCTGTTCCCCGTCTCCGCCGCGGCCGACGCCGCCACCGGCGAACTCTTCGCCGAACTCGGCCGACGGCTCGGCGGAGCGCCCTGACGGTCACCGTCCGTGACGATGCCGAGGTCGGACCGGAGGGTGGCCGGAATTAGAATGGTGGGGTGAACGAGAACCTTCCCCCCTGTCCTGAGTGCTCCGGCACGTACACGTACGAGATGGGCACGCTCCTGGTCTGCCCGGAGTGCGGCCATGAGTGGTCGCCCGCGACCGCAGAGGCCGAGGCCGCCCCGGGAGAGAAGGTGATCAAGGACGCGGTCGGCAACGTGCTCGCCGACGGCGACACCGTCACCGTGGTCAAGGCCCTGAAGGTCAAGGGCAGCCCCAGCGGTATCAAGGCGGGCACCAAGGTCCGCAACATCCGCCTCGTCGACGGTGTCGACGGCCACGACATCGACTGCAAGATCGACGGCTTCGGCTCCATGCAGCTCAAGTCCAGCGTGGTCAAGAAGGCCTGACCCGCGCCGCCGGGAGCCCGGCACCCGTGCCCGTACACGCACACGTCCCGCGCGGACGTGTCAGGGCCGGGTGCCCGCCCCCGCTCCCGCCGCTGTCTTCTCCGATGCCGTCGCGATCGCCTCGTCCAGGACCTCCCGCGAGCGGACCAGGTCGGCGATCAGCCCCTCGATACGCCGCCGCTCCTCGGTGGGCTCGGTGACCAGCCGGCCGGTGGCCCGCTCGGACGGGCCGCCGTCCACGTCCCGCATGCAGGGCAGCAGCTGCCCGATCTTCGTACTGTTCAGACCGGCGGCGAGCAGCGCCTGCACGCGGATGACCCGGTCGACCGCCCACTCGCCGAACTCCCGGTGACCCCCGGGAGTGCGCTCGGCGGTCAGCAGGCCCTGCTTCTCGTAGTAGCGCAGCGAGCGTTCGCTCACGCCCGTCCGCTCGGCGAGTTCCCCGATACGCATGCGTTCCCCCCGACCCCGCCGTGCCCGGCGGACTTGAATCTGACATCCGTGTCAGCTTCTACGGTACGGCCATGACGAACGCAGCCACCGCCAGCCGCCTCTTCGAGCCCTTCGACCTCGGCCCCCTCCGCCTGCCGAACCGCCTGGTCATGGCGCCGCTGACCAGGAACCGGGCCGGAGCCGACGGGGTGCCGCACCCCATCATGGCCACCTACTACGCGCAGCGCGCCTCCGCCGGGCTGATCGTCGCCGAGGCCACCACGCCGAACGCCGTGGGCCAGACCTACCCCGACATCCCCGCCATCCACCGCCCCGAGCACGTGGCCGGATGGCGACAGGTCACCGACGCCGTGCACGCGGCGGACGGCCGGATGTTCCTGCAACTGCAGCACGGCGGCCGCGTCGGCCACCCGGACAACAGCGGGCTGGTGCCCGTCGCCCCGTCGCCCGTGCCGCTCCCCGAGACGATCCACACCCGGGCCGGGCGCAGGCCCTCGGTGGTGCCCCGCGAGATGACCGCGGCCGACATACGGTCGACCGTCGCCGACTTCGCCCGCGCCGCCCGCAACGCCCTCGCGGCGGGCTTCGCCGGAGTCGAGGTGCACGCCGCCAACGGCCAGCTCCTCCACCAGTTCCTGGCCGGGAACACCAACCGCAGGACCGACGCCTACGGCGGGCCGGTGTCCCACCGGATCCGGTTCGTCGACGAGGTGGTGCGCGCCGTGGCCGACGCCGTCGGCCCCGGGCGGGTGGGCCTGCGGATCTCCCCCGGGCACACCGTGAACGGCATCGAGGAGGGCGACACCCACCGCATCTATCCCGCCCTGCTCGACGCCGTCGGGGACGTCGGCCTCGCCTACCTGCACCTCGAATTCGCCGACCCCGGCCTGCCCCTGTACCACGAGATCCGGCGCGGCTGGTCCGGCGTGCTGATGGCCAACCCCGGTCCGCGCGGCACGGCGGCACTGCCCGCCGACGGCGTATGGAGCGCCGGTGAGGAGCTGCTGGCAGCGGGAGCCGATCTCATCTCGCTGGGCCGCGGCTTCATCGCCAACCCCGACCTCGTCGAACGGCTGCGCCTCGACGCCCCGCTCAACCATGTGCGGGAGGAGTACTCGATGTACGTGGGCGGGGAGACCGGCTACACCGACTACCCCACGCTCGACCGGCAACTCGTTGTAAATGGCCGGTAGTTCACCTGGTCGCCGGTCGCCCGGGCCGCGACCATCGATCCCGCCCGTGTCCTGACGCCTCGGGCCCCACGGGGGCCGAGGCACGGAGAGGAGAAGGCGTGACGAGACGCTTCCGCCCGCCGCGGTGGAGATGGACCCTGTCCCTCGTTCTGTCGATCGTCGGTGTCGCCAGTGTGTTCATGGGGACGGCCGGTACGGCCCAGGCCGCTCCCGCGCGACGTGCCCAGCCCTGCGGGCCGGTCATGTTCGTGGTGCCGGGGTGGCAGGACGGCGGGGCCCAGCAGCTCCTGGACCCGGCCCGTGCTCCCGAGGGGGCCAACCCCGTACGCATCCCGTACCCCAACAGCGTCACCGACATCAACCTGTACACCGATGTCGACGCCGGTGTCGCCAACCTCAGGACGGCGCTCTACAACCTCTACGTCACCTATGGCTGCGACCTCAACACCAAGGTGTACATCGTCGGATTCAGCCTCGGCGCCCTCGTCGCGGGCACCGTCCTGGAGACCGAGCCGCCCGGGCGGAACATCCAGGGCATCCTGTTCTCCGACGGCCGTCGGCAGCCCTGGGAATCGAACTGGGGAGGCGACCCCGGCGGGCTCATCGGGCACCTGCCCATACCCGGCCCCGGCGGCGTCGGCTTCCGCCCCCTCGACGGGTTCAAGTACCCGACGCTGACCCTCTGCAACGGCCCCCGGTCGGCGGGCGGAGCGGACATCATCTGCTTCGGCGGCACCAACCTGGACAGCTACTTCACGTCGCACCCGTTCTACAGCTTCGACGTGGCCACCGAGCTGAGGATCCACGGCGAAGGCCCCTACCCGAACAACCTGCGGAACCGCGTCATCCCCTAGGCCACACCACATGTGGCACGGCAGTGCGCGGTTCTGTGCCCGGCGGCCGCCGGGCACAGAACCGCCCGGGCTCTACGAAAGGCACCGGGCCGATGGCCGACGACCTGACGGGACTGCGCGACCGCCGCGAGGGCGAGATCGTCGTCCACACCTTCGCCAACGGGCTCACCGTGACGGCCGAGGTGTCGTGGAAGAAGGACCGCCTGCGCATCCTGCCGCTCACCCGGCTCCAGGGGACCCTGCTCAACTACCTCATGCGGAACCCGTCCAGGGCGGCGGGCAAGCTGGTGTTCGAACCGTTCGCGGGCTCGGGCGCGTTCGGTTTCATGGCACTCGCCCTCGGCGCGCGCCGCGCCGACCTCCTGGACATCAACCCCCGGGCCCAGCGGTTCCACCGTGCCACGGCCGCCGCCAACGGTTTCTCCCCGCAGGCGGCACGGTCCTTCACCGGTGACCTCCGCGACTTCACCGCCGCCGAACCGTACGACCTGATCCTCGCCAACCCGCCGTTCCTGCCGACCCCCGACTGCGTCACCGGCACGCTCAACTCCAACGGCGGACCGGACGGCAACACCCTGCTGGACGTGCTCCTGGCCCGGCTCCCCGCGCTGCTGCGGCCCGAGGGCGAGGCGCTGGCCATCCTCTACCAGCTGATCCGGGACGGCGTGCCGCTCGCCGCCCGCAGCGTGCGCACCCATGTGCCGGACCGGCCCGTCGAGTTCACCCCGCTCCAGAACCGGCCCGTCGCCTTCGCCCGGTACGTCGAGGCGTACGAGCTCCAGCACCCCCGGGAACGGGACGGCATCCGCCGGTGGCGCGACGGCCTGGAGACGGCGTACGGTCCGGGCATGACGCTCGCGCACTGTGTCATGCACATCGGCCCCCGGGGCGACGCGCCCGGAGCCGTCACCGTGCGGCACAACGCGGCGGAGAAGTTCGGCAGCGCGTTCGTCGTCGCCGAGGACGACCCCGACTCCCTGCCGGTCGACGGGCGTCGGCACTGACGCCGGAAGCGGAGCACACCGTGAACGCGTACCTGGGGAAGGGCGAACGGGCCGCGGTGGCGCGGCGCGTGGCCGGGCTGGTGCGCTCGCTGGCGGAGAGCGAACAGGACGCTCTGCCGCTCCCGGGCCGGGATCCCGACGCCTTTCTCGACGGGCTCGGCTCGCTCGCCGTCGTACGCCTCCTGGTCATGGTCGAGGAGGAGTTCGGCATCGAGCTGGCCTCGGACGACGTGGTGCGCGAGAACTTCCGCTCGCTCGGGGCACTGCACACCCTCGTGGCGGACCGGCTCGGCCTGCCGCCCGACCGGCCGGAGTGACCGGATGACTCCTTCGCCCTCTTTGGCTGACTCCACCGGCGTGCACGACTACCTGCCCCACGGCGCCCCGGTCGCGCCACCCGACGGCCGGAGCATCACCACCGCGCTGCTGCACCACGCCCGGCACGCTCCCGACCGGCCGTACCTGACATGGTGCCCGGCAGGCGGCGGCCACCGGACGCTGACCTACCGCGAACTCGAACACCACAGCCGCCGCCTGGCGGCCCTCCTGACCGCCCGGCTCCGGCCCGGCTCGGCCGTGGCACTTCTCCCCGGCAACGACATCCCCTCCGTCGTGGCGGTCTTCGCCGCGCTGCGGGCCGGGACGCCCTGTCTGTTCCTCAACCCCTCCGACCCGGCACGGCGGCTGGCCACCGTGCTCGGCGCCCACCCCGTCGGAGCCGTCCTGTGCTCGCCGTACGCGCCCCCGCACGCGCGGCGGTTCACCCACGCCTCCGTCCCCCCGCAGGGCACCGGACCCGGCGGACTGGTCCTGGGGGACGACGGCCCGCCGCCGGGGTACGCCCTTCCGGCGGCCGCCGCGCCCGGGCTGCCGGGCGACGGGGCCGTGCCCGCCGACCGGACGGCGTTCGTGTTCGGCACCTCGGGCTCGACCGCCGCGAGCAAGCTCGTGGCCCAGCCGCGCCGCGCGGTGAGCAGCAACGCCGAGGCCGTACGCCGCCACCACCGGCTCGACGGGAACACCGTCCTCATGGGCGGGCTGCCGCTCCACCACGTCAACGGCGTGCACTTCACCCTCATGGCCCCCGCCCTCGCGGGAGCGCACGTCGTCCTGCCGCAGGAGCTGTCCCCCTTCGGCTACCGGGATCTCCTCGACGCCCACCGGCCGCACCTCGCCAGTGTGGTGCCGCCGGTGCTGGAGATGCTGCTCGCCACCGGCCGCGGCCGGCGTCCGCCGGACGGCCTCCGCTCCTTCGTGTCGGCCGCCGCACCGCTCGGCCAGGGCCTGCTGCGCCGGTTCACGGACACCTGGGGGACCTGGGGGATACGCGTCCTCCAGGGCTACGGGCTGTCCGAGACCACGAACTTCTCGACGACGGTGCCCCCGGACGTCACGGACGAGACCTACCGCGCCGTCGCACTCGACGCGGACATCCCCTCGGTCGGCGTGGCCCTGCACGGGAACGAGGTCGAGGTGTTCGCCCCCGACGGAACCGTCCTGGGCGAGGGCCGGACCGGAGAGATCAGGATGCGCGGCCACAACGTGATGACGGGCTACGCGGGCCGCCCCGACCTGACCTCCGAGGCGTTCGCCGGGGGCTGGTTCCACAGCGGCGACCTCGGCCACTGGGCGACCGGGCCGGACGGGCGCCGCTACTACTACCTCACGGGCCGGGCCAAGAACGTCGCCAAGGTGCGCGGCGAGAGCGTGTCCCTCGAAGAGGTCGAACGGGCACTCCTCGTCACCGGGCCGGTGACCGACGCGGCCTGCTTCTCCGTCCCCCACCCGCAGTGGGGCGAACAACTGGTCGCCGTGGTCGCCGCACCAGCCGCCGTCCTGCCCGCGATCAGGGCCGGGCTGGCCGCACTGCTGCCCCCGGCCGCGCTGCCCACCCACTGGCACGCCGTGGACCACGTGCCCAGGACCGCGACCGGCAAGCTCCGCCGGGCGGAGCTCGCCGAACGCTTCGCGCCCGAACACTTCACGCCCGGCGCGGCCCGGTGAAGGGCACCTACCGGGAGAGCCCCGGAGACCGCCATGTCGCGCTCCGCCACGCGCTGCTGGAGAG
>NZ_JAINFC010000427.1 GCF_020740835.1 Streptomyces sp. UNOC14_S4
TATACGAGACAGGGGGGATTCATCGGGGTGCTCCTGGAACGGGGTGGTGCGGTGCCGGGCCGGTTACCGGTGCGGGGTCGGGGTGTTCCCGCACCGGCGGGCGGGCTCAGGCGGTGCAGCAGTTCATCTCCCAGATCACGCCGAAGCGGTCCTGGACGATGCCGTAGACCGCGCCCCAGGGCTTGGGCTCCAGCGCCTCGTACACGGTGCCGCCCTCGGCGAGCTTGTCGAACGCCGCCTTCTGCTCGGCGAGGTCGGTGTGCTGGAGGCCGATGTGGAGGTTGTTGCCGGTGACCGGGCCGCCGAGGGCGGTCGGGTCACCGAAGCGGTCGGCGACGTTCAGGCCACTGCCGTCGGGGAACCGCAGCGCGGAGTAGACGACGGTACGGTCCATGCCCGGCACGTCCGCCAGGCCGGGAAGGTGCGCGGCCAGCATGCGGCGGTCGGTGAGCTCCTCGGCGCCGAGGGCGTCCGCGTAGAAGGCGAGGGCGTCGAGCGCGTTGTCGCAGTAGATCATCGGGGTGGTGAAGAGGGTCTGCTCGGCCATGACGGGCTCCTGGTGGTATCGGGGGGAATCCCTGGGAATCGGTACGGGCCCTGGGGGGCTCTCCGGGGGTATGCCACGACCATAGGAAGCCAATAGGTCAATCCATGGCCTATTAGGCAAAAGGGCTGATCAGCGGCTCGCAGTGCGGATCAGCTCTGGGCTGCGCCACGTGGACCTGCTGGACCTGGACGGCTGCTCCGTGGACGGATCGCACGTCCGGGCTCTCAAAGAGGCGAGCGTGCCGGCCCCTCACCCGTCGATCGCGCGTGCCCCGGGTCCGAGCACCATCTGACAAAGCCCCAGATCGATGCCTACGACCTGGGGCTTTGCCGCTTCGGCTACTGCGGCTGGTAGACGCTGACCGCGTCGGCCATGGGCTTGCCGAAGGTCATGTCCCCGGGCGGGACGGGGCGGCCGTCGAGGGAGAGGACCATCTTGGCCTCGTCGGGGCCGGCGCTGAGGGTGCAGGTGACCTGGTGGGCGTCGGCGCGTTCGAAGCCGAAGCGCGGGTAGTAGGTGGGGTGTCCGAGGACGGTGACGGTGTGTTCGCCCAGGGCGCGGGCGGCGTCGAGGCCGGCGCGGATGAGGGCGCTGCCGATACCGGTGCCCTGGTGGGCGGGGTCGACGGAGACCGGGGCGAGGGTCAGTGCCGGGGCGCCGCCGATGCCGGCTCGGGTGAACAGGATGTGCGCGATGACGGTTCCGTTCCCGTCCTCTGCGACGAGGGAGAGTTCGGGGATCCAGCACGCGTCGGCGCGCAGGGCGTCTACGAGGTCGGCGTCCTCGGGGGAGCCGAAGGCGGCGGTGATCACCTCGCGTACGCGGTCGGTGTCGTGCGGGGTCTCGGTCCTGATCTTCACTGCTGGAGTGTTCCTTTTCTGTGGATGTGGAGGTGGAGGCCGTGGTGGGCTGGTGCAGTGGGCGGGGCGCGGCTGCAGGTGCGCCCCGCCCACGGCCGCAGCAGCCAGATCACAGGGTGAGCAGGGCGCGGCCGGCGTGCTTGGGGTCGGTGAGTGGCCTGAGGGCGAGGCGGATCAGGGCGAGCGGGTTGTCGTCACCGGCGATGCGGTTGGTGCTGAGCTCGCTGCAGGAGGCGCACTGGTGGATGAGCATCCACTCGCCGTCCGGGCGGACGGACATGCCAGCGCCTCCATCCGGCCGCGGCAGTCCGCGTCGCGGTCGCCGGGGATCTTCCGGTCGACGTGCAGGCTGGCCAGGCAGTTGGGGCAGTGGTTGCGGTGCGCGGTGCCGGGTGCGTCCAGGGACACATCGAGCCGGCAGGAGGTGCACCGGAAGTCGCCTGCCCGGTGCCCGCCCTGGGTGTGCAGGACGTCCTTGCGCCGCTGCGGACGGCGCCGCCCGCGGCTGCTATTGTTGCGCGACATGGCGATGCTCCTTCCTTGACGGGCGGTCAGAGAGTTCCGAACGCTTCGAGCGGGAAGGGAGGTTGGGCCAGTGGGCGGACCGCCATGCGCATCAGGATGAGCTGGTTGTCGTCGGCGCGGACCGGGCTCGAGGTGAGCTCGTCGCAGCGCACGCAGCGGTGGATCACCATCCAGTCACCGGTGCGGAGCACGGCGATGGCGATCGGGGACATCCGGCCCTCGCAGTCGCTCGGACCGCCATCGACGTGGTCGAGGACGTGCCGGGAGTGCAGGCAGGACGGACAGTGGTCGCGCGGCGCGCCGTCGGCGGCGTATGCGGACACGGTCAGCCCGCACCAGGCGCAGGCGAAGGTGCCGAGGCTCAGAATGCTGGTGGTGGTGTTGGTGGTGTGGCTGGACACCCGGGTGCTCCTTGCTGGGAAGTCGGTCATGACAGCAAGAGCAGGCCGAGCGGCCTCGTCAGAGGGCCCGAAAACGCCGTGGAACGGCGAACAGGCAGGTCAGAGCACCGGAGAACACATCCGGCAGTCGCCCGGAGAAGCGGGCAGCGAAAGGCAGCGGACGGTTACGCGGTACGGCGAGGCGCACTCGGCGCGGGCCGGGACATCAAACACCCTTTTCCAGGGCACACAGGCCCAGAACGAATCAGAACGACCCCTGAAGGTTAACAGGGCGACTTCAGGGGGCGTCAACGCATTATTCGACGCCACCCGGCCGGGGGCGCGCCCCCGGCCACCCCTTCCCCGCATGGCGCGCGGCCTACCGTGGCGCCTTGGGAACGGCAGCGACCGCACCTCGGCTACCGTGCGCACGTCTCCTCGACAGGTTCGCCGCCCTCCGCGCGGTGCAGTCGCACCCGGGGCCCCTCCGGTCCGGCGCCAGGTGCCGCCGCGGCGTCGGCTGCTGTGCAGACCAGCTGCCGTAGGGCGGTGCGGTTGGCCGTCCAGGCCGGTGGGAGGTGCACGTCCACCGCGCCCTGCTCTCGCGTGGCGACGGTCGGTGCGGGGGTGCCGAGTGGGATGAACGTGACGAGGCCGCGGGTGCGTTCGGCCGGGTCGGGGCCCTGGACGAGGCGGTACAGGGCGGCCTGGGGCGCGTCGGGGCCGTCGTAAAGGCGGGAGACGCGTTCCAGGCCTACGGGGGAGGAGAAATAGAGATGGAGGACGGCAGCCGGGCGCCGGCCCGGGAGCGGCAGTCCGGAGGCGGGGGCACCGGCCCCGGTGGGGCCCGTGTCGTCGACGCCGCAGCCGGTCAGGAGTGACAGGGCCAGGACGAGGACGCGCAGGTGCCGTCTCACACCGGGGCCCGGGGGAGCGTCAGGGTGAACACCGCGCCGCCGCCGGGGGCGTTGGCGGCGGTGAGGGAGCCGCCGTGCAGGCGGGCGTTCTCGGCGGCGATGGCGAGGCCCAGGCCGCTGCCCTCGCTGCGGGTCCGGGCCGCGTCGCCCTTGGTGAAGCGGTCGAAGACGTGCGGTAGGACGTCGGCCGGGATTCCGGGGCCGCCGTCGGTGACGGTGATGACGAGCCGGTCGTCCTCGGCGCGGGCCCGGACGTCCACCGGTACGGACGGGCCGCCGTGGCGCAGGGCGTTGCCGATGAGGTTGGCCAGGACGACGTCGACGCGCCGCGGGTCGAGGCGGGTGCGCAGCCCCGGCGGCACGTCGGCGCCGACCCGGTCCGTCCAGTGCCGCAACGCCAGTGTTTTGCCGACGAGTTCGCCGATGTCGATCTCGTCGAGCTCGAGGACGGCGGCGCCGGCGTCGAACCGGGAGATCTCCATCAGGTCCTCGACCATGCGGACCAGCTTGTTCGTCTCGTCGGCGACCAGCTCCAGCGCCTCGGCGGTCTCGGGCTCCAGGTGCCCGGAGGCGGCGTCCTGGTCGAGGACCCCGGTGACGGCGGTCATCGCGGCGAGCGGGGTGCGCAGTTCGTGGGAGACGTCCGCGGCGAAGCGGCGGGCCCGGGCCTCCATGGCGCGCAGTGCGGCGGCATCGGCCTGGAGGGCGGCGGCCATGGTGTTGAACGTGCGGCCGAGGTCGGCCAGTTCGTCGTCACCGGTGACGTCGATCCGGGTGTCGAGGGCGCCGTCGGCCATGTCCTCGGCGGCCGAGCGCAGTTGCCGTACAGGGCGCAGGACACGACGGGCGGCGAGCAGCGCCGGGATGACGGCCAGAACCACGACGGGCAGGGCGCCGGCCCGCGCGGCCGCGACGAGGGCGGCGACGTCGCGCTCCTGCCCGGCGAGCGAGAAGGAGGCGTAGACGACCAGCCCGGACGGCTCGGTCGGGCGGTCGGCGCGGGTGACCGGCAGAGCGACGGCGAGCCAGGGCTAGTCGGCGTGGTGGAAGCGCTGAACGACGGCGGTACGGGCCGAGGTAGCCACACCGCGCAGCCGTTCCGGCAGGGCGGGCGCGGGGCCCGCGGCGTAGACGAGGGAGCCGTCGCGGTAGGCGGCCGCGGTGCGCCAGTCCCGGGAGCCGGCGGCCCGGTCGAGCTGGAGGACCAGGGCGCGCAGGTCCGTGGCGGCCGGGGCGGCGGGCAGGTCAGGGGCCAGGGAGCCGACCTGGGCGCGCAGGTCGTGGACGGCGGTGTCCCGGGCGCGGTCCAGGATCGCGGCCCTGGCCTGGCGGAACGTCAGAGCGGCGGCGGCGAGCGCGCTGACCGCCGCGACCAGGAGGAACGCGACGACGAGGCGGGTGCGCAGGCCTCTGGGGGCGAGGCGGCGCGGGAAGCGGCGGCGTCTCACAGCGGTCCGAAGCGGTAGCCGAAGCCGCGCACGGTCTGGATGTAGCGCGGGTTGCGCTGGTCGTCCTCGATCTTGGCGCGCAGCCGTTTCACGCAGGCGTCGACGAGGCGTGCGTCGTCGTAGTAGCTGTGCTCCCAGACCTCCTCCAGGAGCTGGCGGCGGGGGCGACGCGGCGCAGCACCGCGCGCATGCGTGCCTCGATGACCTCGGTGTTGGCGGGCTTGACGATGTAGTCGTCGGCTCCTGCCTCCAGGCCCACCACGACGTCGATGTCGTCGCCGCGGGCGGAGAGGATCACGATGGGCACCTGGCCGGCCTCACGGATGCGTCGGCACACCTCCAGTCCGCTCATGCCGGGCAGCATCAGATCGAGGAGGACGATGTCCGGTGCGAACGGGCCGAGCGACTCCAGGCCGTCCTCGCCGGTGCCGACCGCCTCCGTCTCGTGGCCGTTGCGGCGCAGCCCCAGGGTGACGCCGCGGCGCACGGCGGGGTCGTCCTCGATCAGCAGGACGCGTGTCATGGACCGGCCCTCTCCTCTCGCTCGTCGGCTCAGCCGCCCTCCCCCACCAGGAAGGGCAAAAGGTTGTATACAGGTTGAACATAGCCATTCGGACGGTGCGTCAGCGGGTCCCGCGCGGTGCTCCCACCGGGGCGGCCGCGCCGGTCTCGTCGCACATCACCGGCCATGGTTCGCCGGACAGCCCCGACTCGTGGACCCGGACGACCACGTCCACCGGCCGTTTCCCGCCCGGGATTCCCGGCGCTGCGGCGGCCGTGCACACCAGCTGGTTCACCGCCGTCCGGTCCAGTTCCGACACCAGCCACGGCAGGTACAGGTCCACCGTCCCCGGTGCCGTCGACTCGGCCCGCACCCGGTGCGCCCCGGCTGGCAGGGCGGTGACCAGCCCGCGCGCCCGCTCGTCCCGGGTCGGACCGGCCAGCAGGTCGTCCAGCGCCCGCTGCGGTCCGGCACCGGCGGGCGCGGAGCGAGCCACGGGCCAGCTGCCGTTCGGGGCGACGAAGTACACCCGCACCTGGTGAGAGGTGCCGGCCGTACGGGCCCCGCCGGCCGGGGCGCCGTCCGCCGTCGGTCCGGTGTCGGGAACGCCGCAGGCGGCGAGCGCCCAGGACGCGAGCAGGGCGGCGGTTCCGGCCGTCCGCCGCAGGAGTCTGGAAAGGGCCTTCGTCGGCATGCGCCCAGTCTCCCCGCGGACCGGGCCGGACTCCTCGCACCCGCGTCTCACGGCGCGGTCAGCCGTCCGATGTCCACGGTTCCCGCGCCGGGGTGCGGCTGCGGTACGGCCGTCCACACGCCCGCCGCGACGGCGAGGGCGGCGGCGAACGCCACAGAGCCCCGCCGCCCGGTCGCCCACCGTGCCCGGAACCGGACCGGGTCCTCCACCAGGGCCTTCGTCACCCACGCGGCCAGCACCGACACCCCGATCGCCACGGCCGTGCGGCCCCACCCGCCGACGCCGAACACCGTCCGGGGCAGCAGCAGGTACACCGGCCAGTGCCACAGGTACAGGCTGTACGACAGCTCCCCGAGCCGCCGCGGGACCGTGCTCCCCGCCAGTCGTCCGGCACGTCCGTCCGGGAACTGGGCGAGCAGCCCGATCAGCAGGGCGCAGGCCACGGAGTGCGCGAACAGCCCGCCTTGGAAGAGGCCGGGCGCGTTCTGGCCGTCCGTCAGCACCCAGGCGGCGCCGAGGCCGCACGCCAGCGCTGCGCACAATCCGTCCGACACCGGTCCCGGGACGCGGGCGAGCAGCCGCCGGACCGGCGCCGTGGCCACCAGCGCGCCGAGCAGCAGCGCGAACGCCCGGGTGTCGGTGCCCTCGTACGCCCGCGTCGTGTCCACGGCGTCCCCGTGGACGACCATCAGCGCGAGCGAGACGAGCGCCCCCGCACCGGCG
>NZ_JAINFC010000428.1 GCF_020740835.1 Streptomyces sp. UNOC14_S4
CCCCATCCCCGATCGGACGCATCGACATCGACACCCACCCCATACGACAACGTCGGTCTTCAAGACCACAACCAGGTCTTGAAGACCGACGTCACGCCGAACCCTGAATTCGCCAACGGCATCTCTCCGCCGGGACGGGGCACCGGCCGTCAGTGCCGGGACGCGAACGCCGGAAGGTACTGGACGGGCCGCTGCTGCGTGACGCCCAGCGCCGTCGCCGCGGTGGCCGGCCAGTTGGGGTTGCGCAGCAGTTCGCGCCCCAGGAGCACCGCGTCCGCGCCGCCCGACGCGACGATCTCCTCCGCGTGGCGAGGCTCGGTGATCAGGCCGACGGCGCCCACGGGCAGGCCGCTCTCCTCGCGCACCCTGGTGGCGAACGGCACCTGGTAGCCCGGCCCGGTGGGGATGACCGCATCGGGCACGTTGCCGCCGGTGGAGGTGTCGAGCAGGTCGACGCCATGGGCGGCGAGTTCCTTGGCGAACCGCACGGTGTCGTCGGCGGTCCAGCCCTCGCGCTCGTCCTCGGGGTTCTCGGTCAGCCATTCCGTGGCGGAGATCCGGAAGAACACCGGCAGCTCCTCGGGCCACACGGCGCGCACCGCGTCGACGACCTCGAGGGCGAAGCGGGTGCGGTTCGCGTAGGAGCCACCGTACTCGTCGGTGCGACGGTTGCTGTGCGGGGACAGGAAGTTGTGGATCAGGTAGCCGTGGGCACCATGGATCTCGACGACCTTGAAACCGGCGGCGAGCGCGCGACGAGCGGCCGCGGCGAACTCCTGGACTACGCGCCGGATGTCGTCGGCGGTCATCTCCTCGGGCACGGGGTCGCCGTCCGCGAACGGGAGCGGGGACGGGGCGATGGGCGTCCAGCCGTGCGCCTCCGGGCCGACGGGCTTCCCGCCGAGCCACGGCCGGTCGGTCGACGCCTTGCGCCCCGCGTGCGCCAGCTGGATCGCCGGGACGGTGCCGTGCTCCTCCAGGAACGCGGTGATGCGCCGGAACGCCTCCGCCTGACGGTCGTTCCACAGCCCCAGGTCGGCTGGCGAGATCCGTCCGTCGGGCGAGACGGCCGTCGCCTCGGCGAGGATCAGACCGGCGCCCCCGACCGCGCGGGCCGCCAGGTGGGCGAAGTGCCAGTCGGTCGGCACGCCCGTGTCGGGTCCGTGGTCGGCGGCGCTGTACTGGCACATGGGGGCCATCCATATGCGGTTGGGGATGGTCAGCGACCGCAGGGTGTACGGCTCGAAAAGGGCGCTCATCAAGGACTCCGATCCTCGGGCAGCCGCACGCTGCGGCTTGTACGAGAGACACCGTACTACGGCTTTCATCGAATTACGACACCTCTCGTACAAGCGGGGGGCGTGCCACTCCGGAAGCGGTGCGCCCGTACGGTGCCCACTCGTTCGGGGGACATCCGGAGGACACCGGGCGCCGCCGGATCGTCGCGGTGAGCGGAGCGCGTTCGTGCGAGCACGCGCTGAGCCAGTAGAGTGACGCCCCGTGGCTGCACGACCTTTGAACGAGATCGTCGAACCCGGCTGGGCCAAGGCCCTGGAACCGGTGGCTGGACGCATCGCCGCTATGGGCGACTTCCTGCGTGCCGAGATCGCCGCGGGCCGGACCTACCTGCCCTCCGGGGCGAACGTGCTGCGCGCCTTCCAGCAGCCGTTCGACGAAGTACGGGTGCTGATCGTCGGTCAGGACCCCTATCCGACTCCCGGGCACGCCGTGGGCCTGAGCTTCTCGGTCGCGCCCGAGGTACGGCCGCTGCCGGGCAGCCTGGAGAACATATTCCGCGAGATGCACACCGACCTGGGCCTGCCGCGTCCGTCCAACGGCGACCTCACCCCGTGGACGCAACAGGGCGTCCTGCTCCTCAACAGGGCCCTGACCACCGCCCCGCGCAGGCCCGCCGCGCACCGGGGCAAGGGCTGGGAAGAGGTCACCGAGCAGGCGATCCGCGCGCTCGTCGCGCGCGGCGGACCGATGGTGGCGGTCCTCTGGGGCCGCGACGCGCGCAATCTGCGCCCGCTCCTGGGAAGCGTCCCGTCCGTCGAGTCCGCGCACCCCTCGCCCATGTCCGCCGACCGCGGCTTCTTCGGCTCCCGGCCGTTCAGCCGCGCCAACGATCTGCTGGCCCGCCAGGGCGCCACACCGGTGAACTGGCAGCTCCCGTAATGCGACACCGTCCCGGGCCGGTGGGCCCCGCCACGGCACGTACGCGGCGGTCGGCCGTGTCCGCGCCCGGGACACGGCCGGTCCGGTGACCCCGGCGGCGGACCTCGTCCTGGGGGTCGATTCGGGTGGCTCGGGAATCCGCGTCGCCCTGGCCCCCGCCCAGGGCGGGGGCCCGCCGCTGACCTGGTCCTGCCCCTCTCCCGCCGCGGTCGGCGCCGCGGGCGTCGATGCCCGCGGCCTTCTCGAACACGTCCTGCCCTCCGCGAGGGAACTGCTCGCCCGCGCCGGGGCGGACCACTGCGCGGCCGCCTGTGTGGGCGCGGCGGGCATCGCCGCGCTGGGCACCGAACTCCACGCCGTCCTGCCGGGCGCCCTGCGCGCGGCGCTCGGAGTACGCCGTCTCGCCCTCGCCTCCGACGCCGTGACCGCCTACGCGGGCGCCCTGGGCCAACGGCCGGGAGCCGTCGTGGCCGCGGGCACCGGAATGATCGCGCTGGGCACCGACCTGACCCGTGACGGGGGCTGGCGGCGCGCGGACGGCTGGGGGCACCTGCTGGGCGACTGCGGCGGTGGCGCCTGGATCGGCCGCGCGGGGCTCGAGGCGGCGATGCGCGCGTTCGACGGCCGCCCCGGCGGCTCGGACACCCTTCTCGCCCGGGTCTCGACCGTCTTCGGCCCGCCCCGGGAGCTGCCCGGTCTCCTCTATCCGCGTACGGACCGGCCCGCGGTGCTCGCCTCGTTCGCGCCGGAGGTCGCACGATGCGCCCCGGCCGATCCGGTGGCCGCCCGCATCCTCCGGGAAGCGGCCCGGCACATCGCCGGGGCCGCGGCCGCGGTCTGCCCGCCGCACCGACCGGATTCCGGTCGAATGGCCCGCCTGCCGGAGCCGACGGAGGAGCAGGGCGAGGCTGATGCGACCTGTGAAGTCGCACTCACAGGCGGACTTTTTCGCATGGGTGCCCCGCTCCTCGCACCGCTGCACGAAGAGTTGCAATTGCAACTACCTCATGCGCGACTCGTCGCCACTGAGGGCACACCGCTGGACGGCGCATTGCGCGTGGCAGGAGCCCTGCTGACGGATACTCTGCGGTTGCCACCCGACCCGGTGATGTTGCGTATCATTTGCTGAACAGCTCTGCGCACAGCGGATGTATGGCCGAATAAATCCGGACAGACAGCACCGGATCGCCCCCGCCCGAACGGCCTGGTGGGATGAACGGCTAACATGCGGCGCCATGAGCTCCCCCACAGGGCCCACGCCTGGCCTGCCTGTACGAATGCCGCGCCCCCGACCGTCCGGACGACACCGGCGGCCGGAGCCCGCGGCGGCGCCGACAGGTGCCCCGCCGCTGGTCCTCGCCGTACCGGGGACGCCCGACATCGCCACCCGCCAGCTCGCCGAGGAGACGCTCAGCATCGCCCGCTCCGAGCTCCCGGGGCTCGACGCGCGGATCGGCTACCTGGACACCGACGGCGACGACGTGGGCTTCCCGTCGCTGGAGTCCGTCCTGGCCCACGCGGCGGCCCAGCGCGCCGCTCGCGCGAGCGAAGCCCAGGGCGGCCAGGAGACGGACGGAGGCGGCCCCTGGGAGCGCTGGCCCACGGCCGTGGCCGTGCCGCTCCTGGCGGGCCCCGACAGCGCCCAGCTGCGCCGTATACGCCAGGCGGTGATGAACAGCGGTTCCGTCACCGAGCTCACCGACACGCTCGGCCCGCACCCCCTGCTCGCCGAGGCCCTGCACGTACGCCTCTCGGAGGCCGGTCTGGCCCGGGCTGACCGCGCCCGACTGTTCACAGTCGCAACGGCGGCGGACGGAATCATCCTGGCGACGGTCGGCGGCGAGGAGGCCGTGCAGGCGGCCGGGATCACCGGGATGCTGCTGTCGGCCCGGCTCGCGGTGCCGGTGCTCGCGGCGGCGCTGGACGAGGAAGGCGCGATCGCGCGGGCCGCGGAGCAGCTGCGCGCGTCCGGCTCCCGGAACCTGGCGCTCGCCCCTTGCCTCGTCGGCCCGGAGGTGGCCGAGGGGCTCGCGGCCGAGGCCGCGCGCGAGGCCGCCTGCTCGACGGCCGAGCCGCTGGGCGCCTACTCGGCGATCGGCAAGCTCGTCGCGGCCAAGTACGCGGCCGTGCTGGGCATGACGACCCAGCCGTCGCTCCAGGGCGCGCCGGTCCGCTGACGGCCGGCTTCTCCCTCTGAGAGGGATGTGGCGGAAAGGGGCTCCCCGCGTCGCGGGGAGCCCCTTTCCGCGTGGCCGGTACCGATCTCCGGCCGGTATCGGGACCGCTGCCCGTCTCAGGCGAAGAGCACGCAGGAAGCCGCGGGCGCGGCGAGCGCTCCCGAGAGGCTCGGTATGCCGGTGTCGGGGTCGACGGTGAACCAGGTGACGTCGCCCGAGCGCTCGTTGGCCGCGTAGAGGTGCCTGCCGTCGGGGTGCAGGGTCAGGTCACGGGGCCAGTGGCCTCCGCACGGGGTGGAGCCCTGGATGCCGAGGACGTCACCGGACGCGTCGAGCGCCAGTGTGGTGATGCTGTCGTATCCGCGGTTGGCGGCCCACAGGAACCGGCCGTCCGTGGAGACCACGGGCTCCGACGGATAGTTGGCGGGCGCGGCCCCCGGGGCGACGCGTGCCTCCTTGCCCGGGGTGAGCAACCCTTCCCCCGCGTCCCAGTCGCAGACGACGACGGTCGAGTCCAGCTCGTTGAGCACGTACGCGCGGTCGCCGCGGGGATGGAAGGCGAGGTGCCGGGGGCCGGTCCCGGGCCGCAGCCGTGTCTCGCCGTGCGCGCGCGGCAGCCCGGTCACGGGGCCGAGGGCATGGATCCAGACGGAATCCGTGCCGAGGTCGACGGCGAGCAGCCACCGTCCGGAGGGATCGGGCACGACGGCGTGGGCGTGCGGCCCCTGCTGTCGTTCGGTCACGGGCCCGGAGCCGCGGTGCGGCAGAACGGCGCTCGGGGCGCCGAGGCCCCCGCCCGTACGGACGGGGAGGGCGCTGACGCTTCCGGAACGGTAGTTGGCCGTGAACAGGTGCGTCCCGACACAAGCGAGGTGGGTGGGTGCCTCACCCCGCACCGGGACGGGCTCGCCGAGCAGGGCCGGCCGGGCGGGGTCGGCCAGGGAGAAGGCCGCCGCGGCGCCCTCGTCGGTCTCGCTCACCGCGTAGAGCACGTCGCCGCCGGGCGAGAGCGCGAGGAACGAGGGGTTCACGACGGCATCGGTGGAGTGCACGGCCGTCAGTCCGCCCGTACGGGGGTCCACCTCGGCGACCGTCAGGCCCGCGCCGCCCGCCTTCGTGAACGACCCGATGTACGCGAACCGCCCCTGCCGGCCGCGTCGCTCGTCAGTGATCCCCATGCCGCCCTCCCCACCGAACCGTTGTGCCTCCGCACGCTACACGGAGGCACCGACAATCCCCAGGTCAGGCCTCCGCGAACACCCCGCGGGGGTTGTCGCGCAGCGGCGTGGCGAGCGAGGTGATCGCCGTCTCCAGCTCCCGGAGGTGGGCGAGCGCGTGCTCGGCGCCGGGGTGGTGCGGGACCGCGTCGGACGCCGTGGCCGTCGTGGCCGCCGTCGGCACCTGGTCGGGGCCGGGCGCGACGAGTGTGTGCAGGGCCGCTTCGACGCGCTGGCAGGCGGCGGTGAGGCGGGCGTCGTGCGAGGCGTCGGGGTCGGCCGCGACGGCCGCCAGGCCCCGGACCTGCCGGGCGCACTCGTCGAGGTGCACCACGACCGCGCGGGCACGCTCCTTGCGGACGCCCAGGGGGCTGAGCGGGTGCAGCAGGGGCGCGAGGGAGATCCGCACCCTGCCGAGGAGGAGTTCGAGCTCGGCGACGTGCGGGGCGGGGTCGGCGGACGCGTCGCCCGCCAGCCGCCGCGCCGACTCGGCGGTGCACCGGCGTACGGCGAACAGCGCGCGCTGGATCCATGCGTCGGTGGCGGCGTGCGTGGTGATCGGCAGCACGACGGCGACTGCGAGGGCGGCGCCGAGGGCGCCCACTCCCGTCTGTTCGAGGCGCAGGGCGAGCAGGCCGGGGTGCAGCACCCCGAGGAGCCCGTACAGCAGTCCGGCCATGACCGTGACGAAGAACATCATCCAGCTGTACGAGGGGGCGGCGGTGTAGAAGATGCCGAAGACGCAGACCGCGACGAGGGCCGCGGTGGGGCCGGGCGCGCCGTCCAGAGGCACCGCGACGAGGAGCCCGACGGCGATGCCCGCCGCCGTACCGACGACACGGCGGAAGCCCCGTACGAGGGTCTCGCCACGCGAGGCGGTGTTGACGAAGATCCACCAGGCGGTACCGACCGCCCAGTACCAGCGTTCGTCGGAGACGAGCTGCCCCACGGCGAGGGCCACCCCGCAGGCGAAGGTCGCCTGGAAGGCCTGGCGCGTGGTGGGGCGGGCGAGCC
>NZ_JAINFC010000429.1 GCF_020740835.1 Streptomyces sp. UNOC14_S4
GCTCCACACCCATGCCCTCCTCCGCGTGGGCGGCGACCACTGGCTCTGGTACCACCGCAGCCACCACTCCCTCCTGGACACCTACGGGCACACCCTCGTCACGCGTCGCGTCGCCGACGTCTGCACCGCCCTCGCCGCCGGCAGGGCCCCCGCACCCACACCCTTCGGCCCGGCCGTCGCCCTCGCCGAGGAGGAGACCGCCTACCGGGCCTCCGCCCGCCACCTCCGCGACCGCGTCCACTGGCTGGCCGAACTCGCCGACCGCCCCGAGCCCCGGACCCTCGCGGGCCGTACCGCGCACCCCTCCCGTACCTCCCTGCGCAGCGAGGCACGCCTCGCGCCCGGTACCGCCGAGGCGCTGCGCCGCCTTGCCGCGTCCGTACGGGCCGGCTGGCGGGAGGTCGTCTGCGCCGCGCAGGCGCTCCACCTCGCCCGTGCCACCGGCGCCGGGGACGTGCTGCTGGCCCTGCCGGTGATGGGCCGTACGGGCTCCGTCGCCCTGCGCACCCCCGGCTCGGCCGAGAACGTGGTGCCCCTCCGGCTCACCGTCACCTCCGGCACCACCTTCGCCGAACTCACCCACCAGGCCGTCCTCGGTATCCGCGCGGCCCGCCGCCACCAGCGCTTCCGCCATGAGGACATCCGACGGGCCGTCACCGGACCCCGCGTCACCTTCCTCCCGCCCGGTGGCGGCCCGTCCTTCGGGGGCGCGCGGTCGGACGTGCGCGTGCTGGCCACCGGGCCCGTCGACGACCTCACCGTCCTGGTCCAGGACGGCCCGCGCCCGCGGATCGACGTCGCGGCCAACCCCGCCCTCTACGGCGCCGACGAACTCGCCGCCCACCACGGCCGCTTCCTCGACCTGCTGGCCCGCCTCGCCCACAGCGACCCGCACCGCCGGCTCGGCGCGCCGCCCCGCGCTCACCTCCAGGTGTAGCCGCCCAAGACCCCGGCCTCGGCGGATGCCGCCGCCGAGGCCGGTCCCTGGCCGGGGGACGGCTCCCGGCCCCCGTCGGCCGGGCCGCGCCGGTAGCCTGAGCAGCCGGTCACCGACGGAGAAACCGAGCCGACCATGGACATGCGCGACACTTCCGTGCCCCGGCTGCTCGGCGACGGCCCGCTGCCCGGGCCCTGGACCCCCGGCCCGCCCCGCGTATGGCTCCTGCGGATCACCGGCGCTCCCGGGCCGGAGACGTACGAGCGGGTGCTGGACGCCCGGGAGCGGGCCCGCGCGGCCGCGTTCGCGCGCGACCGGCTGCGGGAACGGTATGTCGCGAGTCACCTGGGGCTGCGGCGGCTCCTCGGCGCGTACCTCGGCACCGACCCGGCGGCCGTCGTGCTGACCCGTGAGCCCTGCCCCGGCTGCGGCGGCCCGCACGGCCGCCCCGCGGTCGCCGGGGCACCGTTCCACTTCTCCCTCTCGCACGCCGGTGACCTGGCCCTCTACGCCTTCGCCGACACACCGGTCGGGGCGGACGTGGAGCGGGAACAGCCGCTCGCCGTCGTCACCGACGTGGCGCGGGCGCTCCACCCCGACGAGACGGCGGAGCTGGCCGGGCTCCCCGCGCGGGACCGCCTGGCGGCCTTCGCCCGCTGCTGGACCCGCAAGGAGGCCTACCTCAAGGGCCTCGGAACGGGTCTGTCCGGATCTCTGTCGGCGACTTACGTGGGTACGGGCCCCGACCCGGCCCCTCCGCAGGGCTGGACCCTGACCGACATCCCCGTCGGACCCGGGCACGCGGCGGCAATGGCGGTGGCGGCGATGGCCACCCGGCGAGCGGACTGAGTGTGGCCCGCCCTCACTCCGCTCGCCGGGTGGCCAGGTCGAAGACCTCCTCCACCGCGTCCGCGTAGGCCGTGGGGTCCAGATCCGGGCGCGCCTCCAGGAGGATCGGCAGCCCCTCCAGGGTGCTCAGGGCCAGGGAGGCCATCATGTTGGCGTCGAAGTCGCGGAACTCCCCACGGGCCTGGCCGTCGCGCAGAACGGCCGTCAGGAGAGCCCGTGCCCCGTCGCGGTACGCCGCGGAGTACTTGAAGCCGCTGTAGGTGAAGATCGCCAGCAGGGCGCTCAGCTGGACGCGGTGGCTGCCGAAGTGGTCGATGTGGGCCCGCAGGTAGGCGAGGAGAGTGCCCCGGGCGGTGCTCTCCTCCTTCATCCGCTGCGCGACGAACCGCTGCAGCGTGCCGAGGATGTCCGCGGTCACCTCGTCGACGATCTGCTGTTTGTTCTTGAAGTGGCTCGCGATCAGGTGGCTGTCCGGCAGGCCCGCGCGTTCGGCGATCCTCGCGAAGGAGGCCCCCACGAGCCCGTAGTCGGCGATGGTCACCGTGGCCGCCGCCACGATCCGGGCCCGTCGGAGCGCGGACCGGTCACTCGCGCCCTCGCGTTCCGCCTCGGTCATATGCATGACGCACCCTCCCCGGCTGCATGGCGCATCCTCTCCGGCCCGCGCGGCGGAGGCAATGCCCCGCCCGGTCGGCCCCCGCTCCACGTCTGCCCGGCGACGCGCGCGGCATGCCACCGGGGAGCGCCGCCCCCGGCCCTTGCCCGCGCGTTGCCTCCGCATTGCCCCTGCATGGGTAGAAGCCTCCCCTCCTGGGCAGAATGCGGTGGACAGCCGCGAATCCGCTCGACAAGGGGGGACGCCATGGCCGCACGGGTGAGCGTGCTGGGGCTGGGGGCCATGGGCGGTGCGCTGGCCGCCGCGTTCGTGTCCGCGGGACACCCGACCACCGTCTGGAACCGTACGCCGGGCAAGGCGGGCGAGCTGGTCGGCAAAGGCGCCGAGGAGGCACCGTCGGCCGCCGCCGCCGTGGCCGCGAGCCCGCTGGTCGTGGTCTGCCTGTCGACGTACGACACCGTCCACGAGGTCCTCCGCCCGCTGGGCGGCGGGCTCGTGGGCCGCACGCTCGTCAACCTGACCTCCGGGTCGCCCCCGGCCGCACGGGAGACGGCCGCCTGGGCGGAGGAGCGCGGCGCCGGCTACCTCGACGGCGTCGTCATGACGACTCCGCCCGGCGTCGGCACCCCCGACGTCCTCCAGCTCTACGGCGGCCCCCGCGCCGCCTTCGACGCCCACCGCGGGACGCTGGCCGCCCTGGGCGAGCCCGTGCACCTGGGCGACGACGCCGCGCTGTCCTCCGTCTACGACATGGCGCTGCTCGGGCTCATGTGGTCCACCCTGACCGGCTGGCTGCACAGCGCGGCGCTCATCGGCGCGGACGGCCCCGGCGGCGGCGTGACGGCGACGGCGTTCACGGAGGTGGCCCTGCGCTGGATGCGCACCGTCGGCACCTTCATGGCCACGTACGCCCCGCAGATCGACGCGGGCAGCTACCCGGCCGAGGGCTTCCCCTTGGACCTCCACCTCATGACGATGAACCTCCTGTCCCACGCGAGCGAACTCCGCGGGGTGTCCTCCGCCCTGCCGGAGCTCTTCACGGCCCTGACCTCCCGCGCGGTCGAGGAGGGCCACGGCGGGGACAGCTACGCGCGGTTGGTGGAGTTCCTGCGCGCCCGCCACGAGCGCTGAGCGCTCGGCTTCCGGTCACGCTTCCGCGTGAGCCTCTGCCCCGGGGCTTCGCCCCCGGACCCCCGTCGCCCACCGGGGTGCGGCTTGCGCTCCGCGCGCGGCTGCGGGTCCGGCGGGGGCCGGTCGCGCCCACGCGGCGGAGCCGCATGACGCAACACTGCCCCGCGCCCCTGATGGGGCGCCCGGCGCCGTGGCGGAGCCCTACGACGCCCGGGGCCGGGCCCAGGCCGTGGTGCCCAGTTTGCCCGTGGTGCCCAGGTCGATCAGCTCGGGCACTTCCTGGCGTGCCGCGCCCGGGGCCGGGGCGACGGACAGGAAGGCGCCGTTGGCCGGTTCGCCCGTCGTGTCCACCGTGTTCCGCCACGCCAGCCCGGCGACGGCCCGCTCGCCCGGCCGCAGGGTCAGCCGCGTGGGGCCCGCGTCCTGCACGGCAGTGCCGAAGGACGCCGCCCCGAGCTCCAGGCCGACGTCCAGCGGCGCGTGGTCCTTGCCGAGGACGCGTACGTCCGGATAGCCCTCGACCACGTGGCGGGACGTGTCGCAGTTGACCACTTCGAGCGTCATCACCCGCAGTCCCATAGCCGCGTTGACGTCTTCCGACCGGATCAGGAGACCCGACTCGGGGCAGGCGGGGGACACCGGAACGTTCGCCGGAGCCCCGGGGCGGCCGTGCCGCTCGACCGCCTCGAAGGGCTCCGGTGGCCTGGCGCACCCCGTGAGCAGGCCCGCCGTCACGAGCAGTACGGCCGCGCCGAGGAACGGGCGGAGCGGAGGGCGGCGGGGTATCCCGAGCAGCAGTGGACGCATCCCGCCATCCTGCCATCGTCCTGCCGCAGCGCTACCGCCGTTCCGGCCACTCTATTGCCGCCGTCCTGAGGCGCCGGAGGTCTGCGTCACCTGGCGGGAGAAAGGCTGGCGGTCCGCCGGTTCCCGGTGCCACACTGCGGAGATGATCAAGCGATCGACCAGCGCGGTGACGCGCGCCTGGGCCGCCCTCGGCGGCGACCCCGCTCTCGTGGCGACCGTCGCCCACGGCGGCCCCGACGCCGCGACGCTGCCGTCCTCACTGCCCGTCAGGGAGTTCGCGCGGGCCACCGTCGCCGTCTGCGGGCTCGCCGCGGCCGAGTTGACGGCGGTCCGGCAGGGCGGGGACCGGGGCGGCCTGCCGCAGGTGACGGTGGACGACGGGGCCGTCGCCACCGCGTTCACCAGCGAGCGGCACATACGCCTCGACGGGCGGGCAGGCGGCACCTTCGCCCCGCTGTCCCGGTTCTGGCGCACCGCGGACGGCTGGGTGCGCACACACGCCAACTACCCGCACCACCGCGCCCGCCTCCTCGCCGCCCTGGAGATCGACGACACCGGCGACGACGAGGCGCTCGCCACCCGGGTCGCCGACGTGCTCGCGGAGCGCCGGGCCGGAGACGTGGAGGAGACGGTGTACGCGGCGGGCGGGCTCGCCATCGCCGTCCGGACACCCGGCGAATGGGCCACCCACCCGCAGGGCGCGGTCGTCGCGCGGCACCCCCTGCTCTCCCTGGACCGCGTGGGCGAGGGGCCCGTGCGCACGATGCCCGACGCGCGGGAGGGACTGCCCGCGCACGGGCTGCGCGTGCTCGACCTGACCCGGGTCCTCGCCGGACCCGTCGCCACCCGTACGCTCGCGCTGCTCGGCGCGGACGTGTTGCGTATCGACCCACCGCACCTGCCGGAGGATCAGGACACCCTCAACGACACGGGGTTCGGCAAGAAGACGGCCACGCTCGACCTCACGCGGACAACGGACCGCACCGCCTTCGAGGACCTGCTCACCACCGCGGACGTCGTCGTGACCGGCTACCGGCCCGGCGCCCTCGACCGGCACGGACTGTCGGCGGAGGACCTCGCGGAACGGCACCCCGGGCTCGTCATCGGCCAGTTGAGCGCGTGGGGCGCCTACGGTCCGTGGGGCGGCCGCCGGGGCTTCGACAGCCTGGTGCAGGCGGCCACCGGCATCGCCGTCATGGAGGCGGGCCCGGACGGCAGGCCCGGCGCGCTGCCCGCGCAGGCCCTCGACCACGGCACCGGCTACCTGCTCGCGGCCGCCGTCCTGCGGGCCCTGACCGAGCAGCACACGAACGGCGGCACCCGCCTCGCCCGCTTCGCGCTCGCCCAGACGGCGGCATGGCTCACCGGCGAGAGCACGCGCGACCGTGACGAGGGCGAGCCGGAAGGCACCTACGAGCCGGAGGCGTGGCTGCGGGAAACGGACGGCCCACTGGGGCGGTTGCGCTACGCGGCACCGCCCGTGACGGTGGAGGGCGCGCCCGCGGACTGGCGGCGCCCGCCGGGCGTGTGGGGCACGGACCCGGCACAGTGGGGATGATCACGTGACCGGGAACGATGTCGGACCCCGCCTCTACGATGAGAACGTGTCCGAGCACCACGACGACTTCCTGGCCCGGGGCCCCCGGGTCGCCCTCCGTGCCCTCACGCGGGCCGACGCCGCCGAGTTCACCCGCCTTGTACGCGTCAGCGAGGAACTGCACACGCCCTGGCTGTCGATGCCCGCGACCGAGGACGCGTTCATGGCCTACATGGACCGCACCGACGCCGTCGAGACGGCGCGCCTGCTCGTCTGCCTGCCCGGGGCGGACGGCGCGATCGCCGGTTTCGTCAACATCAACAACATCGTCCGCGGCGCGTTCCGCAGCGGCTACCTTGGCTACGGGAGCTTCGCGCCCACCGCCGGGCACGGATATATGACCGAGGGCCTGGGGCTCGTGCTCCGGTACGCCTTCGGCCCCCTGGGCCTGCACCGGCTGGAGGCCAACATCCAGCCGGGCAACGCGGCTTCGCTCGCCCTGGTCAAGCGGCTCGGCTTCCGGCTGGAGGGCTTCTCGCCCGACTACCTCTTCATATCCGGGGCGTGGCGCGACCACGAACGCTGGGCGATCACCGCCGACATGATCGACGCCGCCGAGGCCTGATTCCGGGCCTGAGAGGACCAGGTTGCCGTGCCCACGACCATCCGACGAGCCGTGCTCTCCCTCCCCGCCGCCCCGCCGGGGC
>NZ_JAINFC010000043.1 GCF_020740835.1 Streptomyces sp. UNOC14_S4
CCGCCCCACATCGCCAGCCCCGTCACCCGTACCTTCGGGGACCCCGGGGTCCCCGTACCCGTGGCGCGGTCGCCGAAGCCGCCCATGATGCCGATGCCGCGGACCTCGACGTCCAGGTCCGGCGGGACGACGACGCCCATGCCGCCGAAGAAGGCGAAGCAGCGGACGACCACCTCGCGGTCCTCGAACCGCGCCTCGCGCAGGTCGATGTTGCCGCCGCCGAACATGGTGAACGCCGTGAAGCGGCGGGCCACCGTCCATCCGCCCCAGCGGCGGAAGCCGCCCCACATGGCGAAGGCGCCCTTCGAGGTGGCGGGCCCGCCGATCCGCCCGGCCCAGCCGCCCTCGTCACGCTTCGTCATGGAGACGCTCCCGGAACCCGCTCCGGAACCCGCCGCGGGCAGGTCCCGCACCAGCGGCTCCAGTTCCGCGTGCGTACGGGCCTTGTACGCCGCGTCGACGCGCTGCCCGAACTCCTCCATGTCGAGCCGCCCCTCGGCAAGGGCCTCGCGCAAGACTTCGGCAATGCGCTCGCGTTCGGCGTCGGAGGCCCGCATCTCGGGAAGTTCGCTCGTCATGGCGAACAGGGTAGCGACCACGGGACGGGGCACAGACGGGGCAGAGGCGGGGCACGGACAGGGCACAGGACGACACAAGGGCGCCCCATTCGGCGCATAGCAGTCGCATCCCACGGCACATCCCGTCGTTGAACCTCGATAGTCCGCCGACCTCGAGCGCCGGAGTGCCGGACCCACCCGTTCGGCCTACGGCGCGGCCACCGCTGTGCCACGTCTTCCGACCCCGAACGCATGATGCGATGGTGTCCGGCGGGACGTACGGCGCACAGCGAACCGACCGACACGACGGAGTCCCTGACGACAATGAGCGACGAGCAGTCACAGCAGCGGCAGGCGGGCTGGTCGCCCAAGGGCACCGCCGCGAACGGCAGACCCGGCAGACCCAGGCGCACCGGCTGGCGCAGACTCCTGCCGACGTGGCGCATGGTGCTGGGCGGTTTCCTGCTGATCGTCCTGCTGATCGCGGGCGGCCTCGTCGCCGGCTACATGCTGGTGAACATCCCCCCGGCCAACAAAGCGGCCGTCGCCGAGAGCAACGTCTACCTCTACGCGGACGGCACCCAGCTCGCCCGCGACGGCGAGGTCAACCGCGAGAGCGTGTCACTGAGCCGCGTGCCCAAGACCGTCCAGCACGCCGTGCTCGCCGCCGAGGACCGCGACTTCTACTCCGAGTCCGCCGTGAACCCCGAGGCCATGCTGCGCGCCGCGTGGAACACCGTCACCGGCAAGGGCAAGCAGTCCGGCTCCACCATCACCCAGCAGTACGTCAAGAACTACTACCTGGGCCAGGAGCAGACCATCAGCCGCAAGGTCAAGGAGTTCTTCATCGCGATCAAACTCGACCGCGAGGAGAGCAAGGACGACATTCTCGAAGGCTATTTGAACACCAGCTACTTCGGGCGCAACGCCTACGGCATCCAGGCCGCCGCCCAGGCGTACTACGCCAAGGACTCCGACAAGCTGGACACCGCCGAGGGCGCCTACCTCGCGACGCTGCTCAACGCGCCCAGCGCGTACGACGTCGGCGCGCACCCCGAGAACAAGCCGCGCGCCATGGCCCGCTGGAACTACGTCCTCGACGGCATGGTCAAGAAGAAGTGGCTCGCCGCGGACGAGCGGGCGAAGACGCAGTTCCCCACGCCCGGCAAGTCCCGGCCGCGGGTCGGCATGTCCGGCCAGCGCGGCTATCTGGTGGAGGCCGTCAAGGACTACCTCACCACCGACAACAAGATCGTCGACGAGCAGACGCTGGCCCGCGGCGGCTACCGCATCACCACGACCATCGAGAAGGACAAGCAGGACGCCTTCGTCAACGCCGTGCAGAAACAGCTGATGGACGACCTGAGCGACAGCAGACCGGTCGACCACTACGTCCGCGCGGGCGGCGCCTCCATCGACCCGACGACGGGCCGGGTCGTCGCGCTCTACGGCGGCATCGACTACACCAAGCAGTACGTCAACAACGCCACCCGCCGCGACTACCAGGTGGGCTCCACTTTCAAGCCCTTCGTCTTCACCTCCGCCGTCGAGAACGACGCGACGACGCAGGACGGCCGCCCCATCACCCCCAACACCCTCTACGACGGCACCAACAAACGCCCGGTGCAGGGCCGGGGCGGGCCCGTCGGCTACGCGCCCGCCAACGAGGACGACAGGTCGTACGGACAGATCACCGTCACCAAGGCCACCGACCTGTCCGTCAACGCGGTCTACGCCCAGATGGCGCAGGACGTCGGTCCGAGCAAGGTCAAGGACACCGCGATCGCCCTCGGCATCCCCGCGAAGACCCCCGAGCTGACCGCCACCCCCTCCATCGCGCTGGGCGTGGCCACCGCCAGCGTCCTCGACATGGCCCAGGCGTACGCGACGCTCGCCAACCACGGCAGGCACGGCCCGTACACGCTGGTCGACAAGGTCACCAAGGGCGGCGAGAACGTCGAACTGCCCGGCAAGGAGCCCAAGCGGGCCGTCACGCGCGACGCCGCCGACACCACCACGGCCGTGCTGCGGAGCGTCGTCGAAAGCGGCACCGGATCGGCCGCGCAGGCCGCCGGACGCCCCGCCGCGGGCAAGACGGGCACGGCGGAGGAGGACAAGGCCGCCTGGTTCGCGGGTTACACCCCCGACCTGGCGACCGTCGTCGCGGTCATGGGCCAGGACTCCGACACCGGCACCCAGAAGCCGCTCTACGGGGCGACCGGGGAGGCCCGCATCAACGGCGGCGGCGCGCCCGCGAACATCTGGGCCGCCTACACCGAGGCGGCGCTGAGCGGCACCCCGGTGAAGGACTTCGACCTCCAGATGTCGGGCGCCGGACCCGCGCCCACGCTGGAGCCGCCCTCCTCCTCGGCGCCGCCGTCGGAGAGCTCCGCACCGCCCACGCCCTCGGCGCCGACCGGCTTCCCGACCCGCCCCACGCGCCCGCCGGGGCCGCCGACCGGCCCGCCGACGCTGCCGGGCCCGCCGACCGGGCTGCCGAGCCTGCCGCCCTTCACGCTCTTCCCGGAGCAGAAGGACGGGCAGCGGCACGAGCGGGAGGGGCTCCTGGGCTACGAGTACTGACGTGCTGACGTACCGACGTACCGGACGTACCGACGTCAGTGGCCCGAGGTGGCCTTGAGGCCCACCACGGCCACCAGCAGCAGGACGACGAAGAAGATACGCGCGGCGGTCGCGGGCTCACCGAGCACGGCCATGCCGAAGACCGCCGCGCCCGCCGCGCCGATGCCGACCCAGACGCCGTACGCCGTGCCGATCGGCAGCGTCCGGGCGGCCTGGGAGAGCAGCAGCATGCTGGCGGCGATACCCGCGACGGTGAACACGCTCGGCCAGAGCCTGGTGAACCCGTCGGTGAACTTCATGCCGATCGACCAGGCGACCTCGAGCAGACCGGCGACGGCGAGCAGGACCCATGCCATGACGGCACCTCCGTGGAAGACATTCCTTCAGGGGGTGCGTCGTCTTGTCCTGACCCGGTACGGCGCGTCTCGTCGGGCACTTACGACCGTAGCAAAGCCCCGGGACGAACGGGGATCAGAGGTAGAGCCCCGTGGAGTCCTCGGACCCCTCCAGGCGCTCCGCCGCCACCGCGTGCAGGTCGCGCTCGCGCATCAGCACGTACGCCACGCCGCGGACCTCGACCTCGGCGCGGTCCTCCGGGTCGTAGAGCACCCGGTCGCCCGGCTCCACCGTGCGCACGCTCTGGCCGACGGCCACGACCTCCGCCCACGCCAGCCTGCGGCCCACCGCCGCCGTCGCCGGAATGACGATGCCGCCGCTGGACCGGCGCTCGCCCTCCGGAATGTCGGTACGGACCAGCACCCGGTCGTGGAGCATCCGGATGGGCAGCTTGTCGTGGGTGGTGTTCGTACTCACGCCATGACCGTACCTGGCCGCGTACGGCCTCGCGGCCATGGCGGCGGATCGGTTGGTGTGAGCGGGGCCACGCTGCGCGCGCCCCTTACGGGGCTCAGGCCTTGCGGCGGCGGGAGGAGACCGTCAGGAGGCCGATCACGCCGACCGCGACCATCGCGACCGGGACGATCCGCTCCAGGCGCGGGCTGCCGTCCTCGGCGACCAGGCCGGCGCGGACGTCGGAGACCAGGCGGTTCACCGCCACATAGGCGCGGCCCGCGGTCTGGTCGACCTTCGAGGTCACCTTCGCCTTGGCGTCGCCCACGATCGTCTTCGGGTGCATCCGCACACCGATCTCGTCGAGCGTCACGGCGAGCTCCTGCCGCCTGCGGGCGATGTCCGCCTCGATCTGCGCAGGGGTCCTGGCATCCGACACCGCGCTGCCTCCGTCGTCTCGATAAGAGTGATGATGAGTGATGACGACAGTCTGTCAGCTCGGCGGACCCCGTGCCCCACGGCACCCCCGATCGGCAGGCTGACTACGCTCGGGACCCGGCCCCGATCCCGAGCGATCCCGATGAGGAGATGTCCATGAGCGAGCGCCTGCAGCCCGGCGACACCGCCCCCGCCTTCACCCTGCCCGACGCCGACGGCAAGCCGGTGTCCCTGGCCGACCACAAGGGGCGCAAGGTCATCGTCTACTTCTACCCCGCCGCGCTCACGCCCGGCTGCACGAAGCAGGCGTGCGACTTCACCGACAACCTCGACTTCCTGGCCGGACACGGCTACGACGTGATCGGCGTCTCGCCCGACAAGCCGGAGAAGCTCGCGAAGTTCCGCGACAAGGAGTCGCTGAAGGTGACCCTGGTCGGCGACCCCGACAAGACCGTCCTGACCGCGTACGGGGCGTACGGCGAGAAGAAGCTCTACGGCAAGGTGGTGACCGGCGTCATCCGCTCCACGGTGATCGTGGACGAGGAGGGCAAGGTCGAGCGCGCGCTGTACAACGTCAAGGCCACGGGCCACGTAGCGAAGATCATCAAGGACCTGGGACTGTAGCCTCCGGCAGGCCCCGAAAGGGGCGCGGGGAACTGCGCGCCCAGCCACAGCGAACCCGCAGCCGCGCGCGCAGCGCAAGAGGCACCCCGGTGGGCGCAGCCGACCCCCGGTCCCGCAGGCGACCGGGGGTCGGGGGCGCAGCCCCCGGCCATGGTCAGGCGGTGACCGTCTGCGGGGCGGAGCGATCCGCCTCGTCCTCGGCCAGCGGCAGCGTCAGCGTGGCCTGAGCGCCACCGTCCTCCGCCTCGTCAAACGTGAGCGTCGCCCCCAGCACCAACGCCTGCCCCACGGCAATCGTCAGCCCCAGCCCATGCCCGGTCCCCCGCTCCGGTGCCGCCGTGCGGAAGCGGCGCGGGCCCTGGGAGACGAGTTCCTCCGGATAGCCCCCGCCATGGTCGCGCACCACGATCCGCGTGCCCTCGACGCGGACCTCGATCGGCGGCTTGCCGTGCTTCGCCGCGTTGCCGAGCAGGTTGACCAGGATGCGCTCGACGCGCCGCGCGTCCGTGGCCACGATGCGGCCCTCGCCCACGACCTCGACCGCGACGTCGTCGACACCGCGCTGGCCGCGCGCCCGCTTGACGATGCCGCGCACGAGCGACGGCAGCTCGACCGGGTCGAGCTGCGCCCGCTCCACGCCGGAGTCCAGCCGGGAGACCTCCAGCAGGTCCTCGACCAGGGAACGCATGGTCTGGGCGCGCTCGCGGACCATCTCGACGGCCCGCGGGTGCGGCAGCAGCTCGGCCGAGGCGACCAGGCCCGCCACCGGGGTGCGCAGCTCGTGCGCCACGTCCGCGGTGAACTCGCGCTCGGCGGCCACCCGGGCCGCCAGCGAGGTGGCCATGTGGTGCACCGAGCGGCCCAGCTCGGCCACCTCGTCCCGGCCGCCCGCCGCGAGGACCTCCGCGTCCGGCGGCGCGCCGGCGGCGATCCGCCGCGCCGCGGCCGCGCTCGTCCGCAGCCGCCGCGAGAGGCTCTGCGCCACGAACCACGCCACGACCGCCATCAGCGCCACCGTGGCCACCCCGGCCACGATCAGCGCCTTGTCCAGCGCCTTCTGCACGGGGTCGCGGTCGGGGTAGGGCGCCGAGACGGACAGCACCTTGCCGTCGCCCACGGACGTCGCCGCCCACACCCGCGGATCGGCGCCGCCGCTGATGTACGTACCGGGCTTGCCGTCCGACACCCGCTGCGCCAGCGGGACCGGCAGCGTCGAGTCGTCGAGCTGCGCGCCGAGCGCGAGCAGGCCGTCCCGCTGGTAGACCTGGAGCGCGGAGCTCAGCAGGGCGTCCTGGTAGGACTGTGCCTGCCTGCCGCGCTCCTGGGCCGCGATGTGGTGCACGGCGACGCCGAGCACCACGACGGCGAGCGCGGTGACGAAGGAGATCGCCAGCGCGATCCGGCCACGGATACCCATCACGCGATCGAATACGTTTCCTTCGACTCCCCCATGGGCGTGGCCCCGGTGTAGTCGACGTCGATACCTGTGAACGCCAGCAGCCCGTCGACGTTCTTCGCCCCGTACAACCGGAAGCGCGCGGGATAGGTCGCGGGGGCCGCGCCATTGGCTGCCGCGCCGTTGGCAGCGACCGAGACCTGCACCACGCCCTGCCCCTCGGCGCCGTCCGCGCCGTAGTGCGACCACTTGATGCCGCTGGCCACGACGCCGGTGTTGGCACAGTTCAGAGTGATGATCTGCGGCTCCACGACGGGGGCGCCGAGCCCGCACTCGCGGACCCCGGGCAGCTCCTGCGGCTTGGCCTCCTCCGCCTCCGTGTCCCGCGGCACCTCCCGGATCGGCTGCGGCGACTTCTGCGCGGCGGCCGTCTTGGGGGCGTCGGACACCGAGCCCGAGCGGTCCTGGGCCTGGCAGAGCCACACGCCCGCGAGCGCCAGGACGGTCACCGCGGCGAAGACCGCCAGAACGGTGCTCACGCGGGCCCGCCGGGACACGGCACGCTCGGCCATCGGCCTCTCTTCCTGGACGGGGATGCTGGCGAGGGGCGCATTTGGGACACCCCTGCTGTGAGTGACGGGGAATTCGGGCGGCGCGTTCCCTTCATGCCTATATCAGGTTTCCCGGCGGAACCGGGTTGACCACGCCCGGCCCCAGCGGGCCGGATCGTTCACACATTCGGCGTAACCGCTCGCCCGTCCTGTCGTTGGAGCGTACGAGGCTGTCCGTCGATGGCCGTACCCAGCAATCGCAACCGTCGCGCGCACCGGACGGGAACGGGGTACGGCCTCTGGCCGTGCCCTCGCCCCTCCGGTGCGCTGAGGGAGGGGATCATGCCGGTCAGGTACACCTACGAGCTGCTCGTGGAAGCGGCTCGCGTCTCTACGTCGTACGACGAGGCGGTGCGCTGGTGTGGAGGCGCGTCGACGCCGGGCAGCAGAAGCTATCTTCGCGATGTTGGGCACATCCATGGCTGACGTGTACGCCCGCGAAACGTTGACGGCCGCCGTCGCGGAGTCGGCAGGGTGGGCCGACCTGATGCGCAAGCTGGGAGTCAAGGCCAGCGGTGGCAGGCGCCGCGTCCTCCGGGAGAAGGTCGCCGCTTACGGCATCGACATCAGCCATTTCACGCACCGCAGCCCCTGGCGCAAGTACCCGGACGAGGCCATAGCCGACGCCGTCGCTTCGTCCGCCACCCTGCGCGAAGTCGCGCAGAAGCTCGGCGCGTCACCGGCGGCCGGGACCCTTTCCCACATCCGCCGCCGGATCGCCGCACTGAACATCGACGTCAGCCACTTTCCCGGCCTGAACCGACCCCAGCTCGACTTACCGTTCACCAATGACGAGCTCAGGGCAGCCGCCTTGTCCGCAACGAGCGTTCGCGGCGTCGCACGAGAACTCGGTGTCCCCGATGACGGCAGGACACGCGCGGTACTCGGGCGGATGCTCAGGGATCGGGGCATCGACACCGCGCACTTCCGCAACAGACGGCTTGTGCTGCCGGATGACCAGCTACGGGAAGCCGTGGCCGACGCGACGAGCTTCGCCGACGTCATGCGTGCGCTCGGGCTGGCCGTGAACGACACCAACCACCGCAGGGTCAGAAGGCGGGTCGTCCAACTGGGGCTGGACACTTCCCACTTCGTACGGAGGTCCTGGGGCACGATCCGGGTCGCCGAACCCAAGCCCATCGCGCACGATGTACTCCGGGTACGGCCACGGGGCTCGACACGGGAAAGCCGCGAGCGGCTCCACCGGGCTCTGGGTGAGATCGGCGTGCTGTACCGGTGCGCCTTCTGCGGCAACGAGGGCGAGTGGCTGGGCAGACCGATCACCTTGCAGATCGACCACATCAACGGCGACCGGCTCGACAACCGCAGAGAGAACCTCCGCTACCTGTGCCCCAACTGCCACGCGCTCACGGACACCTGGTGCCGGGGCGGCCAACGCGGGAGAGAGAGCTCTCCGGCCCGAAGGTGACACCCGAATCCCACGAGCAGCCGCCAGCCGGTACCATGGCTGGCGGCTAGCGGCGGTGGCGCAGTGGTGACGCAGCGGACTTAGGATCCGTAGCCCGTGACAGGGCTTGAGGGTTCGAATCCCTTCCGCCGCACAGCAATCGGCCTGTGAATCGAAGAAATCGATTCACAGGCCGATTCTGCTTCGCAGCCCTTATCCCAAAAGCTCCCGCACCACCGGCACCAGCCCCCTGAACGCCTTCCCCCGGTGGCTGATCGCGTTCTTCTCGTCCGGCGTCAGCTCGGCACACGTACGCGTCTCCCCCAGCGGCTGGAGGATCGGGTCGTAGCCGAAGCCGCCCGTGCCGCTCGGGGCATGCCGCAGCGTGCCCTCCAGGCGGCCCTCGACGACGCGCTCCGTGCCGTCCGGCAGGGCCAGGGCCGCGGCGCAGGCGAAGTGGGCGCCGCGGTGTTCCTCGGCGATGTCGGAGAGCTGGGCGAGGAGCAGGTCCAGGTTGGCCTTGTCGTCGCCGTGGGTGCCCGCCCAGCGGGCGGAGAAGATGCCGGGGGCGCCGCCCAGGACGTCCACGCACAGGCCCGAGTCGTCGGCGACGGCGGGGAGGCCGGTGGCCTGGGCCAGGGCGTGGGCCTTGAGGAGGGCGTTCTCGGCGAAGGTGACGCCGGTCTCCTTGACGTCCGGGACCTCGGGGTAGGCGTCGGCGCCGACGAGGTCGACGCCGAGGTCGGCGGCGGCGAGGATGGCGCGGAGTTCGGCGATCTTGCCGGTGTTGCGGGTGGCGAGGACGAGGCGCTTCACGCGGTCTCCTCCAGGGTGCGGGCGAGGGCCTCGCGCTGGGCCGTGTCGAGGGTGGCGCAGCCGGCGACCGCCAGGTCGAGCAGGGCGTTGAGCTCCTCGCGGGCGAAGGGCTCGGCCTCGGCGGTGCCCTGGACCTCGACGAAGCGGCCGTCGCCGGTGCAGACGACGTTCATGTCGGTCTCGGCGCGGACGTCCTCCTCGTAGCAGAGGTCGAGGAGGGGCACGCCGTCGACGATGCCGACGCTGACGGCGGAGACGGTACCGGTGAGCGGCTTGCGGCCGTGCTTGATCAGCTTCTTGGCCTGGGCCCAGGCGATGGCGTCGGCGAGGGCCACGTAGGCGCCGGTGATGGCGGCCGTGCGGGTGCCGCCGTCGGCCTGGAGGACGTCGCAGTCGAGGACGATCGTGTTCTCGCCCAGCGCCTTGAAGTCGATCACGGCGCGCAGGGAGCGGCCGATGAGGCGGGAGATCTCGTGGGTGCGGCCGCCGATCTTGCCACGGACGGACTCGCGGTCGCCGCGGGTGTTGGTGGCGCGCGGCAGCATCGCGTACTCGGCGGTGACCCAGCCCTCGCCGGTGCCCTTGCGCCAGCGCGGGACGCCCTCGGTGACGCTGGCGGTGCAGAAGACCTTGGTGTCCCCGAAGGAGACGAGGACGGAGCCCTCGGCGTGCTTGCTCCAGCCGCGCTGGATGGTCACGGGGCGGAGCTGGTCGGGCGTACGGCCGTCGATGCGAGACATGGGCACGAGCCTATAGGCAACGCGAAGGGCCCCGTTCCGGATCATGTGGATGCCGGTGCGGGGCCCTTGCGGGGGAGCCTGGCGGCTCCTTACATCATGTCCTCGATCTCACCGGCGATCGGGTCGGCCTCGGTGCCGATGACGACCTGGATGGCGGTGCCCATCTTGACGACGCCGTGGGCGCCGGCGGCCTTGAGCGCGGCCTCGTCGACGAGCTCGGGGTCATTGACCTCGCAGCGCAGGCGGGTGATGCAGCCCTCGACCTCTTCGATGTTGTCGATCCCGCCGAGACCGGCGACGATCTTCTCAGCCTTGCTGGCCATGTGCACTCCTGGATGTCTCGGCCTTTCGGCGACGCCGCCGACCGGCTTTCACACGGTAACCCACGTTCAGCGCAACTACGCGGGCATATGTCCGTCATCTGGCGAAAGATGACGACCAACCGGCGCTGCGCTCCGGGAGGCCCGAACACACCGCAAGTGGTCTACACCAGTATGCGGCACAGCGGCGGGTGACCGTCGTCGGGGCGGCGCGCGGAGGGACGAGGCGGAGGCACGGAGATGACGACGGACGCCGCGGCGGCCCCGCGCGGGAAGAAGTGGGCGCAGAGCCTCTTCTCGAACCTGCAGAAGATGGGCCGCAGCCTTCAGCTGCCGATCGCGGTGCTGCCCGCGGCGGGCATCCTCAACCGGCTGGGGCAGCCGGACGTCTTCGGCAAGGACGGGCTGGGCTGGACCGACGTCGCCAAGGTCTTCGCGGGCGCGGGCGGGGCACTGCTGGACTCGGGCCTCGGCCTGCCGCTGCTGTTCTGCGTGGGCGTGGCCATCGGCATGGCGAAGAAGGCGGACGGCTCGACAGCGCTGGCCGCGGTGGTGGCGTTCCTCGTCTACTTCTCCGTCCTGCACCAGTTCCCGGAGGACTGCCCGCACGAGACGAAGTTCGGCGGGGCGGGGCTGTGGAGCGGGGTGTGCGTCACGGGTACGGGCGCGGCGAGCCCGGCGACCTTCCAGAACCCGGGGGTGTTCGGCGGCATCGTGATCGGGCTGCTCAGCGCCTGGTTCTGGGTGCGTTTCCACCGGGTGCGGCTGGTGGACTGGCTGGGCTTCTTCAACGGGCGCCGTCTGGTGCCGATCCTCATGTCCTTCGTCGCGCTGGCCTTCGCGGTGGTCTGTCTGTGGGTCTGGCCGCCCGTGGGGCACGCGCTGACGAGCTTCAGCAAGTGGCTGTCGGACCTGGGGTCCGCGGGCGCGGGTGTGTTCGGTGTGGCGAACCGCGCGCTGCTGGTGGTGGGGCTCCACCAGTTCCTCAACACGTTCATGTGGTTCCAGTTCGGCGAGTACACCAAGCCGGACGGCACGGTGGTGCACGGCGACATCAACCGCTTCCTGGCGGGTGACCCGCACGCGGGCCAGTTCACCTCGGGTTTCTTCCCGATCATGATGTTCGCGCTGCCCGCCGCGGCGCTCGCGATCGCGCACTGCGCGAAGCCGCATCACCGCAAGACCGTGAGCGGCATGATGCTGTCGGTGGGCCTGACGTCGTTCGTCACGGGCATCACGGAGCCCATCGAGTACTCCTTCCTCTTCATCGCGCCCCTCCTCTATGTCATCCACGCGCTGCTGACGGGTGTGTCGATGGCGGTGACGTGGGGCTTCGGCGTGCACGACGGGTTCAGCTTCTCCGCGGGCCTGATCGACTACGTCATCAACTGGGGGCTCGCGACCAAGCCATGGCTGATCATTCCGATCGGGCTCTGCTTCGCGATCGTCTACTACGTGCTTTTCCGCTTCGCCATTACGAAGTTCGACCTGCCCACGCCGGGCCGCGAGCCGGAAGAGCTGGCGGAGGAGATCGAGCGGGAGAACGTGAAGTGAAAAAGCCCGCGAGGTAAACACGCCAGGTAAACACGCGAGGTAAACAGCACGGGACGCGTCGGCTCCGTCACGCACGGGGCCGACGCCCACGGCCCCCGGGACGCCCGCCCGGGGGCCGTTTCCCTGTGTCCGTTTCCCTGTGTCCGAGGCCACCCGGCCCCTCCTGGAACAACGGATTCCTTTATCCCGGACTCACGTGCTACAACAGGTCTAAACCACTGAGTGGTGTAGACCAGATTGCGGGCCGTCCCCCCTTCCCCCCGAGCGCCCGCCTCACCTGGAGGAATCCGATGAGTAAGAGCGCCAAGGCGGCGAAGAAGACGCCTGAGGACGCCGCGCCGGAGAAGAAGGCGAAGGAGCCGAAGGCGTCAAAGGCGTCGAAGAAGGCGTCCGAGACCGCCGCGCCGGAGAAGAAGAAGTTCGGCGCCGGCGCCATGGCCATCGCGCAGCGTATCGGCCGCAGCCTGATGCTGCCGGTCGCGGTGCTGCCCGCGGCCGCGCTGATGGTCCGCCTGGGCCAGCCCGACATGCTGGGCAGGGAGTCCTTCCCCCACTTCCTGAACAAGATCGCCGAATTCATGTCGGCCGGTGGCGGCGCGATCCTCGACAACATGGCGCTGCTGTTCGCCGTGGGTGTCGCGATCGGCTACGCCAAGAAGTCGGACGGCTCCACGGCGCTCGCCGCCGTGGCCGGTTACCTGGTCTTCTCGAAGGTGCTGGGCACCTTCCACGACAGCAGCCTGCCGAAGAAGGAGGCCGTGGTCGACCACAAGGTCGCCATGGTGGAACAGGCCGTCGACGCCAAGGTCCTCGGCGGTGTCGTGATGGGCCTCGTGGTCGCGCTGCTCTACCAGCGCTTCTACCGCACCAAGCTGCCCGAGTGGATGGGCTTCTTCGGCGGCCGCCGCCTGGTGCCGATCCTGTCGTCCTTCGCGGGCCTGGTCATCGGTGTCGTCTTCGGCTACGTCTGGCCGGTGCTGGGCACGGGTCTGCACAACTTCGGTGAGTGGCTGGTCGGCTCCGGCGCCGTCGGCGCGGGCATCTTCGGTGTCGCCAACCGCGCGCTGATCCCGGTCGGCATGCACCACCTGCTGAACTCCTTCCCGTGGTTCCAGGCCGGTTCGTACGACGGCGCCAAGGGCGCCGTCAACGGCGACATCGCGCGCTTCCTCGCGGGCGACCCGAACGCGGGCCAGTTCATGACCGGCTTCTTCCCGATCATGATGTTCGCCCTCCCGGCCGCCTGCCTGGCGATCGTGCACTGTGCCCGCCCCGAGAACCGCAAGGTCGTCGGCGGCATGATGTTCTCGCTCGCGCTCACCGCCTTCGTGACCGGTGTGACCGAGCCGATCGAGTTCACCTTCATGTTCATCGCCCCGGTGCTGTACGCCGTCCACGCGGTGCTGACCGGTGTCTCGATGGCCCTGACCTGGGCACTCGGCATGAAGGACGGCTTCGGCTTCTCCGCGGGCGCGATCGACTTCCTGCTGAACCTGGGCATCGCCACCAAGCCGTGGCTCCTGGTCCTGGTCGGCCTGTGCTTCGCGGCGATCTACTATGCGGTCTTCCGCTTCGCCATCCTCAAGTTCGACCTCAAGACCCCGGGCCGTGAATCCGAGGACGAGGCGTCCGAGCTGAAGGCGTAACAGCGCAGGCGTGACAACGCAGGTGTAACAGCGGCGGGAATTCCCGCAATTACTCCGCACAGCGGCCGAGGGCCCCTGGAATCCATGGATTCCAGGGGCCCTCGGCGTTATTTCCTCGAAAAGCCGGATAGCTGCTTCAGTGCCGCATTACCCGGGCTGAACCTCGTAGACGGCGCCCGCGCGGGCCAGTTCCACCGGCCCGCCGTAGACCGCGCGGGCGTCGCGGAGATTGGTCAGCGGGTCCGTCCACGGCGGGATGTGGGTGAGCACGAGGCGGGCCACGCCCGCGCGGGCGGCGTGCTCGCCGGCCTCGCGGCCGGTGAGGTGGAGGTCCGGGATGTCCTCCTTGCCGTGGGTGAAGGAGGCCTCGCACAGCAGCAGGTCGGCGCCCACGGACAGCTCGTGCAGCGCCTGGCAGGGCCCGGTGTCACCGGAGTAGACCAGCGCGCTGCCGTTGTGCTCGATCCGGAAGGCGTACGCCTCGACGGGGTGCCGGACCCGGTCGGTACGGATGGTGAGCGGGCCCGCGGTGAAGGTGCCCGGCTTCAGGGTGCGGAAGTCGAAGACCTCCGCCATGCAGCTCTCGTCCGGCACGTCGCCGTACGCCGCGGCCAGCCGCTGCTCGGTGCCCTCCGGACCGTGGACGGGGATGGCGTCCGCCCTGCCGCCCTCGTGCCGGTAGTAGCGGGCGACGAAATAGCCGCACATGTCGATGCAGTGGTCGGGGTGCAGATGCGACAGCAGAATGGCGTCGAGGTCGTAGAGACCGATGTGGCGCTGCAGCTCGCCGAGGGCGCCGTTGCCCATGTCGAGGAGCAGCCGGAAGCCGTCGGCCTCTACGAGGTAGCTCGAGCAGGGCGATTCCGTGGACGGGAACGACCCGGAGCATCCGACGACGGTGAGCTTCATACGGGCCTGAACCTCCGTGGGCCGGTTACGGGGGGCCATGAGCGGTCCGTCGAGCGTAAGGCGCGGAGCGGACGGCCGCTCCTCTGCGAGGTTCGGTTGTGGTTGAAGTCACCGGTACGGACGCGCTGCGCCCGGCTTTGCGGGGTGGGGTGCCCCGCTTCTGCTGCGCGGGGCGGTGCGCCTACCGGGGTGCGTCTTGCGCTTCCGCGCGCGGCTGCGGGCCGGTGGCTCGTTGCGCCTACCGGGGTGCCACCCGGGCCCGGTGGGCGGCTACGGGTCGTCGACGGCTGGTCGCGCCCACGCGGCGGAGCCGCAAATGCAACAGAGCCCCGCGCCCCTGATGGGGCACGCAGCCGCGGGGCCTCAGGCCCAGAGCTGGCCCTGCAAGGCCGTCATGGCCTCCTCGTCCGTGGTGGCCGTGTAGACGCCCGTCGAGAGGTACTTCCAGCCGCCGTCGGCGACGACGAAGGCGATGTCGGCGCGCTCGCCCGCCCGTACCGCCTTGCGGGCCACGCCGAGCGCGGCGTGGAGCACCGCACCCGTGGAGATGCCGGCGAAGATGCCCTCTTCGGCGAGGAGTTGCCGGGTGCGCCGGACCGCGTCCTCGGAGCCGACGGAGTAGCGCGTGGTGAGCACGGACTCGTCGTAGAGCTCGGGCACGAAGCCCTCGTCGAGGTTGCGCAGCCCGTAGACGATGTCGTCGTAGCGCGGCTCGGCGGCCACGATCCGTACGTCCGGCACGTGCTCGCGCAGGTAGCGGCCCACACCCATCAGGGTGCCGGTGGTGCCGAGACCGGCGACGAAGTGGGTGATCTCGGGGAGGTCGGCGAGGATCTCGGGGCCGGTGCTGGCGTAGTGCGCGCCCGCGTTGTCGGGGTTGCCGTACTGGTAGAGCATCACCCAGTCGGGGTGCTGCGCGGCCAGTTCCTTGGCTTGGCGGACGGCGGTGTTGGAGCCCCCGGCGGCGGGCGAGGGGATGATCTCCGCGCCCCACATGGCGAGCAGCTGCCTGCGCTCCTCGCTGGTGTTCTCCGGCATGACGCAGACCATGCGGTAGCCCTTGAGGCGGGCGGCCATGGCCAGCGAGATGCCGGTGTTGCCGGAGGTGGGCTCCAGGATCGTGTCCCCCGGCTCGAGCCTGCCGTCCTGCTCCGCCCGCTCGATCATGTGCAGGGCGGGGCGGTCCTTGACCGAGCCGGTGGGGTTGCGGTCCTCCAGCTTGGCCCACACCCGGACGGTGTCGGACGGCGAGAGCCGCGGCAGGCGGACGAGCGGGGTGTTGCCCACCGCTGCCAGCGGGCTGTCGTAGCGCACGGGGACGTCGCCGATCAGGCCATTCCCGCCCGTCACCCGACCACCACCCCATGAGGACGGAGCTCCGCTCCGGCAGCGCCTCCCGCGACGGCGGGGAGGATGGTGACGCTGTCGCCGTCACCGAGCTCGGTGCCGATGCCGCCGAGGAAGCGGACGTCCTCGTCGTTGAGGTAGACGTTGACGAAGCGGCGCAGCTCGCCCTTGTCGTCGACGAGGCGCGCGCGGATGCCGGGGTGGCGGGCGTCGAGGTCCTTGAAGAGCTCGTCGATCGTGGCACCGCTGCCCTCGACGGCCTTGGCGCTGTCGGTGTACGTGCGGAGGATGGTCGGGATGCGGACCTCGATGGCCATGTAGTGGACTCCCTGTCCGAATACGTGCGGGCGTGCGGGCACCTGTGGCAACGACGCCCGCATCGTATCGATTCCCTGTGCGCTTCCCGGAAGCTCGTCCCGTCATCCGGGACCGTCCGTCTCAGTCCTCAGTACGCCTCGACGACCCGGACCTCCTCCTCGGTGACTTCGCCGTCGACTATCCGGAAGGACCGGAACTGGAAGGGGCCGGTGCCGTCGGTGTCGGCCGTGGAGACGAGCACGTAGTGGGCGCCGGGCTCGTTGGCGTACGAGATGTCGGTGCGCGAGGGGTACGCCTCGGTGGCGGTGTGCGAGTGGTAGACGACGGCCGGCTCCTCGTCGCGGTCGTCCATCTCGCGGTAGAGCTTGAGCAGGTCGGCCGAGTCGAACTCGTAGAACGTGGGCGAGCGCGCGGCGTTGAGCATCGGGATGAACCGCTCGGGGCGCCCGGTCCCGACAGGCCCCGCGACCACGCCACAGGCCTCGTCGGGGTGGTCGGCACGGGCGTGGGCGACGATCCGGTCGTAGAGGTCCTGCGTGATGGTCAGCATGGGGGCAAGAATAAGCATTCCCCGCGCCCCAATAGGGGCGCGGGGAACTGCGCGACAAACCCCCACCGGCCCGCAGCCGCGCGTGGAGCGCAAGACGCAGCCCGGTAGGCGCGGGGGTCCGGGGGCGCAGCCCCCGGTGGGTGACCTCTTGAAGTGGGGTGACCCTCGCTCGGGGTGACCCTACGCGGCCCGGTCCAGCTCCGCGCGGGTGGCGGCGGCCAGCTCCGCGTAGTGGGACGCCGGCTTCCGCGCGAACGCCTGCGGGTTGCGGCGCTTGAGCGTGAAGTAGGAGACGACCATCAGCAGGGCCCAGACCGGTGCGCAGTAGAGCGAGACCCGGGAGTCCTCGTCGATGCCCATGAGCACGATGACCATGCCGATGAAGGCGAGGGCGAAGGCGCTCGTCCAGGGCGCGCCGGGGGCGCGGAACTCGGACTGCGGGAGGACGCCCCGGTCGGCCAGGCGCCGGTAGCGGAGCTGGGCCGTGAGGATCATGATCCAGGCCCACATACCGGAGATCGTCGCGAAGGAGACGACGTAGGTGAAGGCCTGGCCCGGCCACTGGTAGTTGATCCAGACGCCGACCAGCATCAGCGCGGCGGAAGCGGTGGTGCCGCGCAGCGGCAGGCCCTTCTTGCTGAGCTGGGCGAAGAACTGCGGGCCCTGGCCGTTGAGCGCGAGGTCGCGCAGCATGCGGCCGGTGGAGTACATGCCGGAGTTGCAGGAGGAGAGGGCGGCGGTGAGCACCACGAAGTTCACGATGCTCGCGCCCGCCGGGAGGCCGATCTTCTCGAACGCGGCCACGAAGGGGCTCTTGCCGGGCAGGAACTCGGACCACGGCACGACGGCGAGGATGATGATCAGGGCGCCGATGTAGAAGACGGCGATGCGCCACGGCACGGTGTTGATGGCCTTGGGCAGGGTCTTCTTCGGGTCCTTGGCCTCGCCCGCGGTGACGCCGACGAGCTCGACGGCGAGGAAGGCGAACATCACGATCTGCAACGTCATCAGGGTGCTCTTGATGCCGTTGGGGAAGAAGCCGTGGTGCGCCCAGAGGTTGCCGAAGGAGGCGGTGTCACCGGCGTTGGAGAAGCCGAGGGTGATGACGCCGAGGCCGATCAGGATCATGCCGATGATGGCGGTGACCTTGACCATGGAGAACCAGAACTCGAGCTCGCCGAAGAGCTTCACGGAGATCAGGTTGGCCAGGTAGAGAACGACGGTGAAGGCCAGCGCCGAGGCCCACTGCGGGATGTGGACGCTGGAGTCCTTGGTCCAGAAGTTCACATAGGTCGCGGCGGCGGTCACCTCGGTGATGCCGGTGACGACCCAGAAGAGCCAGTAGGTCCAGCCCGTGACATAGCCCCAGAACGGGCCGAGGAACTCACGCGCGTAGTCGGAGAAGGAGCCCGAGACCGGGCGGTACATGAGCAGCTCGCCGAGCGCCCGCATGATGAAGAAGATGACGAGGCCGGCTATCGCGTAGGCCAGGATCAGGCTGGGGCCCGCCCTGTGGATGGCCGTGCCCGCGCCGAGGAAGAGGCCGGTGCCGATGGCGCCGCCGATGGCGATCATCTGGATCTGCCGGTTGCCCAGCCCCCGCTGGTAACCCTCGGAAGCTCCCTGTCCGCTTCCGTCCTGCCGTGCGGCCTCCGCGTCTGCGGAGCGGTCCGCGACCTGCTCAGAGGTCATGGTGGTGCGCCTTTCTCCATACCGATCCGGCCAAGTGCGGATCGGGTCCAGATCCCCCCGGATGGAGTCCTGCAGTGCCGACGGTCGGCCGGCGAAGCGCTCCCGCCGCGACATGGGTGGCGTCACGGAGGCAGGTCGTGAAGGTTTATCACGTGGCGCAATGTGATCGTCCAGAGTGCTGTGGCCCACGCCACAACAAAAGTAGGACAAATAAGAAAAGGCCGCCCAATGGCGACCACTACGGTAACTCGATCGTTATCCGGAATTGAGCGTTCGCTGAGCGAACGGCCGGTGCGCGATGTCCGACTATCGGACGCCGATCGGGTGATTTCGTACCACCCGATCACCACGTCCGTACTGCACCCGCCACTGCGGGAACCGTAAGGTTCAAGCCATCGCTCAGACCATCGCTCAGGCCATCAGCGCCTCGACGAGGGTCTCCTGGAGGCCGCCCAGCCAGAGGTACGCCATCACCATCGGCTTGCGGGGGTCGTCGTCCGGCAGCCGCAGGAACGCCTCGCCGTCGTCCTCCTCCGTGACCTCCAGCCGGGTGCCGATGGTCAGCCGCAGGTCGTTGAGGGCGCCCAGCCAGCGGCGGCACTCCTCGGGCGACAGCCGCAGCACCGCGCCACGGTCGCCGCCGACGGCCAGCGCGTCCAGCGAGCGGACGACGGCGAGGGCGTCGTCCCGCTTGCGGGCCCGCAGGTCGTTCTCGGTGTAGCGGCGGAATTCCGCGGCGTGCGCGCGCTGCTCCACGTCCTGCGGGACGCCGGGCTCGCCGTACGCGTCGGGGAAGAGCCGGGCCAGCGCGGGATCGGCGGGCGGCTCGCTCGGGCCCTCGGCGAAGAGGCGCGCGAGCGGATCGGCGTCGTCCGGGCCGTGCCCCTCGCCGGGCCCGATGAGCTCCAGCAGCTGGACGGCCAGGCTGCGCAGGATGGAGACCTCGACCTCGTCCAGGGCCACGGCGGCCCCGCCGCCCGCGAGCGGCTCGAAGTACCCGGCCATCAACGGTCCTGCGACAGGGTCGCCCACAGGCCGTAACCGTGCATCGCCTGCACGTCACGCTCCATTTCCTCGCGACTGCCGCTGGACACGGTGGCGCGGCCCTTGTGGTGGACGTCGAGCATCAGCTTGTGGGCCTTGTCCTTGGAGTAGCCGAAGTAGGCCTGGAAGACATACGTCACATAACTCATGAGGTTGACGGGGTCGTTGTGAACCAACGTGACCCAGGGGACATCGGGCTCGGTCACCGCGAAGGGTGCCTCGCTCGACTCGGGACGTTCGATCTCAACGGGGGCGACGCTCACGTCATCCATGCTGCCACTCGCCTGCGGCGAGCGCACAAACGGGGTGCCGTATGTGGAAAGGGGTTCCCCCTGGGGCTCCGCCCCCGGACCCCGTCGGGGCTTCGCCCCTGGACCCCGGGATCGATTTCGGCTGCGGGACGGTGGGGGCTTGTCGCGGAGTTCCCCGCGCCCCTGACGGGGCGCACCCCGGCGACGACCGCGCGGCGATCCGGGGGCCGGAGCCCCCGCGGAACGCGTGCCACGACCGGAAGGTGACGGAATAGCGCACCCCATCAGGGGCGCGGGGAACTGCGCGATCAGCCCCCGCCGGACCCGCAGCCGCGCGCGCAGCGCAAGACGCACCCCGGTGGGCGCAGCCGGACCACCGGGCCGCACCACAACGGGGTCCGGGGGCGTGGCCAGGCTCAACGGCGAGGTGACGAAGCCCGCCCTTAGAAATCGTCAGTCTGACGAGTAGCAGGGGTAGCATCGTCGCGAAGGCCCTGGACGGACATAAGCGAGGTAGGGCGAAGTGAACGCTGCGGACCTGGGACTGCCGGTGGCTGTGCCGTCGACGGCCCTCTTCACCGACCGGTACGAACTCACGATGCTGCAGGCCGCGCTGCGGGCCGGCACCGCGGACCGCCGGTCGGTCTTCGAGGTCTTCACCCGCAGGCTGCCCGAGGGCCGCCGGTACGGCGTCGTGGGAGGCACCGGCCGGGTGCTGGACGCGGTGGAGAACTTCCGCTTCGACGCGGGCGTCCTCCGCTTCCTCGCCGACCAGCGCATCGTCGACGAGCCGACGCTCGCCTGGCTGGCGGACTTCCGCTTCCGCGGGGACATCTGGGGCTACCCGGAGGGCGAGGTCTACTTCCCGGGCTCGCCGATCCTGCGCGTCGAGGGCTCCTTCGCCGAGGCGGTGCTGCTGGAGACGGTGATCCTGTCGATCCTCAACCACGACTCGGCCGTCGCCGCCGCGGCCTCGCGGATGTCGGCCGCCGCGGGCGACCGGCCGCTGATCGAGATGGGGGCCCGGCGCACGCACGAGCTGGCCGCCGTCGCCGCGTCCCGCGCCGCGTACGTGGGCGGCTTCACCAGCACCTCCGACCTCGCGGCGGGCTTCCGCTACAACATCCCGACCGTCGGCACCAGTGCGCATGCCTTCACGCTGCTGCACGACAGCGAGAAGGACGCCTTCACCGCGCAGGTCGCCTCGCTCGGCAGCGGCACCACCCTCCTGGTGGACACCTACGACGTCGCCGAGGCCGTCCGCATGGCGGTGGACATCGCCGGTCCGGAGCTGGGCGCGGTGCGGATCGACTCCGGCGACCTGCTGCTGCTCGCCTACCGGGTGCGGCAGCAGCTCGATGCCCTGGGCGCCTTCGACACGAAGATCGTGGTCACCAGCGACCTGGACGAGTACGCCATCGCCTCGCTGGGCGCGGCGCCCGTGGACGCGTACGGCGTCGGCACCCAGCTGGTGACCGGCAGCGGGCACCCCACCTGCTCGATGGTCTACAAGCTCGTGGCCCGCGCGGACTCCGGCGAGCCGGACGCCCCGCTGCGGCCGGTGGCCAAGAAGTCGATGGGCGGGAAGACCTCCATCGGCGGCCGCAAGTGGGCGGCGCGCCGCCTGGACGCGGACGGCGTGGCCGAGGCGGAGGTCGTCGGCACCGGGCCGGTGCCCGAGGAGCTGGCCGACAGGCAGCTGCTGGTGGAGCTCGTGCGCGGCGGCAGGGCCGTCGCCCGCGAGCCGCTGGACGCGGCGCGTGACCGCCACAGGGCCGCGCGGGCGGGCCTGCCGATGTCGGCCACCCAGCTCTCGCGCGGCGAGGCGGTGCTCCCTACGGAGTACGTCTGACGGGCGGAAACGGACGGGGCGTTCCGGGTACGCCCGGACGGTGCGCCGCCCGGGCGCGCCGAGACCCCCTCCCAATACGCCACGGGAGTCACTACCCTCGGTCACAGCGACTTGATCCGCACTGTCGGCCGAGGGCCTTTCACAAAGGATCCGCACTATGCAGCGTGCACTGATCATCGTCGACGTGCAGAACGACTTCTGCGAAGGCGGCAGCCTCGCGGTCGTCGGCGGTGCCGATGTGGCCGCGGCCATCACCGACCTCGTCGGCGAGGCGGGCGCGGGCTACCGGCACGTCGTCGCGACGCGCGACCACCACATAGATCCCGGCGGCCATTTCTCCGACCACCCGGATTTCGAGCACACCTGGCCCGTGCACTGCGTGGCGGGCACGGAGGGCAGCGGCTTCCACCCCAACATCGCGCCCGTGATCGCCTCGGGCGCCATAGAGGCCGTCTTCGACAAGGGTGCCTACGCGGCCGCCTACAGCGGCTTCGAGGGCGCCGACGAGAACGGCGTCCCGCTGGCGGACTGGCTGCGGGAGCGCGACGTGACCGAGGTCGACGTCGTGGGCATCGCCACGGACCACTGCGTCCGGGCGACCGCGCTGGACGCCCGGCGGGAGGGCTTCGCCACCCATGTGCTGCTGGACCTGACGGCGGGCGTCGCCCCGCACACCACGGAGAGGGCGCTGGAGGAGATGCGCCGGGCCGGCATCGAGCTGAGCGGCAAACCGATCGTCCAGGGCGGCTGAGTCCCGCCCTCGCGGGGCATGGGTGCCGCAGCCGTCAGGGGCGGAGCCCCGGGAGGCTGCCTATCGGGTGCCAGGACTCCGTGTCGTCCGTCAGGGACGCCCGCCACACCAGCCCGTCCGGGTGGTGCAGCACGGCGGTGATCTCGTCGGGGGTGGGCGGCTCGGTGTTCCCCCGCAGGTAGACCGCCCGGAAGCCGAGGTTCCGAAGGCGTGTGAGCGCCCGCTGGCGGTTCACGGCATGGACCAGGACCCGTACGCGCCCGCCCTCGGGCACCGGCAGGGACAGGGCGACGACCACCGTGCCGCCCGGCAGCTTCGTGAACCCGCCACCGGCCATCCACGCCACCTCTCCCCCGGTCCGGACGGCCGGGGTGTCAACAACGACGTCCGTGAGAGCGCCACGACAGTCATCTAAACGCGATCGGCCGCCGCCCGCTAGGGGGCGACGGCCGATGCACTTCTGACCTGCGGAGATGATGGTTTCAGGCGGTTTTTCCCCGGATTACCTACCCGACGGAGCCACCTGGAGCGTCATCGTGGAGCCGTCCAGCGCCTGGTGCAGGATCTTGATCCGGGTGTTGGTGTCAGTAACCTGCACACCGCCCGTGGGGTTGCTCGGGTCGTAGTAGGTGCCCTTGCGGTCGTCGAAGACCGGGCTGCCGAGCTTGCCCTTGATCCGGGTGGCGACGCCGTCCTTGTGGACGGTGTAGCCCTGCGCCGGGAACCAGCTGAAGGTCGAGTCGTACGCCTGGAAGCGGTTGCGCATCAGCGAGCCGTCCGCCCACTTCTCGGCCTTCGGGTGGGCGTCGACGGGCAGGATGCGGCCCACGCCCGGGTGCACGCCGACGTTGTTGTCCGCCTGCGAGGTGTCCCACTTCCAGATCAGCAGACCCGGCTGGTAGGGGAAGTGCTCGACCCACTGGGGCTTGCTGCTCTTCCAGCCGAAGTTGTACGGGCCGACCTTGAGGGTCCTGTCGTACGACACGTACTGCCGGTTCTCGGCGATGTAGTACTGCGCGTACTCCTTGGTGAAGGACTCGCCGATGCGCGAGAAGCCGTCGGCCTTCCAGCCGTTGTCGCCGCCCTCGGCGTTGTCCGTGAAGACGGCCGTACCGTCGGCGGTGAGGCTGATCGCGTCGGCGGTGAAGCCCTTGCCGGAGGCGCCGCCGTCCGTCTGGTAGCGGAAGCGCAGGTCGATCTTCTTGCCCGCGTAGGCGTCGAGCGGGAACGACAGCTTCTTGTACGCGCCGGAGACACCGGTCAGCGCGGGGCGGTCGCCGCCGTCACGGGTGACGGGCTTGCCGTCGGCGGTGCCGTCGAGCGGGGTCCAGTTCGCGCCGCCGTCCGTGGACACCTCGGTGTAGAGGAAGTCGTAGCCCGTCTCGATGTCCCACCAGCCGGAAAGGTCCAGCTGTGCCTTGGACTTGCCGGTGAGGTCCACGCCGCGGGTGAGGGTGTTCTTGAGGTTGTCGCCCTGACCGCCCCACCACTGCTTGCTGCCCTCGGCGGGCTTCACCACATCCGTCTTGACCGCCTTGGCGGGCAGGTCGACGACGAGCGCCTGCTTGTCCTTGGTGTTGTACTCGGCCACGCCCAGCTTGTGCGTCGACTTCGTCGCCGCCTTCGCCTTGTCGTAGTTGAGCCAGCCGAGCTGGAGCTTGTCCCAGGCGCTCATGTCGCCGGGCAGGTCGCCGATGGAGTCCTTGCCGTTGCCCAGCCAGGAGCCGGCGGACATCAGGGACCAGTAGTCGACGGACGACTCGCCCTTGCCGGTGGTGTCGTACTCGTCGGGCAGGCCGAGGTCGTGGCCGTACTCGTGGGCGAAGACGCCGAGGCCGCCGTTCTCCGGCTGCATGGTGTAGTCGCCGACCCAGAAGCCGGTGTCACCGATCTGGGTGCCGCCCGCCTTGTTGTCGGCCGGGCCGGTCTTGCCCACGTCCGAGCCGTAGGCGTACCAGCGGTGCGCCCAGATCGCGTCCTTGCCCTGCTTGCCGCCGCCCGCGGACTCGTCCTCGCCGGCGTGCACGATCTGGAAGTGGTCGATGTAACCGTCGGGCTCGTTGAAGTTGCCGTCGTGGTTGTAGTCGTTGCGGTCCCACTGGTCGTACTGGGCCAGCGTCGCCTTGATGTCGGCGTCGGAACGGCCCTGGGCCTTCTGGTCCTTGACCCACTGGTTGACTCCGTCGCGCACCAGGTCCCAGGCGCTCGGGCAGTTGGTGGAGCCGCAGTAGTTGGAACCGTAGCGGGCCTCGTTCCAGGGGACCCGGACCCAGTCCGTCACCACGCCGTCGACCGAGTAGCGGCCCGAGGACTGCTTCTCGTAGTACTTCGCCAGGGACTCCTTGTCCTTGTCGTGCGAGAAGTACAGGTCCTGGTAGTGCTGGCGGTTGAAGTCCTTCTGCCAGGCCGTGCTGTTGTCCTTGGCACGGTCCGGCTTCTCTATCGTGTTGTGCGCCGGGCCGGGGGTGCCGCCGTACTTCTTCACCGGGGGCTGCGGGCCGTCGGGGCCGTCCGGGTCGTACATCGTGGTGTCGTCGACCTTGTCGCCGAAGTCCACCAGGATCGTGAATATCTTGTCGGTCTTCTGCCGGGCCAGCTCGACGTACTTCCCCTTGCCGAGCTGGACGACCGACGAGCCGCCGCGCTGCTGCGGCTTGGCCTCGCCGGATATCACCTTGTCGACGGCGGCCTTGCGCTGCGCCTCGGCCTGCTTGCTGAACGGGCCCTTGAGATCGTGCTCGACGCCACGCGGCGCGGGGTCCTGGCGCACGACGGCGGCGGGCTGGTCAGACCCTGCCGCTCCGGCCGTTCCGGTCGCGTTCGCCGCCAGCGCCGATCCGGCCACCCCGACCGAAAGGGTCGCCGCGCCCAGCGCGACGACCGTGGCCACTGCGGCGGATCTGGCGACCCTCCGTTGGCTGCTCTTCACTTGTTTCTGTCCTCCCCAGTAACAAACTTGGGAGGTATTTGACCGGACCGATGAGAGAAAAGACAGATCTTGACCGATGCTGTAACAGCACGTACATTATCCGGCCTTTAAATCACGGATTTCGGACACCAACAGCCGGACTTGTCCCACATGTTGGACAGGCGCATGGCCAAGTGCGCCCCCTGTGCTTCGATACCGTCGATAAGGTCACGCTTACCAGCAGTTCCGCTCGGGCAGACAGGACCGTAGAGTCGTTTTGGTGTACGCACCAGCCGGCTCCGCACCCCACACATTGCCCCGAGGACGGATCCCGCCATGCCGCGTCCGACCCTTGCACAGATAGCCTACGGTTCGGCCACCGTCGTATTCTCGACCCTTGCCATGCTGCTGCTGACGCAGACACGAACAGGGCCCGGAATAGCGGTCATTGCCCTTGTCGCCCTTTTCCTGGGCCTGCTGGTCGCCATGACGGTCCCGGTGGCACGGCCGTCGCTGCGCGCCCGGGCCCGCCGCGTGCGCGTCCCCGGCCCAGGGGGCCGGGCCCCGGAGCCCACGCGGCCACCCGCCGAGGCCAGGGTGAGCGAGCACTCACTGCACGGTTGAGACCACCACGGTCTTCGCCGCCTTGTCGTGAATGCACTGGTGATAGGGCATGTCCCAGGTGCACCACAGCACATTGATCAGCCAGAAGACGAAGCCGCAGCACGGCACGACTTCGGGCAGGGAGTAGACGGCGGCGCGTGTCCAGCCCGGCGTCCCCTGGGGGATCGCGCCGTTCTCCAGCATGGCGACGCGGATCTTCATGGCCATCTTGCCGACGGTCTGACCGCGGGTGGTCAGCATCAGACCCTCGTAGATGAAGTAGACGAGCATGGTGACGATGCCGAGGCTCGTCGTCTTGGAGTCCGTCGCGTTCCAGCGCTCTCCCCACGTGACCGCCGAGTAGACGGCGCTGATGGGGATGCCGACGAGCAACGCGTCGATGATCCGCGCGACGAGGCGCCGCCAGCGGGCGGCGAGCGGCGGCATGCCCGCGAGCGGGTCGGTGGCGCCGTACTGGTCCCCGTAGGGATTCCCCGGCCCCCCGGGACCGCCGTAGGGGCCGCCACCACCGGGGGCTCCGTAAGCGCCGCCACCGGGAGCCCCGTAGGGCCCGCTCCCGGGAGCTCCGCCTCCACCGTAGGGGTCACCGCCGTAGGGCCCGCCGGGCGGCGGGCCCTACGGCGGTGACC
>NZ_JAINFC010000430.1 GCF_020740835.1 Streptomyces sp. UNOC14_S4
CCCCCAGAAGCTCACTTCACCGCCCCCGCCATCACCCCACTGACGAACTGCCTCTGGAACGCGAAGAAGACCGCAAGCGGCACGACCATCGAAAGGAAGGCACCCGATGCGAGGACATCGACATTGTCGCCGAACTGCCGCACCTGCTGCTGGAGAGCGACCGTGATCGGGGGATGCCCGCTGTCGGCGAAGATCAGTGCGATCAGCATGTCGTTCCACACCCACAGGAACTGGAAGATGCCCAGCGAGGCGATCGCCGGCCCGCCCAGTGGCAGCACCACGCGGGTGAAGAGCCGCAGCTCGCCCGCACCGTCCAGCCGCGCCGCCTCCAACAGCTCGCGCGGGATCTCCGCGAAGAAGTTGCGCAGCAGGAACACCGCGAACGGCAGCCCGAAGGCCGTATGGAAAAGAACCACGCCGGGCGTGCTCTCGAAGATGCCCAGGGCGTTGAAGAGCTTGGCCACCGGGATGAGCGCCACCTGTACCGGGACCACCAGCAGGCCCACGACAAGCATGAACCACCAGTCGCGGCCGGGGAAGTCCAGCCATGCGAAGGCATAGCCCGCCAGGGCCCCGATCAGGATCACCAGTACGGTCGCGGGCACCGTGATCAGTGCCGTGGTGAGCAGCGACCGCATGACCGTGTCGTTGTGGAAGAGGTTGCTGTAGCTCTCCGTGGTGAGCTGGGCCGGGTGGGAGAAGACCTTCCACCAGCCGGAGGAGGCGATGTCGGTCTTGTCGCGGAGGGAGGAGAGCAGCAGCCCCACCGTCGGCGTCAGCCAGAGCAGGCCGACGGCGACGAGGAAGACGCGCATCGCGCCCCCGCCGAGCCGGGCGGCTACGCGGGCGGGCAGCGACCGCTTCGCCCGTACGGCCGTGTCCAGCGTGGTCATCGCTGCCGCTCCTTCCGCATCCTGCGGATGTTCACCAGCATCACGGGCAGTACGAGCACCAGCAGGAAGACCGCGATGGCACTGCCCACGCCCTGGTTGACGTCCGTGCCGAACGACGACTGATACAGCTGGAGGGCCAGCACATTGGCTTTGTCGAGGCTCGCGCCCGGCGCGATGATGTACACGAGGTCGAAGATCTTCAGCACGTTGATCATCAGCGTGATGAGGACGACCACCAGGACCGGTGCCAGCAGGGGCACGGTCACCCGGCGGAAGACCTGCCACTCGTTCGCGCCGTCCACCCGTGCGGCCTCCAGCAGTTCGCGCGGCACGCTCGCGAGACCCGCCGCGATCAGCACCATCGCGAAGCCGGCCCACATCCATACGTACGCGCCGATGATCGAGGGGGTGACGAGCGAGGGGCCGAGCCAGTCGATGCCGTTGTAGTGCGCGGCGAAGTTCGAGGCGGGCAGCCGCAGGCGGGCGCCGTCCGCCGCGGTGGGCAGGGTGAAGGTGCCGTCGGGTTCCGTCGTCGCCGAGGCCACCGTGGTGCCGTCCTTGACCGCCTCGACCTTCACGCCGCCGAGGGCCTTCTCGCCCGGGTCGATCATGCCGGGGTGCCCACCGCCGCCCCGGGTGAAGTCCATCCACACGGTGCCGGTGACCTTTCCGGCCACTTCGCGGGCGGGGATGGCGTCCTTCGCGCCCTTGAGGTCGTCGGGCTTCACGCCCACCAGCGGGAGCGCCGCGGGGGTGCCTGCCTTGACCACCGAGCGGGTGGTGAAGGCCCCGCCGCTCGTCGTCAGCACCTTGTCGTTCGAGGGGTGGGCGCCGGGGAAGGGCGCGGGTTCGGTGAACGTGTCGTGGATGCCCACCCACACCGCGTTGGCCACCCCGCGGTCCGGGTTCTGTTCATAGACCAGCCGGAAGATGATGCCCGCGGCGAGCATGGAGATGGCCATCGGCATGAAGACGACCAGTTTGAACGCCGTTCCCCAGCTGACCCGTTCGGTGAGCACCGCGAAGATCAGACCGAGTGCGGTGGCCACGGACGGGGCGACGATCACCCAGATGACGTTGTTCTTCAGCGCCGTGCGGATGCGGTCGTCGGTGAAGACCGTGTGGTAGTTGTCGACGCCCACGAAGCCGTGGCCCGAGGCGTCGAAGAAGCTGCGCCAGACGGAGTAGCCGATGGGGTAGACGACGAGCGCGCCGAGCAGGGCCAGGGCGGGTAGCAGGAAACAGGCGGCCACCCAGAGCCTGGTGCCCAGCACGCTCCTGGGTTTCTTCGGAGGAGGTACGGACGCCGGAGCCGCGGCGCCCTGCGCTGTCGCGGTCGACATGGGGCTCCCGTCAGTTCTGCACGCTCTGCCTGCTCTGGACGTTCAGAACGCGCTGCACGCGCTGCACGCGCCGCACATTCTGAACGTCCCGGTACGTCTCAGTTCTTGAACGCCTTGGCCGCGTCGGCCTCCAGCTTCGCCTGGGTGCCCGCGACGTCGGCCGGGTTCTTCAGGAAGTCCTGGAGGTCCTTCCACTCGCCCTGGCCGGGCTTGGCGCCGAAGGAGGCGGGCGCCTGGTCGGACATGTCGAAGCGGAAGTCGTCGCCTGCCGCCACCAGGGCCTTGGCGATGGAGCGCTGGACGTCGTCGGGGTAGGCGGCGAGGTCCAGGTTCTTGTTCGCGGAGACGAAGCCGCCCTGCTGCGCCCAGATCCGTGCGGCGTCGGTGGAGGCGAGGAAGGTCAGCAGGGCCTGCGCGGCCCGGCCGTCCTTGAGGGCCACGCCCACGTCGCCGCCGGTCACCACCGGGGGCCGGTCGCCCACGGCCGGGAAGGGGAAGACCTTGGCATCCTTGCCGATCGCGGCGTTCGCCCCGGTGATGTTCGCTGCCGCGAAGTCGCCCTCGAAGACCATCGCGGCCTTCGCCTTGTCGCCGCCGATGAAGGTCTGGGTGACGGAGTTGGGGAACTGGGTGCCGATCGCCCCGTCGTTGCCGCCCGCCAGCAGCTCCTTCTTGCCGAAGAGCTGCCCCAGGGTGGTCAGCGCGTCCTTCACGGAGGGGTCGGTCCATTTGATGGTGTGCTTGGTGAGCTGGTCGTACTTCTCCTTGCCCGCCTGGGAGAGGTAGACGTTCTCGAACCAGTCGGTCAGCGTCCAGCCGTCCGCGCCCGCGACCGACACCGGCGGTATGCCGTAGTCGGCGATCACCTGGGCGGTCTTGAGGAAGTCGGGCCAGGTCCTGGGCTCCTTCGCGCCCGCGGCGTCGAAGATCTTGGTGTTGTACCAGACCAGGGACTTGTTGCTGGCCTTGAAGTAGACGCCGTACTGCTTGCCATCGTGCGAGCCGAGGTCCTGCCAGCCCTTGGCGAAGTTCTTGTCCAGCTGCGCGGTGGCCTCGCCGCTGAGTGGCTTGAGCCAGCCCTTCTGCGCGAACTCGTGGAGTACACCGGGCTGTCCGAGCATCGCCACGTCCGGCGGGTCGCCACCCGCGATCTTCGAGCCGATGAAGGACGCCATGTCGTCACCGCTGGGCACGAAGGAGACCTCGGCGCCCGTCCGTTTGGTGAACTCGTCGAGCACCTTGGTGAAGTGCTTCTGCTCGGCGCCCGTCCACACGGCGGTGACCTTGAGCTTCTGGCCGTCCAGCCGGGGGAGTTGCACCGTCTGCGGTATCGCGTCGGAGCTTCCGCTTCTGCCGGCGGACGGTGTGCCGCTGTCACTGCTGTCACTGCTGTCGCTGCCGCCGCAGGCAGCCGCGGTCAGGGCCAGCGTCCCCGCCACCACCACCGCCAGTGCCCCGCGCGCCCCGCGCGCCGTACGAAGCGATGTGCAACGTGATGTACAAAGCGATGTACGCATGCCGCCCCTCCCGTACAGCTCCCCGCGGACGGCCCGCCGGACCGCCGGAAGCCGTCTTCCCGTGCGACAGTCCTACGCCCCGTCACGAGCTGCCGCAATACCGTCTCCAGCGGCAACAGGCCGATCGTGACAGGGCTGTGATGAGCCGTCACGCGGGTGTGGAACCCCTGCGGCGCGGGCTCACAACAGGGGCGGAGCGGCCTGCGCCCCCGCCGACTGCGCGGCGCGCTGGAGGGCGCTGGCGAGCAGGGCGAGGTCCGTCGGACCGTTGCCCAGCTCGCGCAGCGGACGGCGGGTCGGCGGGTCGCCCATGCGCTGCCAGTCCAGCGGTACGACGGTCGGCCGGAGCGTCGCCGTACGCGGGATACGGCCCGTGACCCGGCCCGCCTGGAACGGCGTCGTCGCGTCGTCGTCCGGACGCATCAGCCGCCCGCGGCCCGGCGCGGGCCCGCCCGAGCCGCCGTCGCCCGCCCCGGGGTCCGCGGTCGGCGGCGCGATCTCCAGCACGGCGCGCAGTCCGGCGCGTTCGACCGCCGCCGTGTCGGCCGTGCGGTCCGGGCGGCCCGACGCGGCCACCAGGTGCACCCCGAGCCGCTCGCCGTCCCGCGCGACGGCCTCCAGGGCCCGTACGACCGAGCCCGCGGCGGGGCGGCCCGTGCTGCCCAGCGCGGGGGCGACCAGCGCGTCGAAGTCGTCCACGAGGACGACGAGGCGCGGCAGGGCCGTCTCCGCCGTGCGCGCGGCCTCGTCCTTCTGCGTGCGCAGCTTGAGGGTGCCGCTCGGCGCCGGGTCCAGGTCGCCGGAGGCGGCGTCCGCCGGGCGCCGGGGGGAGACGACATGCGGCGCGGGCGCCGACTGCTGCGCGTGCCACGCGTTGAAGTCGAGCTGTCCCAGCAGCTCGGCGCGGCGCTTCAGCTCCGAGCTGAGGGCCTGCGCGAACTCCCGCATCCGCATGGGGTCCGCGGCGGCCAGGTACGTCGAGGTGTGCGGCAGGTCGGTGCACAGCCTCAGGCCCTCGCCGCGCTCCGCTCCGGTGCCGTCGACCAGCACCAGCGAGAGCCGGTCGGGCCGGTCGGCGGCCGCGAGCGACGCGGCGAGCGAGCGCAGGAGCTCGGTCTTGCCGCTGCCCGGCCCGCCCTCCACCAGCAGGTGCGGTCCGTCGGCCGCCAGGTCCACGGCGAGCGGGCCGTGCGGACCGGCGCCGAGCACGGCGACGGCGCGGCCCCCGGGCCGGTTGCCCCGGTCCGTGGCCGCCGCCCAGCGGGCCGTCAGGGAGGCGGGCGTGGCGCGGGCCAGCCCCAGCTCGTCCAGCAGCCGGGCCGTGCGCGGCAGCGCGGCCGCCACCCGCCCGGCCTGCTCGTCGCCGCCGGCGTCCGCCACGCGCAGAGGCGCGAGCGCCCGCGCGAACCGCTCGGCCCACGCCCCCGACACGGCGTCCACCGCCGCGACCACCGCGGTGCCGACGGGCCGCGGCCCGTCGGCACCCGTGTCCGCGTACGCCGCGAGGGCGTTTCCGGGGGCGCCCCCGGAAACGGTCGCCTCGGTGAGCGCGTCGTGGTGCGGACCGTACGGGTCGGGGTGGCCGGAACCGTACGGCTCCGCGGACGCGGGCCCCTCCTCGGCCGTGGCCGCCGCCCGGTGGATGACCTGGACCACCGTGGCCACGTCCCCGCTCAGCAGCGCGGCCACGCCGCAGTACGGGAAAGCGGGCGAGGTGGTGCGCGCCGTGGCCAGGGTGGCGGAGACGGGCGAGGCGGGCGTGGTGGCCGGGGCGTCGGCCAGGCACACGAGGTGGATGCCCGCCGCGCGGCCGTTGACGGCCAGCCGGGCGACCGTCTCACGGAGGTCCGCCGAGCCGGGGTCGCCGTCCACGATCAGCACGGTGTACGCGCCGGTGTGGCGCTCCGCCGCGGCGGCGACGGCGGCCGGGGGCGCCGAGGCCCAGTGCGGCCCCAGCGGGCCCTCGTCCAGGCGGCGCACCAGCTCGGCGGTGCGGGCCGCGGCCTGCTCGCGGTCGTAGGCGACCAGCAGGCGGCAGTCCTGGCCGCGCACCGGGCGCAGCTGCGGCAGCCAGCTCAGCCACGACCACTCGGCGAGCCGTTCCTCTGCCGTCCGGGAGCGGTCGGCGGTGACGAGGACGAACTCCAGGGCCGTGGGGGAGTGCAGGGCGGCGAGCTGCGCGAGCACGGACCGGGCGAGCCCGGCCAGCCGCGCGCGCGGCCCGGCGAGCCCCAGCGAACCGGCCTGGCGCAGCCCGACCGTCACCGGCACGGAGGTGAGCGGCGCGCTGCCGTCGGCGGTGTGGCGGTCGGCGGTGCCCAGCCGGACGGTCAGCAGGTCCGGGTGGTCCGGGCCGCGCTCCCACAGGCGGGGCCCCGGGCCGAGCGCGGTGAGCAGCACGGTCGCCGGGTCGGGCCAGCGCTGCCGGAGGGCGGCCGACTCGGAGCGGGCGCGGTCGACCGCGCTCTCGCCCTGCCACTCGTCGGCGGCCAGCGGGCGGGCGGCGGCGCCGCGGCCGCCGGTGAGCCGCCTGGCCCACGCGCTTATGCCGCGGTTGCGCCTGCGGCCGTCCTCCTGGGGGTCGCGCGCCGGGCCGGGCTCCGCGGCGGTGTGCAGTGGGACGCCGCGCCCGCCGTGCGTGACGGGGCTGTCGCACGGGACGTCCGCGGGGTGCGCGCCCTCGGCGCCCAGGACGGCCGTGCCGACCGAGGTGGCACCGGCTCTCGGCGGGGGCGGCCCGCCGGGTCCGCCCAGCCACGGCCCCGGCACGGGCGCGCCCACGGGCCCGTGGGCGCGCCCGTGCCGGGGCCG
>NZ_JAINFC010000431.1 GCF_020740835.1 Streptomyces sp. UNOC14_S4
CCACCGGGGGCTCCGCCCCCTGGACCCCGAGCCGGGGCAGCGCCCCGAAAGGGGCGCGGGGAACTGCGCGACAAGCCCCCACCGGCCCGCAGCCGCGCGCGGAGCGCAAGAGGCACCCCGGTGGGCGCAACGGGCCACCGGCCCGCAGCCGCGCGCGCAGCGCAAGACGCACCCCGGTGGGCGCACCGGTCACGACGAGCGATGCGCAGCCACCCACGACAGGAGCCGACGACGTGACCACGTCGTCACCACCCGCTCCGCGGAAACACCGCACCGCTCCGCCCGTTCGCACCCGTACGCCTGCCAGTCCAGTTGCCCCGGCGCGTGCGCGTCGCTGTCGATCGCGAAGAGCACGCCCGCGTCGACCGCCTGCCGGAGCAGCCGCTGGGGCGGGTCCAGGCGTTCCGGGCGGCTGTTGATTTCCAGGGCCGTGTCGAAGCGGGCGCAGGCGGCGAGGACCAGGGCCGCGTCGAAGGAGGACTCCGGGCGGCTGCCGACGATCCGCCCGGTGCAGTGGCCGAGGATGTCGACGAGCGGGTTGGCGACGGCCGCGACCAGACGGCGGGTCATCGCGGCGGCGTCCATGCGCAGTGTGGAGTGGACCGACGCGACCACCACGTCCAGCTCGGCGAGCAGCTCCGGCTCCTGGTCCAGGGAACCGTCGTCGAGGATGTCGCACTCGATGCCGGTGAGCAGCCGGAAGCCGTCACCGTCACGGTCGCCGCCACGGCCACCGTCGCCGTCACCCGCGAGCCGCGCGTTGACGTCGGCGACGACGCGGAGCTGCGCGCGCAGCCGCTCGGGCGAGAGGCCGCGGGCGATCGTCAGCCTGGGGGAGTGGTCGGTGAGGACCGCCCACTCGTGCCCGAGGCCCCGCGCCGTGCGTGCCATCGTCTCGATCGGGCTGCCGCCGTCCGACCAGTCCGAGTGCAGGTGGCAGTCGCCGCGCAGCAGCGCCCGCAGCGCGTGGCCGCCCTCGGTGAGCGGTCCGCCGCTCTCCTCCTCCAGCCGGGCCAGGTAGCCGGGCACGACGCCGCTCAGTGCCTCGGTGACGACGGCCGCGGTCTTCGGCCCGATGCCCTTCTCCCCGGTCAGGGAGCCGCGCTCCGCGCGCTCCCGCAGCTCGTCCCGCGGCATCGCCCCGACGACCTGGGAGGCCGTGCGGAACGCCTTGACGCGATAGGTGGGCGCCTGGGCGCGTTCCAGCAGGAACGCGATACGGTCCAGGGCCGCGACCGGATCCATGGGACTCACCTCCACCCGCTTCCCCCACGGTGCGCGCGCCGCGGCGGGGCCGCACCCCGTGCCTCGGGGGGTGAACGCTTGCGTAACAGCCCCATCGGCAGGGGAGGGTTTCCCGCATGAGTGCCTCCCGCAACACCTCAGGCAGTCGCGCGGTCGTTCTCGGGGCGGGCATGGCCGGGATGCTGGCCGCCTCCGTCCTGGCCCGCCACGTGGACGAGGTCGTGATCGTCGACCGTGACCGGATGCCCGAAGGCGCCCGGCCGCGCAAGGGCCTGCCCCAGGCCCGCCATGCCCACCTGCTGATGTCCGGCGGCGCCCGCGTGGTGGACGCGCTGCTGCCCGGGACGCTGGAGCGGTGGCTGCACGCGGGTGCCCGCAGACTGGCGCTCTCGGCCGGGGTGGTGCTGCTGGGCCCGCGGGGCTGGTTCCCCCGGCTGCCGGGGAAGCAGTTCATGCTGACGTGCACGCGCGACCTGCTGGACCTGGTGGTGCGCGAGCAGGTGCTGGCCCTGCCGGGTGTCGTCCTGCGCGACGGTACGGAGGCCGTGGCGCTGCTCGGCGACCCGGCCCGGGTCACGGGGGTGCGGGTCCGTGCGGAGGGGGCGCACGGCACGGAGGAGCTCGCGGCCGACTTGGTCGTCGATGCCTCCGGCCGCGGTTCGCAGGCCGCGCGCAGGCTGACGGACCTGGGGCTGCCGGTCGTCCACGAGGAGACCGTCGACTCGGGGCTGGTCTACGCGACCAGGATCTTCCGGGCGCCACCGGGCACCGGGGACTTCCCGCTCGTGAGCATCCAGTCCGACCCCGGCTCGCGCCGTCCCGGCCAGGGGTCGACGATGCTGCCCATCGAGGGCGGCCGCTGGCTGGTCACCGTCTCGGGGACGCGCGGTGGCGAACCCTCGGGGAACGCCGAGGACTTCGAGCCCTTCACCCGTGGCCTGCGCGACCCCCTCATCGCCGATCTGATCGCCCGCGCCGAGCCGCTCACCGGCGTCGACGTCACCCGCAGCACCGTCAACCGGCGCCGGTTCTTCGAGCGCCTTCCCGCGCACCCCGAGGGCTTCATCGCGCTGGGCGACGCCGTCGCCACGTACAACCCGGTCTACGGGCAGGGCATGTCGGTGGCCGCGCAGAGCGCCGCCGTGCTCCGCGACGTCCTGCGGGCGGAGGGCGTGACGGCGCCGGGGCTGGCCGGGCGGGTCCAGCACGCGGTGGGCCGGGTGACGGGCAAGGCCTGGGACCTGGCCACGGGGGAGGACATCAACTACCCGGGTGCCATCGGCAAGCGGCCTCCCGCGGCGGCCCGGCTGCTGCGGGGCTACGTCCAGCGGATGATGTGGGCGGCGACCGGCGATCCGCTGGTGCTGCGGGCGCTGCTGGACGTGATGACGATGTCCGAGCCGATGACGCACCTCGTCAGGCCCTCGGTGGCGCTCGGCGTGGCCCGTGGCCCCGGACCCCGCGCGCAGACAGGGCCGTCGATCACCCCCGAGGAGCTCGCGCTGTGGGGGCTGGCGCCGCGCTGACCCGCGACCGGCCCGCAACTGATCCGCGACTGACCCGCAGCTGCGCCGTCAGCGCCGCAGGGCCACCGGCGGCAGGAACTCGTGCTCCAGCGTCCTGTGCCACCAGGCCCCGGTGGCCCGCCGCTCCTGCCGGGTGGTGAAGCGGTAGAGGTAGACCCGGGCCCGTACGTGCGTGGGCGGCGCGTCGGGGAAGGGGTTGTGCCGCAGCAGGCGCAGCGTCGCCGGGTCGTTGACCAGCAGCCGTTCGACGAACGGGCCGAACCAGGACTGCGCGTACACCGGGGAGATCCCGGCGAACCACATCAGCCAGTCGAGCCGCAGGTGATACGGGGCGAACTGGCGCGCCAGGCGGTGGGGATCGCCGGGCTTCCCCTTGAAGCCGTACTCCCGCCAGGCGGTGTCCGGCGTGACCCGCTCCTCGTCCGTGCCCTCGACGACCACCTCGTGGCGGCGCCGGTTGATGCTGCCGAACGCCCCGTAGGTGTTGACCAGGTGCAGGGCGTTGAACGACATGTTCATGCGCTGCTGCCGGGAGAGCATGTTGCGTACGGGCCACCAGCTCAGGACGGCGACCAGGGCCGTCGCGGCGACGACCAGGCCCTGGAACCAGCCGGGAGGGCCCGTGGCCAGGGGGGTGTGCCGGGGCAGGGAGAGCAGCTCCGCCAGGGCCGCGCCGTCGACCGCGGAGAACGCCAGGACGATCGTCAGCCAGTTCAGCCAGGCGAAGTTGCCGGAGGCGACCAGCCAGAGCTGGGTGCAGATGATCACGCCCGCGGCGACGCTCGCGAACGGCTGCGGGGTGAAGAGGAAGACCGGCACGCCGAGCTGCGCCACATGGTTCGCGGCCGTCTCCACCCGGTGCAGCGGGCGCGGCAGCCGGTGGAACCACCAGCTCAGCGGGCCCGGCATCGGCTGCGTCTCGTGGTGGTAGTACAGACACGTCAGGTCCCGCCAGCAGAGGTCGCCGCGCATCTTGATCAGCCCGGCGCCGAACTCGACGCGGAAGACCAGCCAGCGCATCAGCCACAGCACCGACACCGGCGGATCGGTGCGCGCGTTGCCGAGGAAGACCGCCAGGAACCCGGCCTCCAGCAGCAGCGACTCCCACCCGAAGCTGTACCAGGTCTGGCCCACGTTGACGATGGACAGGTACATCACCCACAGCGCCGCCCACATGAGCATCGCCGCCCACAGCGGCACCAGGTCCGCCGCGCCCGCCACGATCGCCGCCGACAGCAGGGCGCCCGCCCACGCCCACGCGGCGAAGAAGCGGTCCGAGTAGTGCAGCTGGAACACGCTCGGCATCCGCCGGAACGGCGCCGCCCGCACGAAGCGCGGCACCGGCAGCATCCCCCGCTCGCCGATGAGCGCGCGGAACTGCAGCACGGCCGCCAGGAAGGCGACCAGGTAGACCGCGGCGAGCGCCCGCTGCAGGACGAGCCTGGTCAGCCAGTACCCGGGCGCCATGAACCACTCCATGGCGTATCCGTACCACCAGAAGCACACGGTCACATCGAAGAAACCGGCAAAAGGTGTCAGAGTGGCCCTATGGTTGATCGGGGAGCGCCGCCTGCCTCCGTCCAGGGGGACGTGGCACCGGGCGACTGGCCCGCTCGCCCGGAGGTGAGCCTCGCCTTCAACCACATGGGCAGCTTCGACTGGGACCTCGAAACCGGCAGGCTGCACCTGGACCCGGTGGCCCTGGCCCTTCTCGACATACCGCCGGGGACGTACGGCGGCCGGATCGGCGACCTGGCGGGCCGGGTGCCCAGGAGCGACGCCGCCCGGCTCGACGCCCACATCTCCCGCGCGCTGAAGGAGGGCAGCGACAGCTACGGCACCTACCTCCGCGTACGCGTCGGCGACGGCAGCCTGCGCCCGACCTACGCCCAGGGCCGTATCCTGCGCGACGGCCAGGGACGGCCCCGGCGCATCATCGGGATCGTCCGCGACGCCACCGAGGAACTCCGGCACGCCGCCGAGCCCCGGCCCGAGCAGCGCGACCCGACGGCCGTCGTCGAGACCATCACCGCCGCGCTCGCCCACGCCAGGACCGTCCAGGACGTCATCGACTTCTTCCAGGACTCCCGCGCCGTCCAGCACCTCGGCGCCGACCTGCACGTCCTCGGCCTGCTGGAGTCCGGCCGCATCCACCTCGTCGCCGAGGGGCCCGAGGAGCACTACATCCCCGGCACCCGCTACACCCGCATCGACGAGGACTTCCCCATGAGCGAGGTCATCCGCACCCTCGCGCCGCGCTTCATCGAGTCCCCCGAGGAGTTCGCCGAGCACTACCCCTGGCTGTGGCAGAACATCAAGGACATCGGCATCTCCTCCGCCGTCTACCTCCCCCTGATCGCCCAGGCCCGCGCCATCGGCGCCGTCGGCCTCCTCTACCGCGAGGGGCGCGCCTTCTCCCGCCAGGAACGCAACCTCTTCATCGCCGTCGGCAGCAGCCTCGCCCAGAGCCTGGCCCGCGCCATGCTCTACGACCAGGAGCACGACCTCGCCGAGGGCCTGCAACAGGCCATGCTGCCCCGCCGCATCCCCGACATCCCCGGCGCGCAGATCGCCGTCCGCTACCGCTCCGCCCGCATGGGCCGCGACATCGGCGGCGACTGGTACGACGCCGTCCCCCTCCCCGGCGGCCGGGTCGGCGTCGTCATCGGCGACGTCCAGGGCCACGACACCCACGCCGCCGCCGTCATGGGCCAGCTGCGCATCGTCCTGCGCGCGTACGCCTCCGAGGGCCACGCCCCGGCCACGATCATGGCCCGGGCCTCCACCTTCCTCCACGAGCTCGACACCGACCGCTTCGCCACCTGCGCCTACGCCGAGGCCGACCTCTCCACCGGCATCGTCCACATCGTCCGCGCGGGCCATATCGACCCGCTGCTCCGGCACAACGACGGCACCTGCCGCAGACTGCCCGTCGCGGGCGGCCTGCCGCTCGGGCTCTCCGCCGAGTTCGGCCGCCTCGACTACCCCGTGACGACCGTCGAACTCGACCCGGGGGAGACCCTGCTGCTCTTCACCGACGGCCTCGTCGAACAGCCCGGCTCCGACCTCGACGAAGGCATGGGCCTCCTCTCCACCATCGTCCGCGAGGGCCCGCACGACCTGCACGAACTCGCCGACCGCCTCTGCGACGTGATCGGGGAACGCGTCGGCGAGGACGACATGGCCGTCCTCCTGCTCCGCCGCCAGGGCGCCACCGCCCGCGCCGGGGGCCGGCTCCAGCAGCACATCGCCCCCGCCGACCCCGAATCGCTCAGGGCCGCCCGCCACATGATCCGCGCGGCCGTACGCGCCTGGGGCGCGCGCGAACGCTCCGACGAGATCGAACTCGTCGCCGACGAACTGGTCACCAACGCCCTGCTGCACACCGACGGCGCCGCCGTGGCCACCATCCGCATGCTCGCCGGCCCCGAACGCCGCGTACGGGTCGAGGTCGAGGACAAGTCCAGCGTCCTGCCGCGACGGCGCGAGCCGGGCGAATCGGGGGTGTCGGGGCGGGGCCTGCTGCTGGTGGACCGCTTGGCGGACGTGTGGGGGGTGGAGTCGCGGGGGACGGGGAAGTCGGTCTGGTGCGAATTCGTCATACCGGACCGGCACACGCCCTGACGTCGTCTCACCCCCCGGGGGCTCCGCCCCGGACCCCCGCGCCTATCGGGGTGCCTCCTGGGTCCGGTTCGCGGCTGCGGGCCGTGTACGGCTGGGCGCGCAGTTCCCCGCGCCCCTGGCTTGGTGGTGCTCGGGTGGGTGAAATTAGGGGGGTAGG
>NZ_JAINFC010000432.1 GCF_020740835.1 Streptomyces sp. UNOC14_S4
GCGGTGCCCAGCCGTGCCTGGTCGAGGCCGCCCGCGCGGGCCGTCGCGAGGGCCCGTGCCGTGGTGAACGCGCGCTTGCTGTGGCGCGGTTCGCCCGTGCGCTGGTTGCGCCCGTCGGCGTGGACCAGGACCCCCGGGGTGAACGGCCGCAGCGTGAGCGCGTCGAGTCCCGGGGTGCGGAGCAGCTCGGGGAAGGCGGTGTTGAGCAGCTGCGCCGTGCGGTCGAGCCGGAATCCGTCGAGCCGGCCGGTCGTCATCCGTCCACCGACGTAAGGGGCGGCCTCCAGGACGGTGACCGTTACCCCGGCGGCCGTGAGCCGGTGCGCCGCGGAGAGGCCGGCGAGACCGGCCCCCACGATGACGACGTCGGCGTCGTGTGCGGTGTCGCGTGCGCTGCTGAGCACGTGCCCTCCTGGGGTCGGTCCGCTCCGCTCTGAGGCCTGATGCCCTCAACGGGCAGCGGCAAAGCGCGATTTGCCTTGACCGTAGAGAGAAAATCGGTCAACAACAGTCGCGCACGGACAGAGCACGGTCGCACGGCGGTAGCACGTCCCGGGGCCGTCGGCCCGGCCCGTGGTCAGGGCGTGTCGGTCAGCGCCGCGCGTACGGCGCTTTCGATGTCGGGGAAGGCGAAGGAGAAGCCCGAGTCGAGCAGCCGTCGCGGCACCACGCGCTGGCTCGCCAGCACGTCGCCCGCCATCTCGCCCAGTGCCAGCTTGAGCGCGGGCGCGGGAGCGGCGCAGAGCGTCGGCCGGTGCAGTACGCGCCCCATGGCCGCCGTGACCTCCCGGTTGGTGACCGGCTCGGGCGCGGTGAGATTGACGGGCCCGGACAGCGACTCGGTGTCCAGGAGGTGGCGCAGGGCGGCGACGTGGTCGTGCAGGGCGATGAAGCTCCAGTACTGACGGCCGCTGCCCATGCGCCCCCCGAGCCCGAACCGGAAGAGGGGGAAGAGCTTGGCCCAGGCCCCGCCGCCGCGGGACACGACCAGACCGGTGCGCGCGAGGACCGTCCGTACGCCCGCTTCCGCGGCCGGGCCGGTGGCCGCCTCCCACTCCTGGCACACGTCGGCGAGGAAGCCCCGGCCGGGCGGCGCGTCCTCGTCGATGCGCCGGTCGCCCGTGTCGCCGTAGATGCCGATGGCGCTGCCGCTCACGAGCACGCGCGGCGGGGTGTCGAGGGAGGCGAGGGCCTCGGCCAGGGCGGCGGTGCCCAGGACGCGGCTGTCGTGGATCTCCTTCTTGTAGGCGGCGGTCCAGCGGTGGTCGCCCACGCCCGCCCCCGCGAGGTGCACGACCCCGTCGCACCCGGCGAGCCCGTCCGCGTCGACCCACTGCCGCTTCGGGTCCCACCGGACCTCGTCCCCGCTCGTGGGCGGGCGCCGGACCAGGCGGACGACCTGGTGGCCGTCGGCGGCGAGGGAACGGGCGAGGACACTGCCGATGAGTCCGGTCGAGCCGGTGATGGCGATCCGCATGGGCCCATCCTGCCTCGTGCTCCTCACGGTGCTACTCACGGAAGCGGGCCCAGAGTCTGGGGAAGCGTGCCGCCAGGACCGCGTCGTCGTCCACGTCGAACGGCGTGCCGAGCGGTTCGGACGGCAGGGGCGGCAGGCCCAGGTCCGGGGTCTCGGCCCCGGTCAGCTGCTCGTACGCCTCGTCCGCCGCGAAGCCCAGGTCCTCCCCGTCGCCGTCCACCTCGTCGTCGAAGTCGTCCAGGAGGTCGGCGAGGCGGTCGGGTTCGTGTATGGCGCCCTCGAAGACCTCCCGGCCCTGGCCGATCAGCCAGCAGCGGAAGTAGTCGAAGACGTCGTCGCTCGCCCCGTTCAGCAGCACGGCCGCGGCGCCCCACAGGTCCCACAGATAGGAGCGGTTGTAGCGCGACTCGAAGTGCCGGGCGAAGTCCACCACGCCGTCGGGATCGAGCTGCATCAGCCGTTCGACCAGCAGGTCGGCCTGGTCCTCGGCGTCGCCCTCGGCGTCCTCGCGCGTGGTGTCGATCAGTTCCCAGAACTCCGTCTCGTCCATCACGGCACCAGCATCGGGCCAACACCCGGGCCCCGCACGTGGAGAGGAGTGGAATGCGGCCGTCTTGTTACCGGTGCGTCGCCGCGTGCCGTGGCCGGAGATACCGGACAGGAGATACCGGACAGGAGATGTCTGGATTGGGTGGCAGGGTCGTCCGCGTCCCGCCGCACGAGCGGCGTTACGGCAGCCATGAGGAGAGACATGAGGGACGTGAACGCGGCCGGTCGGCCGCTGGAGGGCAAGGTCGCCCTGGTCGCGGGCGCCACCCGGGGCGCGGGCCGGGCCATGGCCGTGGAGCTCGGGGCCGCCGGAGCGATCGTCTACGCCACCGGCCGGACCACGGGCGAGCGGCGGAGCGAGGTCGGCCGCGCCGAGACCATCGAGGAGACGGCCGGGCTGGTGACGGCCGCGGGCGGCACAGGCATCGCCGTACCCACCGACCATCTGGAGCCGGAGCAGGTCAGGGCGCTCGTCGAGCGCGTCGACCGGGAGCAGGGGCGGCTCGACGTCCTCGTCAACGACGTCTGGGGCGGGGACCACCTCCTGGAGTTCGACACCAAGGTGTGGGACGTGGACCTCGCCAAGGGGCTGCGGATGCTGCGGCTCTCCCTGGAGACGCACGCGATCACCAGCCACTTCGCGCTGCCGCTGCTCATCCGGCGGCCCGGGGGACTGGTCGTCGAGATCACCGACGGCACGGAGGAGTTCAACCGGACCTACCGCGGCAACCTCTTCTACGACGTCGCGAAGTACGGCCCGATCCGGATGGCGCGCGGGCTGGCGGAGGAGCTGAAGGAGTACGGCGGCACGGCGGTCTCCCTCACGCCGGGGTTCCTGCGCTCGGAGGCGATGCTCGACCACTTCGGGGTCACGGAGGCGACGTGGCGGGACGCGATCGCGAAGGAGCCGCACTTCGCGATCGCGGAGTCGCCGGTGCTCATCGGGCGGGCGGTGGCGCGGCTCGCGGCGGATCCGGAGCGGGGGCGGTGGAACGGGGCTTCGCTGTCCAGCGGGCAGCTGGCGAGGGAGTACGGGTTCACGGATGCGGACGGTTCGCGGCCGGATTGCTTCAGGTATTTCGAGGAGGTGGTGTCCGGTGGGGGGTCGGAGCCGGTTTCCGACTATCGGTAGCGCCCACCGGGGTGCGGCTTGCGCTCCGCGCGCGGCTGTGGGTGCGTTGTGGGGCGCCTACGGGGGTGCCTCCTTGCGCCGGCGCGCGGCTGCGGGTTGTCTTCGGCTGGGCGCGCAGTTCCCCGCGCCCCTTACGGGGCTTCGCCCCGGGCCCGTGCCTTCGTCCGCGGCTCGGTGGGGCTTGTCGCGCCCACGCGGCGGAGCCGCATATCGAAACAGCCCCGCGCCCCTTACGGGGCTTCGCCCCCTGTCCCGTACAGCTTCGCGCCCCGCGCTGCCGCCTCCGCGAAGCGGGCTCGCAGGGGCGGCGGGTCCAACACCTCCGCCTCCGGGCCCAGGGTCAGTAGTTGTTCGTATGCCACGTCCAGGGACTCCACGGGCAGCGTCACCGTGAGCAAGCCCCGTGCGTCCGGCGCGCCCGCCGCCTCGACGGACTCGCGCGCCGCGGTGCGGTCCGTGATGTGCGGGAGGCGCCGTACCCCCTCCGCGGTCAGGCGGAGCCGTACGCGCTCGCGCAGCAGGGAGCGGGCGAACTTCTCGGCCTGGTGTTCCCAGAAGGACGGGAGGTCGAAGGCGTCCGAGCGGGGGAAGCGGTTCTCGCCGGCGGTCACGGCGGTGAAGCGGTCCACGCGGTAGGTGCGGAAGTCGCCGTCCGCGCGGGCCGCCAGGTACCAGACGCCGGCCTTCAGGACGAGCCCGTAGGGTTCCAGTTGGCGTTCGACCTCCGCGTCGCGTCTGCGGTAGCGGGCTGTCAGCAGGCGGTCGTCCCAGACCGCGTCGGCGATCGCGGGCAGCAGCTCAGGGGTCTCGGCGGGCTGCCACCAGCCGGGCGCGTCCAGGTGGAAGCGCTGGGCCGCGGCGGCGGGGGCGTCGCTCAGTTCGGGGCGCAGCGCGGCGGCGACCTTGAGCCGGGCGGCGGAGGCCACGTCGGCCAGGCCCATCTCGCGCAGCGCGGACGGTACCCCGGAGAGGAAGAGCGCCTCGGCCTCGGTGCGGCCGAGGCCGGTCAGCCGGGTGCGGTAGCCGCCGACGAGCCGGTAACCGCCGGAGCGGCCGCGGTCGGCGTAGACGGGGACACCCGCCTCGGACAGGGCGAGGACGTCCCGGGCGACGGTGCGCTCCGAGACCTCCAGCTGTCGCGCCAGCTCGGCCCCCGTCATCGACGGCCGGGACTGGAGCAGCAGCACCAATCTGATCAGTCTGGCTGCGCGCATGCGTCCATCATGCCCAGCGGCGACGACAGGACCCCGCGCGTCGGCCAGGGCAGGAAGGCGCACGGGGTCCTGCCCTCACCGTCGAGCCTCACCGTGGTCACAGGACAGGGCGCCACGGCGGGGCTCGCACCGGCAGGGCCGGATGTCGCGGGACGGGAAAGTGTCCCGCGGAGACGATACGCCCCTGATCGATGATCGATCAATATGGGATCAGGAAAAACCTTTTCGCGGAGTGGAGGAGCAGGCGGAGGAGCGGCGGGCTCAGATCCTCGGCGCGCAGCTCAGGACGTGGGTCTTCAGCAGCTCGCCGATGTCCGGGGCGCGCCGCTCGAAGGCCGCCACGATCTCCTGGTGGTCCTCCGCGTAGGACCGCGGCTCCGGGCTCAGCCAGCGGATCGACAGGGTCGTCCACACCTCGATGCCCAGCGACTCCCAGGTGTGGAGCAGTACGGAGTTCCCCGCGGCTCTGACGATCTCGCGGTGGAAGGCCACGGTGTGGCGCACCTGGGCCTCGCTGTCGCCCGAGCGGTCCGCCCCGTAGAGCGCCTCGACCTCCGCCCGCAGGACCGTGTCGTCCTCGGCGAGGGCCGGTGCGGCGAGCTCCGCGGCGACCTGCTCCAGGCCCGCGCGCACCGGGTAGCTCTCCTTGAGGTCGATGGCGGTCAGGGCCCGTACCCGTACGCCCTTGTTGGGCACCGACTCGATCAGCCGCAGCGACTCCAGCTCGCGCAGCGCCTCCCGGACCGGGGTCTGGCTCACCGCCAGCTCGGCGGCGATGCGCCGTTCCACGATCCGCTCGCCCGGCTGCCAGCGCCCGCTGACGATTCCCTCGAGGATGTGCTCGCGGATCTGCTCGCGCAGCGAATGGACGACAGGTGTGGCCATGGTGGGGCTCCTTAGCGGGCGGGTCCGGACAACAGACCGCAGGTCATTATCCCGTCAGGAACGACGGTCCCGGCGGCCCACCCGGTTTCGGGGGCGTAAAAGGCACGCCAAAGGGGAAAGGGCGCGGCCCCGGTCCGTGTACGCGTGGTACGGACCGGGGCCGCGCCCCTTGGAGCGAGTTCCCTCGCGCCGACGGTTCTTACAGACCGATCTCGGTCTCGAACTCGGCGGCCTCCAGGATCTGCTTGACCGTGGTCAGGTAGCGGGCGGCGTCGGCGCCGTCCACCAGACGGTGGTCGTAGGAGAGGGTCACGTAGGTCATGTCGCGGACGGCGATGACCGTGCCCTCCTCGGTCTCGACGACGACCGGGCGCTTCACCGTGGCACCGATGCCCAGGATGGCGACCTGGTTCGGCGGCACGATGACCGTGTCGAACAGGGCGCCGCGCGAGCCGGTGTTGGAGATGGTGAAGGTGGCGCCGGCCAGGTCGTCCGGGGTGATCTTGTTGCCGCGGACCTTGCCCGCCAGCTCCGCCGTCTTCTTGGCGACGCCCGCGATGTTGAGGTCGCCCGCACCCTTGATGACCGGGGTCATCAGGCCCTTCTCCGAGTCGACGGCGATGCCGACGTTCTCGGAGTCGAAGTAGGTGATGGTGCCCTCGTCCTCGTTGATCCGGGCGTTGATGACCGGGTGGGCCTTCAGCGCCTGGACGGCGGCCTTGACGAAGAACGGCATCGGGGACAGCTTGACGCCCTCGCGGGCGGCGAACGCGTCCTTGGCCTTGCCGCGCATCTTCATGATCTTGGTGATGTCCACCTCGATCACGGAGCTGAGCTGGGCCTGGCCGTGCAGCGCCTTCATCATGTTGTCGGCGATGGCCTTGCGGATGCGCGGCATCTTGACCGTCTGACCGCGCAGCGGCGAGACCTCGACCGCCGGGGCGGCCTTGGCGGCCGGGGCGGCGGCGGCCGGAGCGGCGGCCGGGGCCGGAGCGGCCTTGACGGCCTCGGCGGCGGCGATGACGTCCTGCTTGCGGATGCGGCCGCCGACGCCGGTGCCCTGGACGGTCGCCAGGTTGACGTTGTTCTCGGCGGCGAGCTTGCGCACCAGCGGGGTGACGTACGCGCCGTCGCTCACCGCGACAGCGGCAGCGGCCGGAGCGGCCGGAGCCACGGCGGCCGGGGCGGCCGGGGCCGGAGCGGCGGGCGCGACCGGAGC
>NZ_JAINFC010000433.1 GCF_020740835.1 Streptomyces sp. UNOC14_S4
CCAGGAAGCGGGCCCCCAGTGGCTCCGGGCTGCCCGGCCGTACCGCGGGCGGGCAGGGCGCCGGGGCCGCCGCCCTCGGCCGTCCGTTGACGCCCGTGACGGCGGGGGGCGCCGCGCGGCCGCCCGTACAGGGCCGGTCGTGGCGGGGCCCGAACCCGTCGTCCCGCTCCGCCTCTTGCTCGGGTGCGCTCGACACGTCTTGGCCTCCGGCGGCTCTCGGCGGCTCGCGATCGACAGCGCCGGGCACCCGGCCGTCCCGGGCCGGGCGTCGGCGGCTCGTCCTTCCCCCAGTTCTGCCCAGATCCACGGGCGCGCTCACCCGTGTGATCGGACGCGGCGGTTCCCGGAGGCGCCCGGCCCCTCGTGGTCATCGGGCACAGGAGGCCGGTTTAAGATGCCTCGATTCGGCCATCCGCCACCCCTCAGAAGTACGTCTCGCACCACCGTTCTCATTTGCTGCGGAACGGTGACATTCCCGAGCCATGCACTGTCGGTGGCATGTGGTTATCTATCGCCATGCGCGTGTTGACGCGCTCAGGGGGCACCGCGTGGCCGCGGGCCGTGCGAAAAGGGAGACAACCGTTGTGAACGCCCATCTGATATCGAGAGGGCGCGCGGGCCGCCGAGGCCTGTTCGCCCTGCTGCTCGGGGCGCTGCTGATGCTGGTCACCGCCTGTGGCGGCGATGGTGACGACAAGAAGGACGGCGCCAAGAAGGACGACGGCAAGCCCTCGCAGGCCGTCGTGACGATCGCGCCCAAGGACGGCGCGAGCGATGTCGCGACGAGCGGCGCGCTCAAGGTCACCGCGGACAAAGGCACCCTGACCTCCGTGAAGGTGGCCGACGCCAAGGGCGCCGCGGTGGACGGCAAGATATCCGACGACGGCAAGGCCTGGGAGCCGACGGCCCACCTGGGCGCGGCCACGAAGTACACGGTCGACGCGCTGGCCAAGGACAAGGACGGCCGCACGTCCGCCAAGCACGCCGCCTTCACCACGCTCACCCCGCAGAACACGTTCGTCGGCTATTTCACGCCGGAGGACGGCACCACGGTGGGCGTCGGCATGCCGGTGTCGCTGAATTTCAGCCGCGGCATCACCAACCCCAAGGCCATCGAGCAGGCCGTGAAGGTGACCGCCGAACCGGCGGTGCCGGTCAAGGGCCACTGGTTCGGCAACGACCGCCTCGACTTCCGCCCCGAGAAGTACTGGGCCGCGGGCACCAAGGTGACCCTCCAGATGAACCTGAACGGCGTCGAGGGCCGTGACGGTGTCTACGGCACGCAGGACAAGACGGTGAAGTTCACCGTCGGCCGCAGCCAGGTGAGCACGGTCGACGCCGCCAGCCACGAGATGGTCGTCGAGCGCGACGGCAAGAAGCTGAAGACCGTTCCGATCTCCGCCGGTGCCCCGGGCCACTCGACGTACAACGGCCAGATGGTCATCAGCGAGAAGTACGACGTGACCCGCATGGACGGCCGCACGGTCGGCTTCGGCGGCGAATACGACATCCCGGACGTGCCGCACGCGATGCGCCTGTCCACCTCCGGCACCTTCCTGCACGGCAACTACTGGTCGGGCGAGGGCACCTTCGGCTCCGAGAACGTCAGCCACGGCTGCGTCGGTCTGATGGACCAGCGCGGTGGCGGCGACCCGAACACCCCGGCCGCCTGGTTCTACAACCAGTCGCTGATCGGTGACGTCGTCATCGTGAAGAACTCCCCTGACAAAACGATCCAGCCGGACAACGGGCTCAACGGCTGGAACCTCCCCTGGTCGGAGTGGACCGTGGGGAGCTGACGCCCCCACGCCCCTCATGGGGCACTCCGCCGCCCCCTGGTGACGGCCCGACGGCGGCCCGGCGCACTGTGATCAAGTGCACCGGGCCGCTTCGCATGTGCCCGCCGTACGGGGCAGACCCCGTGGGAACCCTGAGGCTAACCTGCTGGCATGACTGTGCATCTTGAGGTTGCCGAGGGCGTCGGGACCGTCCGGCTGGACCGTCCGCCCATGAACGCGCTGGACATCGCGACCCAGGACCGGCTCCGCGAGCTCGCGGAGGAGGTCACCCACCGCGCGGACGTCCGGGCCGTGGTGCTGTGGGGCGGGGAGAAGGTGTTCGCGGCGGGCGCGGACATCAAGGAGATGCAGAAGATGGACCACGCGGCCATGGTGGCCCGGTCCCGCGGCCTCCAGGACGCCTTCACGGCCGTCGCCCGCATCCCCAAGCCCGTCGTCGCGGCCGTCACCGGCTACGCGCTCGGCGGCGGCTGCGAGCTCGCGCTCTGCGCCGACTTCCGCGTCGCCGCGGACAACGCCAAGCTGGGGCAGCCCGAGATCCTGCTCGGCCTGATCCCGGGCGCGGGCGGCACGCAGCGGCTGTCCCGGCTCATCGGCCCCTCCAAGGCCAAGGACCTCATCTTCACCGGCCGTCAGGTGAAGGCCGACGAGGCGCTGGCCCTCGGGCTCGTCGACCGCGTCGTCCCCGCCGCCGAGGTGTACGAGCAGGCGCACGCGTGGGCCGCGAAGCTGGCCGCCGGGCCGGCGCTGGCGCTGCGGGCCGCCAAGGAGGCGGTGGACACCGGCCTGGAGACCGACATCGACACCGGGCTCGCCATCGAACGCAACTGGTTCGCCGGGCTGTTCGCCACCGAGGACAGGGAGATCGGCATGCGCAGCTTTGTCGAGGACGGGCCGGGGAAGGCCAAGTTCGTCTGATAGGCGGCGAGTTGGGCCTGAACGCGGGGGAACGGGGCTGAACAAGGCTGTTGGGGCGGGGTCGCCGGAATCGGTGGCCCCGCCCCGCGCGTTGTCCCGGTCCGGTCCGGGCACCGGGGGGTTGCCCCTTGTGGGGGAATTCCCAGGGGTGTGCGAACGCCTCGAAATGACCTTGTTCCGTGCACTGAGCGATCATCTGTGCACCCCGGGTCACCGCAGGTCAGTCGGCATTTTCTGATCGACTGGCTGCCCATGGCATATGTCGTGGAACCGCGTTGGAGGCGTGGATTCCGGTACAGCGAATCCCTTCGTTCCAGCCCACGGCGTCTTTACGGCGGCCATGATGGGGGTCATGGCGGGTCTGGAAGGAATGGATCAGCCGCGTCGGCGGAGCGCCATGGCTGCCGTGCGTCGGCTGTCGACGGTGGAGGACGACCTGGCGCAGGGGGCGCTCGAGTTGTTCGGCGACCCCACGCTCGGTGAGGTCCAGTTGCCCTCCCGTCCGGAATCGGCGGTCGCCGCGCGTCGGCTGACCAGGATCGTCGTTCTCCGGCAGTGGGGGCTCTCCGCCCAGCTCACGGAGCACGCCGTCCTGCTGGTGTCCGAGCTCGTCGGCAACGCGGTCCGGCACACCGGGGCGCGCTCCTTCGGGCTGAGGATGGAACGGCGGCGCGGCTGGCTGCGGATAGAGGTGCGGGATCCCTCGCGCGGGCTCCCGTGCCTGATGCCGGTGCACGAGCTCGACATCAGCGGCCGGGGGCTGTTCCTGGTGGACAAGCTCTCGGACCGCTGGGGCGTGGACCTGCTGGCGCGTGGCAAGACCACGTGGTTCGAGATGCGGGTCGCCGACCGCTGAGTCCGGCGGAGGGCGCGTTCGCGCTCGGGCGCGTGGGTTGCTCGTGTGCGTGGGTTGCTCGTGTCCGTGGGTTTGCGAGTGCGCGAGCAAACGAAGAGGCCCCCATCCGTCGCCGGTGAGCGAGCGGGCCGGGGGCCTCTTCGTGCGGCCGTGGAGAAATTGGGGTGTGCTCCACGACCGGTGGACGACCTGGCCCGGGTCAATGGGGGTCGTGTCCTCGACTATGGCAGACAGTCGCCCATGAGCCAAAGCGGCTATCGGGTCATTTTCGGGCAATCGCTAGCAGATCTATCGTGGATCGAAGGCGAGTTGTAACACCGACCTTATATTCCATGAATGAATCAGTCCCGGCTCCTATTTTTATGCGCGCATCCCTGTCGGTTCTTGCGGGCCGGGGAAAAGTGGAGTGTCATGTCCCCGTCGCTGCTGCCCTGCTGCCCTGCTGCCCTGCTGCCCCGCTGCCGACCGGCGTGCCCTCGACCCGGGAGCCCTCATGGAAGAACGCCCCGCGACCGCCACCTATCCGCCCACCCACTGGATACCGGCCGACAACGCCAATTACACGGTCTCCAGCCGCCCCGACGCCTACCCCGTCGACTTTCTCGTGATCCACGTGACGCAGGAGACCTTCCCCGACGCGATGCGGATCTTCCAGGACCCGCGCTCCAAAGTGTCGGCGCACTACATGGTCGCCTCGGCCGACGGATATATCGGCCAGTTCGTGCGCGAGAAGGACATCGCCTGGCACGCGGGCAACTGGGACTACAACACGCGCAGCATCGGCATCGAGCACGAAGGCTGGATCGACCGCCCCGAATACTTCACGGATGCGATGTACCGGTCGTCGGCGCGGCTGGCCGCGGCGGTCTGCGCGCGGCACGGTATCCCGCTGACGCGGGAGCGGATCATCGGGCATGTGGAGGTGCCGGGGTCGACGCATACCGATCCTGGTCCCTACTGGGACTGGGATCGGTATGTGGGGCTGATCGCCGCTGCAGGGTGAGTGTTTTCTGGTGGGCGCCTCATGGGGTGGGTGGCGATGTTGTCGGGCGACTGCGGGTCCGTTGTGGCTGGTCGCGCCGTTCCCCGCGCCCCTGACGGGGCGCGCCCCGTCAGCGCCAGCCGCGGCGCTGTGCGCTTGCCCGGCGGCGCCGGTCGTTGCACAGCAGGCAGCGGCCCCAGCCCGGCGGCAGGGGGTCGTCCTTGTCCCCGTACAGCGGATCGACCGGGCCCTTGGGGTGCTCCGCGCAGCCCGTCGCGCCCGCACCGGCGCCCAGGGCGCTGGCCGCCGCCACCGCTCGGCGCAGGGCGTCGAGAAGCTGGTCGGCCTCGTGCGGGGCCGGGGCGGTGGCGTCGAGGGAGAAGGCGATGTCCGAGGCGGTGCTGAGCGCGCTCTGGAGTTCGCGCAGGTCTGCGTAACTCATGCCAGTGAGCGTACGCGGCCCCACTGACAACGGGGCGCGCCCCGTAGGGGCGCGAGGCTGTATCGATCTGCGGCTCCGCCGCGTGGGCGCGACCAGCCGCAACGGACCCGCAGTCGCCGTACGGCATCGCCGCCCACCCCATGAGGCGCCCCGAGGACGCCCCGCAGGGACCGGCGAACTCAGGAGCCGGACAGAACCCACCACTGGTCGGCCGAAGCGGCAGCGCCCCGTACCTGCCGTACCCCGTCGCCGAAAGCGATCCGCGCGCCGCCGTGCGCCCGGTGGGAGTCCTGGCCCCACACCCGTCCGTCCGCCTCCGCGGCAATCGTCCGCTGCCCGCCGGGGCCGGCCGGTCCCGGCCGGAACCGCTGTGTGGCCGAGTCCGCGTCGCACAGCTCGGTGACCAGCCGCGAGCCCTTCCCGTCGATGCAGCGGTACGGCTGCGCCTGCGACCAGTACTGGTGGGTGGCCTGGCTGTAGACCCACTGCTGGGCGGCGGGCGCCGCCGTGTCGCACGGCTGCAGGGACACGAGCCACGGCCGCCGCGTCCCTCCGGGGTCGCGGTAGCCGGATCCCTCGGCTGTCAGGCAGCCGCCGAACGCGCTGTTGTGCATACGGAAAGCCGTATCGGGCGCGGACCGCGGAGCGGCGACGGCCGCGGGTGCCGCGAGCCCGAAGGCGGCGGAGACGGCGAGGAAGACGGCGGTGGCGCGGGCGCGACGACGCATGGCGGCAACTCCTCGTGACAGGGGTCAGGGGTGGAGCGGTGCGAGGGCGTCGACATTACTTACGGGATCCGTACGGTGACATGTCGTTTCCGGACATGATCGTCCGGTCAGGTCTTGCCGTGCGCCACGGCCACGACGTCGCGGGCGCCGCGCCCGGTACGAAGCCGAGCTGCCAGGCCCGCCGGCCCGCTTCCGGTTCGACGCCCTGGTCCAGGACCACGGCGTACGCCTCCGCGGCCTCCTCCAGGGCGTGGCCCGTCCGCCGGCCGGGTTCCCGGAGCTCGCGCCGCAGCGCGGCCAGTTCCTCCTCCGCCACGGCCGCTCTGACCACCGAGCCGCCCGGCGAGGCGAACGGCAGCAGGGTGCAGCGCAGGAAGCGGGACCAGCTCTCGCCGCGGTGGTCCCCGAGGCCCGCGAACAACCGCAGTGCTGTGTCGGTCAGTTCGAGCGCCGGTCCGGGCTGGTCGTTGCCCGCGTCGACGACGGCGAGCTCCAGGCACGACCACGCCTCGCCGTGCGGGACGCCCGCCCGAGCGGCGCACCTCCTCCTCGACGGCCCGCGCGAGCAGGCCCTCGACCTCCGCGCGGTGCTCCTCCCGTAGGCCGCCCGGTGACTCCTGCATGCCGTACCCCTTCCCCCGGCACCCGGATGTGCGCCAAGTCTCCCGTTCTGGAGGGGAATTCGGCAGACGGCGCGGTCGATCCCGCCTCGGTGTGCGACAGCGGGGGCGGCGGAGGTGTCG
>NZ_JAINFC010000434.1 GCF_020740835.1 Streptomyces sp. UNOC14_S4
CCATCCCCTCCATCGGCGTCGCGGCCCGGGTCGAGGACCACGACCTGGACCGCCTCGGCGCCGTCGAGCCGCCGCCGTACCGGCGGGCGGACAGCGTCGCCTGGTACCGCGGCGGGCCGCAGCCCGGCGCTCCCGGCGCCGCCGTCCTCGTCGGTCACGTCGACACCGACCACGCGCCCGCCGTCTTCTACGACCTCGCCGCGCTCAGGCGCGGCGCGGCCGTCCGCGTCGGCCGCGCGGACGGCACCACCGCCGAGTTCACCGTCGAGGACGTCTCCGTCGTCACCAAGGGCCGCTTCGACGCCGACCGGGTCTACGGCCCGCGCGAGCAGCACCGCGCCGAGCTGCGGCTGATCACCTGCGGGGGCGCGTACGACCGGGCGCACCGCGCGTATGACGCCAACATCGTGGTGTCCGCCTATCTGACCGGACCGCTCACCGGCGTCGACCATGGTTGACGCGACTGAGCAGGGCGTTCCCATGATTTCTGCTCCAAGAGGGCGATTTGACGCGCAGTCATGGCCCGACCACCCACAGCGCACGCGGATTCTGTGCAAACATGGAAAAGACCGGTCTTGTCCCGTGGGGACCGAGGGACGCCCCACAGGAAGTACACCCAAGGGGGAATGGATGTACGGCAGCCACGCCGGCCGCACGCATCGTGCCCGGAGAGCCCGGACAGGGGTGGGCACCGCACTGGCGGCCCTGCTGCTGCTCGCCGGCTGTTCGTCCGCATCGTCCTCCGCCGAGCCGCCCGCCGCGGCCGACCCGCCGCCCCGGCAGCCCGCCCAACAGCCCAAGAGCCACGCCCCGTTCTGGGTGAACCCCGAGTCCACGGCCCAGAAGCGGTCCGGCGAACTCCGCAAGGACGGCAGCGCCAAGAGCGCCGCCCTGCTGGAGAAGATCGCCGTCCAGCCGGTCGCGGAGTGGATCGGCGTGGACGACCCCGAGGGCCAGACCCGCGGCTATACGGAAGCGGCCCACGCCGCCGACCGGATCGCGCTGCTCGTCCTCTACAACATCCCGCACCGCGACTGCGGTCAGTACAGCCAGGGCGGCGCCTCCGACGGCAACACCTACCGCGACTGGCTCGACAAGGCGGCCCGGGGCATCGGCGACCGCGCCGCGACCGTCATCCTCGAACCCGACGCCCTCCCCCACATGGAGGACGGCTGCACGCCCCAGCAGTTCCACGAGGAGCGGTACGCCCTGCTCAAGGAGGCCGTCGGCAAGCTCAAGGCGCTGCCGCACACCAAGGTCTACCTCGACGCGGGCAACTCCAGCTGGGTCACCCCCGCCGACCGCATGGTGGAACCCCTGAGGCGGGCGGGCGTCGACCAGGCCGACGGCTTCGCGCTCAACGTCTCCAACTTCCAGACCACCGAGGACAACAAGGAGTACGGCCACACCCTCTCGGCCCTCCTCGGCGGCAAGCACTTCGTCATCGACACCAGCCGCAACGGCAACGGCCCGCTCTCCGGCGACCACGAGAAGGCCTGGTGCAACCCCTCGGGCCGGGCACTGGGCGAGCCCCCCACGACGCGTACGGGCGATCGTCTGGTCGACGCGTATCTGTGGGTGAAGCGGCCGGGGGAGTCGGACGGGCCGTGCAAGGGGGGGCCTGAGGCGGGGCAGTGGTGGGAGACGTATGCGTTGGAGTTGGCGCGCAATGCGCGCTGAATGACCGGCGGATGGTTGCCCACTGACCTGTGACCGGGGGCTGCCGCCCCCGGGCCCCCGCTGCGCCTATTGGGGTGCCTCTTGCGCTCGGCGCGCGGCTGCAAGTTTTCTCTGGCTGGTCGCGCAGTTCCCCGCGCCCCTGGCGGGGCGCGCCCTTCAGCCGATCTTCAGCCAGCGGGATTCCGACGGGACGCCTCTGTCGTCGATGACGGTGAGCATGTACCAGCCGGGCGGGGCCAAGGACGAGTCCTTGGGGAGGGTGGCCGTGATTCCGTCGGAGGACTTCTTGAAGTCGAGGGCGATGGAGCGCTGTTCGATGTTCGTCACGTGAGTGAAGGAGCCGGGCCGGATCAGGCGTACGCGGTCGACGGGGCGGGGTGAATTCACCTGGTAGGAGACCTTGTCACCCAGGTGTGCCGTCTTCGGTCCGCCGTCGTCCTTCAGTTCCGGCCGCGCGGGCTCGCCCTTGTAGAGATACGGCGGTGTGTAAAGGTCGATCTGCTGCTGGAATTTCCCCGGTCTCGTGTTCGCCTTGTCGCCGAAGAGGGAGTCGGAGCCGAAGGTCATCACCCGGCCGTCGGGCAGCAGCAGCGCGCCGGAGTGGTAATTGCGGCCGACGAGCGGATCGGCGGCGGGGCGGCGGGAGTTGGACTTCGGGTCGTAGATCTCGGCCTTGAGGACATTCGAGTCGCTGCGCCCGCGGTAGTCGCCCGAGCCGTTGGTGGTCAGCACCGTGTCGTCGGGGAGGATGACGCTGCTGGGATAGCGGGCCTTGGCGTAGAGGTCGGGCCCGTTCCGGAAGTGCGGGTTCTTCTCATGCAGGTCGACGATGCGGGTCTTCGCCGTGGACTTCTTGTCCTCGCCGACCCCGCCGCCGCCGAGGACCATATAGCGCTGGTCCTGCGCGGGCGGCAGCAGGACGGACATCGAGGTCTCCAGGGCGTCGGGGTCGCTGATGCCCGGGACGTCGGTGAAATCGTTGCTCCCCAGGTCCCATACGCCGGGGGTGCGGCCCTTGTCGGCGGGGCCGTACCCCGCGTTGGAACCCGTGTAGAAGATCCGCCCGTTGTCCGTGAGGAACAGCGCGGGGTACGTCGGGAAGAACCGCTCCTTGGGCAGATAGGCCCACTTCTTGGTCTTCGGGTCGTAGATCTCGTTCTTCCCCGGGACGACCTGGCCGATCTCGTCGAGGCCCGAGACGGAGAGCACCTTGCCGTCCGGGAGTGTGGTCAGGGTGGGATACCAGCGGGCCTCGTTCATCGGGTCGACCGTGATGTAGCGCTCGGCGACCGGGTCGAATTCGTAGGCCTCCTTGATCCCCTGGAAGTCCTTCTTGTCGAACGAGAGCTTGTTGGCGATGCCGTACACATTGTGGGTGTCGGCGCCCTTGAGGCCCTGGACGGTGTAGTTGTCGGTGAGCCCGGTCTCGTATTTGTGGCCCTTCTCCAGGGCCTCCACATAGACGCGCGCGGTGCTCACCGTGACGGTGACCTTCTTGGTCGCCTCGTCCTGGGCCTTCTTGGCCCGCGGCACCAGCACGGCGTCCTTGGACTCGAAGGTCTTGCCGTTGTTCTTGCCGGTGAACTTCGTGCCCGCGGGCAGCGTCATCGGCTTGTCCGGGTCCTCGTTGTGCACCACCATCAGGCCGCCGGCCTTGGTGACGTCCCCGCCGAGTTTCTCGTAGCGCTGGGTGCCGCCCGCCACCAGGAGATTGCCGTCGGGCAGCTGGGTGTGCCCGGCGCAGAAGAGGTCCTTGGGGGTGGGGACGTTCTTGAAGGTGTTCTTCGCCGGGTCCCAGAGGACGGAGCGGAAGGTCTTCGCCTTGAAATTGGCCGCGTTGTTCCCGGAACCGGCGACCAGCAGCACTTTCCCGGTGTGCAGCAGTGCCGCGTGGATCGTGTTGATGCGGTATTCCTCGGGGACGTCCACGGCCTCCCAGCGGCCGTTCTTCGCCTTGTAGTCCGGCTGATTGATCTTGTACTCGTGGTACTGCTCGGAGGCGTATCCCCAGAGCGCGGGACCGTTCATCCCGGCCAGGGCGACCACCACCGCCGACCCCACGGCCATGCGGCGGGTACGGCGGCTGACCTGGAAACGCGGATGGCTCATCGGGCGGCCTCCACGGCGTGCCGGGCCTGGCGTTCCGTCCACCACCACGCGGCGATCGGCGCGACGGTGATCGCGAGGGCCAGCGCGGCCCAGGTGCGCATCGCGACGTGCGTGTGCCCGAGCCAGAACGAGGCCAGCAGCGAGCCGCCGAAGACGGCCAGGAAGAACAGGTGGATGCGGAAGGTGCCGAACAGCGTGTCGGGGCTGGCGGAATTGCCTTTCGGGGTCACCACGAAGGTGCTCTTGCGGCGCAGCACCGCGTCCATCAGCGAGCGGGCGTAGACCGGCGCCGACAAGGCGGACATCACCATGCCCGCGAGCCCGCCGGAGCCCTCGGGCTCGTGCGGTGAGACATTGTGCCTGCGGTTCCAGATGTAGAGGCCGATCTGCAGGGCCGCGGCATCGCTGTAGAGCATCATCCAGACTTCGGAGTCGATCTCGATGCCGGAGGCGCCGACCCCCAGGAACAGCGCACAGCTGAGGGCGCCCAGCAGCCAGTTGAGCGCGGTCATCGGATAATAGATGACCAGCAGGGAGTAGTTGAGGAAGACGCCCGGTGAAAGGCTGGCCGGGCCTTTCCAGTACTGCTTGATGAGAGTCTCGTACGTGCCCCTGGACCAGCGCAGTTGCTGGGTGAAGAAGTCGGTCCAGGAATTCGGCCCCTCGCCGACCGCGAGGACATCCGGGGTGTAGACCGAGCGCCACCTCCGGCCGGTCGCCGGATTGCGGTGCCGGTGCAGTTCGAAGCCGGTGGCCATGTCCTCGGTGATGGAGTCGTAGAGCCCGCCGATGCCCTTGAGCGCACTGACGCGGACCGCGTTGTTGGTACCGACGAACATGGGTGAGCCATAGCGGTTGCCGGCGCGTTGGATCAGGGCGTGGAAAAGGAACTGCTGGCTTTCGGCGGCCTTGGTCACGGCCGCATCGTAGTTCCCGTAGACCTGTGGTCCAACGACAAACGCGATATCGGGGTCACGGAAATATCCGAGCATGCGCTCGAGGAAGTTGGGCAGTGGGACGTGGTCGGTGTCGACGGAGGCGAAGAAGTCGTAGGCGTCGCCGTGGGCGTCGAGCCAGGCGTTGTAGTTCCCGTGCTTCGTTCTCGCACGATGCGGGCCTGTGGGCTGGTTCCACTTCTCGACACCCTTGCGGGAGAAGTGCCGGACGCCGAGCCGTCCGCAGATGTCCTTCACCTGGGCGTCGTCGCCCTCGTCGAGCAGCCATACGTCCACCGGGCCGCGGTGCCGCACCTTCCGCGCCGCCTGGAGGGTCCGCGTGACCATCTCGATCGGCTCCTTGCCGGGCACGAACGAGGTGAGGAACGCGACCTTGGTGCCGCTCTCCGGCACCACCGGAACGGGGTCGCGCGCGACGAGCGTGGCGTGGGCGTTCGAGGCGACGTTCAGGGTGCGGAAGAGCTCGATCAGCCCGATCGACACCAGCATCACGGTGTCCAGGACCCGCAGCGGCGCGGTGGCGCTGTCCCGCTCGGTCCAGTGCGCGGGCTGCATCAGCCAGATCAGCAGGCCCGCCGAGACGACGGGCGCGGCTCCCAGCAGGAAGGCCCCTATCACCCGGTGCGTCTCGTCCGCGAGAAGGCTGCGGTAGCGGACGCGATACGGCTTGCCGGGCTCGGGCTCGGTGAGCGGCCCGGCGAGCCTGCTGTAGTGCTCGTACTCGTAGCGCGAGCTCAGTCTCGGCGCTCTCGGCGGACGCGTCGGCGCCAGGAGCGCGGCGGCCGGAGGCCGTAGCTGCTGCCGGGCGTCGGCAGGCGTGGACGTCATGGTCATTCCCCCCGCACGCATGCTGACTGCGTGAGTCGGTCTCGAGTCCCTGGCCCCCCATGGCCGTACGGACCCGGTCATGGCCGGCTCCCCACCGGCGGACCCAACTCATTGGTCACCCAATGACGTTGAGTCATTGCTCGTGCTTCAGGATCTCGGACGCCCCACCATGATCACAAGGGCGAAACAAGGTGTTTACTGGGCAAAGCGGTGCGCCGTATGGAGACCTGTGCGAATGGTGTTGAAGTGTTCGGAAGTGGGGCATGGCCTTCCGGCGGACTCCGGGCATACGAAGACGGACTCCGGGCATACGAAGAAGGCCCCTCGCCGATGGCGGGGGGCCTTCTTCCGTCTGTGCGCCGCCAGGGACTCGAACCCCGGACCCGCTGATTAAGAGTCAGCTGCTCTAACCAACTGAGCTAGCGGCGCCTGCTGACGAAGAAAACTCTACCCGATGCCGGAGGGTGCTCCGGACCGCCCGCTTCCGGGGCTCCTGAGGGGCTCCTGAGGGGCTTCTGGTGGGTTTTCGGGGCGATTGCTCAGGGTTATGCCCCGATATGCGGTTTTTGCTGGGCGCTGAGAAGCTGTGCCGAGTACGCAAGGAGGGCGGTGGCGCCGTGCGAATACTGATTTTCGGCGGGGCGCGTACCGAAGGGTGTATATGTCACATATTGCACAGGTGTGCGATATGTAGTGCTGCCGCGGCGACGCTGGGCGTGGCGGTGCTGGCCGGGCCCGCGGGCGCGTGCGGGGTCCTGGCGCCCCCGGCCCTGGCCGTGGGCGCCGCCCCGCCGCCGGAGGCCGGGCCCGCCGGTGTGCGGATGGCGGGCGCGGGAGTGGTCCTGCCTGCCGACGAGGGCAATGTCGCGGTGGCCGGCTCCGGGGC
>NZ_JAINFC010000435.1 GCF_020740835.1 Streptomyces sp. UNOC14_S4
CACCAGGTGACGGCCGGTGAAGTCGAGTGCGTCGGAAGGGAGTTCGTGGACCGGCTGCCAGGCCGGCGCGGGTCTTATGGGCCGTACGGGGGCCGGTTCGGCGCCGAGCGCGGGGTCGCGGGTGAGGACGGCGCGGTGGACGCGGCGGAGCCCGGCGCCCGGTTCGAGCCCCAGCTCGTCGCGGAGGGCGGTGCGGGCGAGGGCGTACGACTCCAGGGCGTCGCCCGGGCGCTGGCAGCGGTACTGCGCGACCATCAGCTTGGCCCACAGCGACTCCCGCAGCGGATGCTGTGTCACCTGGGCCTGCAACAGGCCCACCATGTCGTGGTGTTCACCGAGGGCGAGCCGGGCGTCGGCGTAGTCCTCGAACGCGGTGAGCCGCTCCTCCTCGAGGCGGGCGGCCTCGATGTGCAGGACGTCGTGCCGGTCCAGGCCGTCGAAGGCGGCGCCGCGCCACAGCTCGAGCGCCTCCCGGAGGTGACCGGCCGCCGCGCGGTGCTCCCCGTCGGCGAGCTCGGCCCGCCCCCGCGCGAAGAGCTCTTCAAAGCGGAGCAGGTCCACCTCGTCCGGCGCGGCCCGCAGTTGGTAGCCCCCGTGCCCCTGACTCAGGCGTTCCCCGCCCGCGTCGGGGTCGAGCGCCCTGCGCAACGCGGCCGCGTAGCTGCGGATGTTGGCCTGGGCCGAGGCGGGCGGCGACTCGCCCCAGATCGCGTCGCAGAGCCGGTCCGCGCTCACCGCGGTATTGGCGTTGACCAGCAGCATCGCCAGCAGCGTCCGCTGCTTCGGCCCGCCGAGCGGCAGGGCCTGTCCCTCGGCGACGACCTCCAGCGGCCCCAACACCCTGAATTCGACGCGCGGAAGCTCCACCCGCATGACCGCCCTTCTCCTGACCGCGCGGCAGACGAGAAGCGCCCCGCGGTGCCCGATTCGAACAACGATGCGCTCGACTCTACGACGGATGCGGTAGGAGCGGTTCCACCTCTGCGGGCGACGCACTCGCCCGCGGGCACACCCGGGTCAGGCGTCGCCGCGCAGCTCCGGGGGCAGCGGGGCGGGGCTCAGGTGCGGCAGGACACTGAGCGCGATGTCGACGAGCGCGGCCTGCTGCTCGCGCGTGAGGTGGTCCAGGAAGTGGCGCCGGACGCTGTCGACGTGCGCGGGCGCGGCGGCGCGCAGGACCTCGGCGCCCTGGTCGGTGAGCACGGCGTGGCCGCGGCGCGGGTCGTCCGCGTCGTCGACGCGCTCCACCAGGCCGCGTTCCTGCATGCGCCGGATCTGGTGGGAGACGCGGCTCTTGGACCACTGGGCCTCGGCGCACAGCTCGCTCAGGCCCATGCGGCGGTCCTTCGCCTCGGAGAGCAGCACGAGCACGGTGTAGTCGGCGCTCGACAGGCCGGCCTTGCGGAGGTCCTGGCCGAGGCGTGCCTCCAGCATCTCGCTCATGGCGATGTAGCCGCGCCACGCCCGCGTCTCGTCCCGGTCCAGCCACTTGGTTTCACTCACGGCAGCACCTTAGTCAAACGTGCGTTCCGCCCTCCGAGGCGGTACGGAGGCCGGACCGGGACCCGTGACGGCGTCAGCACACGGTGGTGAAGGTGCCCCGGAGGTCCAGGCGCTCCTTGGTGCCGTTGTTGTCGAACTCGATCACGGCCGTGACGGTGCGGTCGCGCCAGTTCTGCACCTGCTCGACGGTGGTGCCGTCGGCCTCGGTCCACGTCAGCCGGTAGACCCCGGGGGCCTCCTCGCGGTGGTCGACCGTGACGGTGCCCTCGGCGGGGTCCTGGCCCGCGAGGACCTTCCAGTGGGCGGTCCGGGAGCCCTCGAAGTCGAGCTCGAACCGGAAGCCGTTGTCGTACGAGACCTCCAGGGTGCGGTCGGCGAAGCGCGGCTCGGCCGTCCGGCCCTCGGCGGCCTTGCCGGTGATCCAGTGCGGCGCGGCCTGGGCCGCCACCGGGCTCAGCCCGAGCACGGCGGCGGACAGCAGCGCACCGGCACCGATACGCACGGCCAGCTTGCGATTCTTTCGGGATATACGGCTCATGCGGGACATGGGGGGATCCTCCCGTGGTTGATGTGTCAACTGTGACCTTATGGGGCGCCTGGTTGACGCGTCAACTCAAGGGGTGTGATGCCCGGCGCGATGCCCACAGGAACACCGTTCATCCGATCAGGTCATCGGCTCCGGCACACCGTTTCCGCCCCCGCCCGGCGGGAAGCGCTTGCCCTTGACGACCGCGACAAAGACGGCCACGACAAAGACGGCCACGACAAAGACGGCCACGGCGAAGACGGCCGCGACGAAAGGGACACCGCTCATGGCGCTTCCAGAACAGCTCAAGCCGGGGGACGTCGTCCTCACCCGCGGGACCGAGGCGATCTCCCGGGCGATCTGTCTCATGGACGGCTCGGAGGTCAGCCACGCCGCGCTCGCCGTCGACGGCGACACCCTGGCGGAGGCCGTCGGCGAAGGACTCCGCACCATCCCCTACGCCCGGGCCCTGGAAGGCCACGACCTGCTGGTCGGCCGGAGCCTGGCCGCACCGGCGGACATGGCCCCCGTGCTCGACGTGGCACGCCGCTACCTGAGCGGGAAGATCTCCTACGCGCACCAGCAGGTCGTGCTGCTGGCCGTGCTGTGCGTCACCCGCCGCGTCCCGCTGCCGCTGGGCGGGCGGCGGCTGGTGCGTACCGTCCTGGACCAGGCGGCCGCCGCGGTCAACGCGCTGGCCGAGTGCGGGCGGCAGCCCATGATCTGCTCGGAGTTCGTCTACCGCTGCTACCACGAGGCCCGGCCGAGCGCCCCGTACGCGCTGCGCGTGGACGACGGGAGCGACGCCGACGGGCAGTCCACGCTCCTCGGATGGGCGCAGGCCCACCCTGCCCTGTCGCACCTGCCGCTTCCGGGCAAGGCACCCGCGCTCCTGGACCCCGCGGCACTCGAGGCCGTACTGGCGCCCCTCGTCTCGGCCTACGCCTCGGCGACCGGCAAGCTCGACAGCCTGCCGTTCGGCAAGCACGTGCCCGCTCCGGCAGGGCTGACGGACCCGGGCGACGAGGAAATGCTGGCCTCGATGACCGCCTTCGGCGCCGCCCTGCACCGCGCGGACAGCCCGGACGACGAGCCCGTCACCCCGGAGCAGGCCCTGGAGAAGATCCGGGCCAAGGCGGCCGAGCCGAACTTCGTCACACCCGGCGATCTGCTGCACAGCGCGTCCCTCGTGGAACGGCTCCGCACGCCGGACAGCAAGAAGCCCGCGTCCCCTCTCGCAGGGCTGCTCCGCGGCCGCTGAACGGGGGGCCGCCCGCCGGAATGAGTGCGGGAATGCGTGTGGGGGCGGCCGATGGCCGCCCCCACACTCGATGACAGGTGAGCGTCAGCGAGCGTCCCGCTACGCGTCCTTCTGCTGGTTCTTCTCCTTGATCCGCACCGCTTCCTTGCGGACCTCCGCCTGGGTGGCGCGCTCCTTCTGGAGCCACTCGGGGAGCTCGTCCTTCAGCGCCTCGATCTGGTCCGTGGTGAGCGCCTCGGTGATCCCGCCGCGGGCGAGGCCGGAGATGGAGACGCCGAGCTTCGCCGCGACCACCGGGCGCGGGTGCGGGCCGTTGCGCCGCAGCTCCTGCAGCCACTCCGGCGGGTCGGCCTGGAGCGCGTTCAGTTCGTCGCGCGAGACGACGCCCTCCCGGAACTCCGCGGGGGTGGCCTCGAGGTACACACCCAGCTTCTTGGCCGCCGTGGCGGGCTTCATGGTCTGGGTGCTCTGGTGCGACTTCATGACCCCAGGATATCGAGCGTGTGCGCTACCTCTGACCACGCCCGGTAACCTGGCCGGGTGACAGGCTCGGCAGCTTCCCCCTCGTCTTCCCCCTCGTTCCGGCTCGCGTACGTCCCGGGCGCCACCCCCGCCAAATGGGTACGGATCTGGCGCGAACGGTTCCCCGAGACCCCCTTGGACCTCATGGCGGTGTCCGCCGCCGAGGTGCCCGGCGTGCTGCGCGGCGGTGCCGCGGACGCGGGTCTCGTACGGCTGCCGGTCGATCGGACGTATTTCAGCGCCATCCCCCTCTACACCGAGACGACCGTGGTCGTGATCCCCAAGGACCACCTCTTCGCCGCGGCCGACGAGGTGTCCGTCGCGGACCTGGCCGACGAGGTCGTCTTCCACCCCCTGGACGACGTCTTCGAGTGGGAGCGGCCGCCGGGGAAGCCCGGGTTCGAGCGCCCCGCCACGACGGCGGACGCGATCGAGCTGGTGGCGGCGAACGTGGGCCTGCTCGTCGTCCCGCAGTCGCTCGCCCGGCTGCACCACCGCAAGGACCTCACCTACCGGCCGCTCACCGACGCCCCCCAGTCGAGCGTCGCGCTGTCCTGGCCCGAGGAGGCCACCACCGACCTGGTGGACGACTTCATCGGCATCGTCCGCGGCCGCAGCGTCAACAGCACGCGCGGCCTCCGGGCCGCCGCGGAGCAGGAACAGAAGCAACAGAAGCAGAAGAAGACCAAGCGCCCGGAGCCGGGCCGCAAGCCCGCGCCCGGCAAGAGCACCGGCAAGGGCGCGAAGGGCGGTTCGAAGGGCGGCGCGAAGCGCAGCGGCGGCAAACCGCGCCGTCGACCGTAGGGGGCGCCCCGCAAGGGGCGCGGGGCGTATGCATTGTGCGGCTCCGCCGCGTGAGCGTGCCCAGCCACAACGGACCCGCAGCCGCACGCGCAGCGCAAGCCGCACCCCAATAGGCGCCCCCGACAAACCGGCCGCACCCAAACCCCAAAACAAACTGAGGCACACCAGCCGGGCGACAGACTCGTTGAGCATGGCGTGACCGACGCAGCCGGTGCCGCCGACGACGCCCTGACCCTGCTGTCGCGCACCCCGGAGCGGGTCGCCTTCCAGGACGAGCACGAGGCCCTGACCTACGGTGAGGCCCACGCGCTGGGCTGGCGGCTCGCCCGTGCGCTGGCGCGCCTGGGGGTCCGGCCCGGGCATGTGATCGCGCTCGCGGTGCCGCTCCGGGCACGCGCGTTCCCGCTCTGCTACGCCGTCAACGCGCTCGGGGCGGGGCACCTGCTGCTGCCGGTGTGGCTGCCCGCCCCCGCCGGGCAGTTGGCCACGGTCCTCGCGACGCGGCCCGACGCGGTGGTCGTCGACCCGGACGCGGCACCTCCCGGCAGCCGGGCCGCCGAGCTGTGCGAGCGGCTGAGCAGACAGGGCGGAGCGACGCTGCTGTCGCTCGGGCCGCACCCCGGCGCACCGGACCTGCTGGCCGCGGCGGGCAGGGAACCGGCGGCCCCGTTCCCCCGCGCCGCGCGGCCGGCCGATCCCCGCGCCCTGTGGCTCACCGGGGGGACGACCGGCACCCTGAAATGGGCAACGTTCCCCTTCGGCACCCGGCGCCCGCCGCTGTTCCGCCCGTACCCGGAGCCGGGCGCCCCGGTCCGCCCGCTCGTGGCGTACCGGCTGGGGCCGGTCCCGCACGGACTCGCGGCCTGCGCACTCGCGGCGAGCGGCACGGTGGTCACGCGGGGTGCCGTCGATCCGGCGGCGCTCCTCGCCACGCTGGAGGCGGAGCGGATCACCGAGGTGAGCCTGTTCCCGCGCGGTTGGCGGCGCGTCCTGGCCGCCGCCTCGCGTACCCGCTCGTACGACATGCCGTACCTGCGCAGGATCTCCTTCCTGGGGGACTGCGCCTCCCCCGCGCTGCTGAGGGCGGCGATCCGGCGGTTCGGGCCCGTCGTCCATGTGCGCTACGGGCAGAACGAGGCAGGTCTGCTCGCCGAATTGAGGCCCGAGGACTACGCCTCCCGCCCGGACCGGCTGCGGACGTGCGGGCGCCCCGCACCCGGCATCGCGCTCACCGTCCTGGACCATGACGGGCGGGAGGCCGGGGCGGGCGGCCGGGGCGAGATCTGGGTGCGCGGCCCGGGCGTCATGAGCGGCTACTGGCGGCGGCCCGACCTCACCGCGCGCGTCATGCGCGCCGGCTGGCTGCGGACGGGCGACGCGGGCGGGCTCGACGACGACGGCTTCCTCACCGTGCTGGGGCGGCTGACCGACACGTTCCGGTCCGACGGGCGGCTGATGGGTCCCGCGGACGTCGAGGCGCGGCTCGACGACCACCCGGCCGTCGCGGAATCGGCGCTGTTCACCCTCCGCAAGGGCCGGACGGCGGACGCCGTCCCGCACGTGGCGGTGGTCGCCGACCCGCGGACCGTCACGGGCCGGGAGCTGAGCCACTGGCTGCACGAGGGGACGGGCATCACCTGCCCGGCGGCACACGTCCACTTCGTACCGGAGATCCCCGTGGCCGCTTCCGGCAAGACGGACCGCCGGGCACTGGCAGCGAAACACGGCCTACGGGGCGCCCCATAAGGGGCGCGGGGAACTGCGCGCCCAGCCCCCACCGGCCCGCAGCCGCGCGTGGAGCGCAAGACGCACCCCAGTAGGCGCACCCACCCTCAATC
>NZ_JAINFC010000436.1 GCF_020740835.1 Streptomyces sp. UNOC14_S4
CACCCCGAGGGGGTTCGGGGCGCAGCCCCCGGGAATCCCCGGTCACCTGTGGCGCTCGCATAACATCGGTGGGGTACGTCGCCCACACACCTGGACCACGCAGTGACCGCACCAGCCCGCGAACCGCACGCCGCCCGTCCTCGGCGGCGACCCCTGCGGCGGGCCCTGGGGGCGGTGGCGCTGGTCGTCGTCACCGTCGCCGCCGCCACGTCCTGCGCCACCGCGGGCGAGCCGCTCAGCGCCGGTACCACCGCGCCCGCCATGGCGCCGTCCCCACTGTGGCCCGGCCGGCCCCCGGCCCCCACGCCGAGTGGCGCGCAGCACGACGATGTCACCGCCACCCGCGTCCCCGGCGTCCCGGAGGTGCCCTCCGGGGACATCCGCAAGGTGGACGCGTACGCCGTGGTCAAGGCGGAGGTGGCCGCGCACCGGCACGACGTCACCGGCGCGGACGGGCTGGACGAGGCCACCGCCGACAAGATCATGAGCTGTTCGGAGGAGGCGGGCGACTGCCCCGTCCGCGCCCCCGTCCACCGCGACCTCACCGGTGACGGGCGCGACGACCTGATCGTCGGCATCGAGATGGGCGACCACCTCCTCGGCCTGCGCTGCTACACGCTCGTCAAGGGCGTCCTCACCCGGATCATGGCCACCATCGTCCAGCCCTCGTCCATCGAGATCGCGGGCCGCGACCTGATCGTCTGGGAGCCGTCCGCCACCCCGCACTACGCTGTGCGCTCCGTCTACTCGTGGGACTCCCACCGGCAGTACATGGACCTGAAGAGCGACGAGATCCGCCGTACCGACATCACGTCCGGACCGCCCGCCCCGGAGCCCTCGTGACCGCCCGCCTCCGCGCGTGGTGGGCACGGCTGCCCAGGCTGTCCCGCGTCGGCTCGCTGTACGCGAAGTTCACGCTGTTCCTGGCCGTGATGTGCTGCGTGGTCGCGGCGGTGCTCGGCACGCTGGTGCACGTCATCGTCACGCGGCAGACCGTCCACCAGGCGCGGGTCGAGGCGCTCGACCGGCTCGACTCCGCCGCCCGCGCCTACTCCGCGGGGGATCCCGCGCACCACCAGGCCGTGCTCAACCCGCCCGGGCTGCCCGCGAAGCTGCGGGAGATGGCGCTGCACGGCCGCCGGGGCACCGCCCTGGGCGACGACAACGGTGTCGCCACCATGTGGGCCGCCGGGCCCGCGGACGGCGGGGTCATCGCCGTACGGCTCGACTACCGGCACAGCGCGGCCACCATCGACGGCCTCGACCGGGCCATCATCGGCTCCTCGACCCTGGCCATCGGCGGCACCCTGATCATCGGCGTCTTCGCCGTCTCCCGGGTCACCCGCCGCCTGCACCGCACCGCCGACGTGGCCCGCCGGATCAGCGCGGGCGACCTCGACGCGCGCGTCGCCGACCCGCGCGCCGCGGACCCGGCCAAGGCGCGCGACGAGGTGGCCGCCGTGGCCGCCGCGCTCGACACGATGGCCGCGACCCTCCAGGCCCGGCTCCAGAGCGAGCAGCGGTTCACCGCCGACGTGGCCCACGAGCTGCGGACCCCGCTCGCCGGACTCCAGGCGGCCGCGGACCTGCTCCCGCCGGGCCGCCCCACCGAGCTCGTCCGCGACCGTGTGCAGGCGCTGCGCCGCCTGACCGAGGACCTGCTGGAGATCTCCCGGCTCGACTCGCACACGGAGCAGGCCGACCTCGACGCCCACCGGCTCGGCTCGCTCGCGGAGCGCGCCGTGCGGGCCTCCGGTCTCGAGGTGGAGGTGCGGGTCGTGCACGACGCGTGCGTGGTCACCGACCGGCGCCGCCTGGAGCGGGTGCTGAGCAATCTGCTGGCCAACGCCCACCGCCACGGGCGCCCGCCGGTCACCCTGACCGTGGACGGCCCCGTCATCACCGTGCGGGACCACGGCGACGGCTACCCCGCCTACCTCCTGGAGCACGGCCCCCAGCGGTTCCGCACCGAGCCCACCACGCCCGGCAGCAAGGGCCACGGCCTCGGCCTGACCATCGCCGTCGGCCAGGCCAGGCTCGTCGACGCCGACCTGACCTTCGCCAACGCCCCGGACGGCGGCGCGGTGACGACGCTGCGCCTGCCCGAGTACCCCGAGTACTTCGAACACCCCGAGTACGAGGTCTGAGCGCGGCCGTCCGCGTCACCCACCCGGATGCCCGGCCGCCCCACGAGTGCGCCCGCTTCCCTCCTTCGTAAGCCGTTCGGGTGAGTCCGTGGTTGGTGCATCCGGGTGAGGGAAGATCCGACACAAGTTCGGCCACCGGACATCCTCTCCGGCGGCGCGGAAGGAAGGACCCCGGCCATGGCCGCCACCCACACCGTCACGATGAACGACGACTTCTTCGACCCCCAGAGCATCACCATCCCGGTCCACGATTCGATCCTCTGGATCAACCGGGGCGGGGACGACCACACGACCACCTCCGACAGCCCCGGGTGGGACTCGGGCGTGGTCCACCCCGGAGGGAGCTTCATGCACCAGTTCGACACCCCGGGGACCTTCCCCTACCACTGCGAGATCCACGCGGCCGTCATGAAGGGCACCGTCGTCGTCACCCCCTGACTCCCGGCCGACTCCCGACGGCGCGTCACGCGCTCCTGCTCACCCGGATGTCACCCGGACGCCCGCTCCGGAAAGCCCCTCCCAGAGCCGCGAATTACCGTCCGTCACATGACGTCCGTACGCCGCACCCCGCGTCCGCCCCGACTTCCGCGCGCCGCCAAGGTGTCCGCACCCCTCGCGGCGGCCGTCCTGCTCGCCCCAGGCATCACCGGCTGCAGCGACTCCGGACAGGCCGCGGGGGAGCGGGACCTGACGTCCTACTACGAGCAGCACATCACCTGGAAGCCCTGTGCGCGGGAGACCGACAGGGCCGTCAGGGAGGAGACCGAGAAGGCCGACGCCCGCGCCGAGTGCGGCAGGCTCACCGTCCCCTACAGCTACGCCGACCCCGGCAAGGGCGAGCTCCGCCTCGCGCTCATGCGCTACCGCACCAAGGACCAGGAGCACCGCGCCGGATCGCTCGTGCTGAACTTCGGCGGGCCCGGCGAGTCCGGGCTCCGGGAGCTCAAGGAGTACGGGCCGGACGGCTTCAGCAAGGCGGGCACACGTTACGACCTCGTCAGCTTCGACCCCCGCGGCGTCGGCGCCAGCTCCCCGGTGCTCTGCGGCGGCGGCCCCGCCGCGTACGAGCGCCCGACCTCCCCCGACCTGCCGGGCGCCGCCGGGATGGCCGACTTCCTGGAGGCCCAGGAGAAGGCCCTCCAGCGCTGCAAGCGCACCGCGGGCCGCATCATCCCCTACGTCGGCACCGTCAACGCCGCCCGCGACCTGGACGTGCTCCGCGCGGCACTCGGCGAGAAGAAGCTCGACTACCTCGGCTTCTCCTACGGCACCAAGCTCGGCGCCGTCTACGCGCACCACTTCCCCAAGAACGTCGGCCGCATGGTCATGGACGGTGTCGACGAGCCCGCCCCCAACCTCAAGGACACCACCCTCGCCCAGACGGCCGCCTACCAGCGCGCCCTGCGCCACGCCGTCGAGCTGTGCACCAGCCGCGGCGACGAGGACTGCATGCTCGGCTCGGACACCGACAAGGCCATGGCGAACGTGGCCCGCGCCTTCAACCGGCTCGACGACGCGCCCCTCGACTGGCCCGGCGGCCGGAAGGTCGACCGCGAGGCCGCCATCGAGGAGACCATGGGCCTGCTGCGCTCCCGGGAGAGCCTGCCCGAGACCCCCAACCTGCTGGCCGCCATCATCTACCACGTACGCCCGGGCGAGGCCGCGGAACTGGGCCGCGCCGCCGCCGACCGGGCGACCGGGCGGCGGGAGGACAGCGGCCACGACGGCGTCGAGGAGGGCATGACCGCCATCAACTGCGCCGACACCACGGACCGTTACACCGTCGAGCAAGTCGTCTCCGCCTACCACGAGTTCGTCCGCGCCTCGCCCGTCTTCGGCCCGTTCATGGCCGCGGGCATGGCCGCCTGCACCGGCTGGCCGCAGCCCGGCGACGCCGCCTCGCACGACGTACGGGCCGACGGCGCTCCCAAGATCCTCATGCACACCACCGAGTACGACCCGGCCACCCCCGTCCAGTGGCTGCGCCGCATGGCCGCCGCGGTCGGCCCCGCCGTCACCATGACCGACACCGGCGGCGGGCACAGCGTCTACGGCACCCAGGACGCCGGGTGCGTCAACGAGCGCATCGACGCGTTCCTGCTCGACGGCACCCTGCCGCCCGACCGCAGCACCTGCACCTGACCGGCCCCGGCACGACCCCGGCCGGGCGCTGCTCCATTGGGAGGGACTGCGACGGCCCCCGGGGTGGCGCCACGGCGGCCCGGGGCAGGCATCAGCTCCGGAGGGGCGTCGGCTGGTACGCCCCCACCGGAACCCGCCCGCGCCGCCGGAAGGCCCCGCGGGCAGAAGAGGAACGGAGCAGCGACACGATGCGTATGCGACACCGGACCGGTACCGCGGTGGCGGCCCTCGCGCTGGCGGCGGCATCGGCGGGCACCGCGCTCGCCACGGAGTGCGAACACGACGAGAACTTCCTGACCACGTTCCACCAGGGCGGCATGGCGGAGATCGCCGCGGGCAAGGACGCCGCCCGGTACGCCATGCTGCGCTGTACCAGGGAGACCGGGGAGGTGCTCGTCACCGACCACACACGTCTCGACAATCAGCTCAGGACACTGGCGAAACGGCTGAACGTGACGCTGCCCAGCTCGACCACGCCCGAGCAGCAGCAGGAGATCAAGGACATCGGGAAACGGGCCGGCACCCGCGGCTACGACACGGCGTGGCTGAAGGCGCAGGAGACCGCGCACGTCGCCACGCTGAAGCTGATGGACGACGAGGTCTCCGGCGGCAAGGACCGCGACGTGCGCGCGGCGGCCCGTGAGGCCAGGCCGTACATCGAGCGCCACCTGAAGCTCGTGCGCGACTGCTCCCGCAAGTCCTGACACCGGCCGTCGGCGCGGGCCCGGGGCACAGCGCCTCCCCCCGCCCGCGCCGGTGGCTCAGACCGGTCCCGCCGCCTGGTGCGGCAGCGGCTGTTCGGCCCAGATGGTCTTGCCGTCGGCCGTGAAGCGGGTACCCCAGCGCTCGGTGAGCTGGGCGACGAGCAGCAGGCCCCGGCCGCCCTCGTCGAGGACACGGGCCCGCCGCATCCGCGGCGAGGTGCTGCTGGCGTCGGAGACCTCGCAGATCAGCGCCGTGTCGGCACGGATCAGCCGCATCCTGATGGGCTCCCGGGCGTACCGGATGGCGTTGGTCACCAGCTCGCTGACGACCAGTTCGGTGGTGAAGCCCAGCTCCTCCAGGCCCCAGGCCGCCAGTTGCTCGGCGGCGCTCTTGCGCGCGTCGGCGACCGCGGTGTGCTCGGCGGGCAGGCTCCATTCGCGTACGCGCGCCGGGTCGAGCGCACGGGTACGGGCCAGGAGCAGCGCCACGTCGTCGGCGGGCGGCTCCGCCCGGTCGGGCAGCAGCGCATCCAGCACGTCGTCGCAGACGGCCTCCAGGGGCGCGGACGCGTCGGTGAGCAGCTCGCGCAGCCGGACCGTGCCCGCCCCCGTCCCGTGGTCGCGGCCCTCGACCAGCCCGTCGGTGTAGAGCGCGAGGAGGGTGCCCTCCGGCAGCTCGAACTCGGCGGCCTCGAAGGGCAGCCCGCCCAGCCCGAGCGGCGGGCCGCTGGGCAGGGGCGCGGAGCGCGCGGTGCCCCCGGGCAGCAGCAGGACGGGCGCGGGGTGCCCGGCGCGGGCCATGGAGCAGCGCCGCGACACCGGGTCGTAGACGACGTACAGGCAGGACGCGCCCGTCTCCCGCACCGTGCCCGCCGCCCTCGTCCGGCCCTGCGCCAGCTGGATGACCAGGTCGTCGAGGTGGGTGAGGAGTTCGTCGGGCGGCAGGTCGAGGTCGGCGAGCGTCCGCACCGCGGCCCGCAGCCTGCCCATGACGGCCGACGCCTGCAGGCCCCGGCCCACGACGTCGCCGACGACCAGCGCCACCCGGGCGCCGGACAGCGGGACGACGTCGAACCAGTCGCCCCCGATGCCCGCCTCCTCGTCGGCGGGCAGATAGCGCGAGGTGACCTCGACGGCGCTCTGGTCCGGCAGCCTGTTGGGCAGCAGGCTGCGCTGGAGGGTGAGCGCGGCCGCGCGCTCCAGCGCGTACCGCCGCGCGTTGTCCACGCACGCGCCCGCCCGGGCCGCGATCTCCGCGGCGAGCAGCAGGTCGTCCGCGTCGTAAGGGCCGGAACGGCGGACGAAGACAGCCACGCCCAGTGTGGTGTCGCGCGCGCTCAGCGGCACCGCGAGCACACAGTCCGCGTCGCCGACGGGCACGTGCAGGGGGGCCTCGGGCAGCCACGCGCGCACGGCCGGGT
>NZ_JAINFC010000437.1 GCF_020740835.1 Streptomyces sp. UNOC14_S4
CGCCCTGGCCTTCGTCCTCGCCTGTGACACCGCGGGCGTCGTCACCGCCGTCGCGGCGCGGGCGATGCGGGTGCGGAAGTCGCCCCGGCTGGTCACCGCGGCTGTGTCGCTGCTGCGCGAGGACTCCCGGGTCCGCGGCGTCCTGCGCGGCAGGCTCGGCACGCGGGGCACCGACCTCCTGCTCGCCGCGGTCAGCGCCGCCACGCACGGTCTGGGGCAGTCCCCGACCGCGCTCGTGCTCGACGGGGCGCTGCGCGCGGGCCAGTTGCGGGAGGCGCTCGCGCGGGCCGCCGCGTACGACGAGGCGCTGGACGTCCTGGGCGCGCCGGGCCGGAGGACCCTGTCCTGCGCGGGCCCGGCCCGGCCGCCGCTCCGGCGGAGCCCGGGGGAGGAGTACGCCGACACGGCGGTCACCGGCAGCCTGGTGGGCGCGGCGGCCTCCCTGCTGTTCACCCGCGGTCTCGCGGGGGCCGCCGAGGCCGTCCTGGCCGGTTCGCCGAAGGCGGCGCGCTACGGCCCCGCCGCGTTCACCGCCACGCTGGGCAGCGCGCTCGCCCGGGACGGCCTGCTCGTCCGGGACACCGAGCGGCTGCGGCAACTGGAGCTCGTCGACACCGTGGTGCTGCACCCCGGCGCCCTGCGCGGCCGCCGTCGCACCGTCCTCGACGTGCGCCCCGCGGTGGACTCCTGGGACCACGACCGGCTGTGGCAGGCGGCCGCCGCCGCGCTGCGTGATGACGGTGACGAGGCGGCCCATGACGGCATGCCCGTGTTCATGGCCGATCCCGAGGACCCCGGCCGCATGCGTGCCTCGCTCGACGGCCAGGACATCGGCACCGTGCTGACCGGCTGGGAACTGGACCCGCTCGCCGAGGCGGTGCTGGACGCCGCCCGCCGGGGCGGCCTGGACGTCGTCGTGGTGGACGACCCCTCCCTCGGCGACTTCGGCGCGCTCGCCGACACCGTCGCCGACCCCGCGCGCCCCCTGGCCGACGTGGTGCGGGCGCTCCGGGGCGATGGCAGGACGGTCCTCGCCCTCGCCCGGATTCCCGAGGACGGCGACGGGGACGGCGACGGCGACGGGGGCGAGCTCCTCGCGGGGCTGCTCGCCGCCGACCTCGCCGTGGCCGTCGCCGGGGACGGCGACGCCGTGGTGCCGGGCGCCGACGTCCTCCTGCCGGGCGGCCTGGAGGGCGCGTGGCGGCTGCTGGCGGCGGCGCCCGCCGCGCGGGACGTCGGCCGCCGTTCCACGGTGCTCGCCCAGTCCGGAGCCGCGCTGTCCGGGCTGCTGGTCGTCACAGGGGACTCCCGCGCCCGGCGGCTGCTCCTGCCGGTCGGTATCCGGCTCAGCCCTGTCAACGCCGCCGCTGCCGCGGCCCTGTTCGCCGGGCACCGGGCCGCCCGCGCCGCAGCGGGCCGCCGGGCGCCCCGGCCCGGACCCCGCGTCCCCTGGCACGCCCTGCGGCCCGAGGAGGTACTGTCCCGGCTGGCCGGGACACCCCGCACCGCGCCCTCCCCGCTGGCTGCCCTGCGCGGCGGAGCCCGTACGGTCGCGAATCTGCCGGTCTTCGGCCCCGCCCGCCTGACCACCCGTCTGACCAAGGCCGTACGCGCCGAACTCGACGACCCCCTCACGCCCGTGCTCGCCGTCGGCGCCGCCGCCTCCGCGGTCCTCGGCTCGACCGTGGACGCGCTGCTGGTCACCGGGGCGCTCGGGATGAACGCCCTGGTCGGCGGCGTCCAGCGGCTGCGTGCCGAACGCGCCCTGGCCGCGCTCGCCGTGGGCCAGCGGCAGCGGGCCCGGCGCGTCACGGACAGCCGCACCGGGGCGACGGCGACCGTGGACGCCGCCCGCCTGCTGCCGGGTGAGATCGTCGAACTGACCACGGGCGACGTGGTGCCCGCCGACGCGCGTCTGCTGACGGTGGCCGACCTCGAAGTGGACGAGTCCGCGCTGACCGGCGAGTCGCTGCCGACCCGCAAGCAACTGGCCGCCACGCCCCGCGCGGCCGTCGCGGACCGCAGCTGCATGGTGTTCGAGGGCACGACCGTGGTCGCGGGCCGCGGCCGGGCCGTCGTCGTCGGCACCGGCGACCAGACGCAGGCGGGCCGGGCGGCGGCCCTGGCCGCGCGGGCCCCGGCCCCGGCGGGCGTGCAGGCACGGCTCACGGAGCTGACCCGGCGTGTGCTGCCGCTGACCCTCACGGGCGGCGCCGCGGTGACCGGTCTGTCCCTGCTGCGGGGCAGGCCGGTGCGCGAGGCCGTCGGCGGCGGGGTGGCCGTCGCGGTGGCGGCCGTCCCCGAAGGGCTCCCGCTGGTGGCGACGGTCGCGCAGATGGCCGCCGCCCGCAGGCTCAGCCGGCGCGGCGTGCTCGTCCGCAGCCCGCGCACCCTGGAGGCCCTGGGCCGCGTCGACACGATCTGCTTCGACAAGACCGGCACCCTGACCGAGAACCGCCTGCGTGCCGTGCGCGCGGTCACCGCGAAGGGCCTCACCTGCCCGGCCGACGACCCCGAGGCCGCCGAGGTGCTCCGCGCCGCGGCACGGGCCTGCCCGTGCGTCACCGACGAGGAGGGCGGCCACGCCCACGCCACCGACGAGGCGGTGCTCGCGGCCGCCCCGGACGACCCGGACTGGACCCAGGACGAGGGCCAGCCGTTCGAGGCCAGCCGTGGCCACGCCGCCGCCGTGGGCCGGACGGCCGACGGCACGCGCCTGCTGGTCGTCAAGGGCGCGCCGGAGATCGTGCTGCCGCGCTGCCGGGACATCCCCGCCGACGCGGAGGAGCGAGCGCAGACACTGGCCTGCGAGGGCCTGCGGCTGCTCGCCGTGGCGGGCCGCCGACTGCGGCCGGACGAGACGTCCGACATCCTGGAACAGCCGCTCGGGGAGCTGGAGTTCACCGGCTTCGTGGCTCTCGCCGACACCCCGCGCGCCGGCGCCGCGCCGCTCGTCGCCGGGCTGCGGCGGGCCGGGCTGCGACCGGTCGTCCTCACCGGTGACCACCCGCAGACCGCCCGCGCGGTCGCGGTGGCCCTGGGCTGGCCCGAGGACGTGCGCGTGGTCACCGGCGACCGGCTGGCCGGGCTCGACCGGGCGGGCCGGGCCGCGCTGCTGCGCGACTGCGGCGTCGTGGCCCGCGTCGCCCCCGAGCAGAAGCTCCAGGTCGTCGAGGCGCTCCAGCAGGCCGGGCGGGTGGTCGCCATGGTCGGGGACGGTGCGAACGACGCCGCCGCCATCCGCGCCGCCGACGTGGGCGTCGGCATCGCGGCCCGCGGGTCCGCCGCCGCCCGCAACGCGGCCGACCTGGTCCTGACCGGGGACGAGCTGTCCGCGCTCGTCGACGCCGTCGCCGAGGGACGCGCCCTGTGGCGCAGTGTGGCCGACGCGATCAGCATCCTCATCGGCGGCAACTTCGGCGAGGTCGGCTTCACCGTGCTCGGCACCCTGCTCGACGGGGCCTCCCCGTTCTCCACCCGCCAGTTGCTGCTGGTCAACCTGCTGACCGACATGTTCCCGGCGATGGCCGTGGCCGTCACCCCGCAGGACACCCCGCAGGACTCCCCACAGGACGGGGATCAGGGTCCGCAGGTGTGCCCCTCCGGGGACACTCCTGTGGGCATCTCGGCGCTCGGGGCCCCGCTGACCCGCCAGATCCGGCAGCGCGGGCTGGTCACCGGGCTAGGGGCGGCCACCGCCTGGCTGTTCGGCCGCCTCACCCCCGGCACGGCCCGGCGCACCAGCACGATGGCCCTGTGCGGCGTCGTCGGCGCCCAGTTGACCCAGACGGTGCTCGGGCGGCAGCGCAGCCCCCTCGTCCTGGCAACCGCGTTCGGCTCGGCCCTCGTCCTCGCGGGCATCGTCCAGACGCCCGTGGTCAGCCACTTCTTCGGGTGTACGCCCCTGGGGCCGGTGGCCTGGACGGGCGTGGGCGCCGCCGTCGGTGTCGCGGCGCTCTCCCCGTGGGCGCTGCCGCCCGCCGAACGGCTGCTGGCCGTCCTGGGGGAGAGGCTGCGGCCGGTGGTGCGGGTGACGCGCTGACGCGGTCGGGGTCGGTCGGCGCGTCAAGGTCACATCAAGTACTTGCGTCCATACGCAAGTAGCGGGCTATGATTCCGGAGGCTTCGACGCTCCGGCGAGCGAAGGCGCCCCGGCCATGACGGCCGGGGCCGACGCCCGCTCGCCACGACCGGAAGGAGGCGGGAGACATGGACACCAATTGCGGCAGTCCCGGCCACAGTAGCCCCCGCGTCCGTCCGTCCTCGCCTGCCCGCGGCACGCGATAACGCACACGGCACGTCGCCTCGCCTTTCACCTTCCCCCCTTCGGCTTCCCCATGCCCGCGGCCGCATCGGCCCCTCCGGGCACGGCACTCCGTCCGTACGCCCCGTACACCATCGCCGAAGCCGCCACGCCCGCACGCCACTGATCCGCCGGGCGACCGGTGCCGCCCTGCAGGTCCCGGTCCCGGCCCGCGCCGATCGCATCCGCTCGCATCCGCCCCGGGAGAACTCACGTGAAACTTCTGCACCGTCCCCTGCTCCGGCGCCCCCGGCCCGACGAGCGCGTCGCCGTGCCGACGGCGTGCACCGTCCACGCCCGGTGCGACCGGCACTCGGAGGCCAAGGTGCGCGCCCTGTGCGTCATCGCCTTCGCGGGCTCCGGGGCGCGCATGCGCAGCCTGCATGTCGTCGAGCCCGGCGAGCCCGGCGACCCCGGCGACAGCGTCACCGTGCTGCTGCGCGTCACCTTCGCCATGGACGGCCCGGACACCGTCGCCCTGGAACGCCTGGTCACCGAGCTCTCCCGCGAACCCGGGGTGCGGGACCTGCACTGGCGCATCCACGCGGCGGGCGACCCGCTGGCCGAGCAGTAGCCCTCCGGGTGGGGCGACAATGGGAGAGAGGAGGCCACACCATGAGGACGCCACCCCGTCCCCGCGCGGGCGAGGGACTGGCGGCGGTGGCCGCCACCGCCGCCGGCCTGCTGGGAGTGGTCGCGGTCAAGGCGGCCGCGGACAGCAACCGCCCCGTGACGGCCGCCGCGCTCGCCTGCGCCGCGGCTCTGGCCCTGGTCGTCCTGGGCGCGTGGGTGTACCGCCACTGGGCCGGGTACCGCACGCACCAGGAGCACCCCGCACCCCTGGGCGCGGTGGACGACAGCTGGTTCACCGAGGAGACACTGGCCGACTTCCCGGCGGAGGCCGTCCGCCCCCTCCTGCCACGCTCCGGGGCCCCGGGCCCGAGCGCGCTCTACACCGCGTGGGTGCTCGCGGTCCACGGCCGCGACGCCGCATGGCTGGACCGCCACCTCGACCTTCCCCCGGGCGTGGCCCGGCTGCTCACCGACCGCGCGCGGCAGCGGCCTTGACGGCCGTTCGCGCGGTCATGGGGGCCAGCAGCACGTACAGGCCCGGCAGCCCCGCCACCAGGGTCATGGTGAGCGTGGCCGCGACGAGGCCGCCGTGGTCGAGGAACAGCGCCGCCGCCACCGAGCCCAGCGGCGCCGTGCCCTGCATGAGGGTGCGGAGCCAGGCGAAGGCACGGCCGTGGAGGCCGGGGGGAATCCGGCGCATGCGCAGGGACTGGGCCAGTACGGTCATCGGCGCGCTGAGGAGGCCGACGGCGAAGAAGCCCGCGCCGACGACCGCGGTGCGCGGCTCGCCCAGGACGCCGAGGAAGCCCAGGGCGGCGCCCGTCTGGAGCAGGCCGATCCGGCGCAGCAGCGGTCGTACGGCGTCGCCGCCGTCGGCGGACCGGCCCCCGGCGAGCAGCGCGCCCAGGCACTCGCCCGCGGCCAGGGCGGCGACGAGGCCGCCGAGCGCGGAGGCGCCGCCGGAGAGTTCGTTCTTGGCCAGCCAGGGGCCGATGACGAGGAGCAGCATGCCGTCGGCGATGTTGAAGAGCATGAAGGCCACGGTCGTGACGGCGATGACGGGGTCGCGCAGGACGCCGCGCATCGACGTGCCCGCCACCGGCGGGCTCTCCTCCGCCACCGGTCCCGCGGGCGGTGCCGGTTCCGGTGCCGGTCGTCGGACGGTCGCCGTCAGGGCCGCGAAGACGAGGAAGCTGGCGGCGTCGATGATCAGCACATGGGGCGCGCCGATCGCGCCGACCAGCACACCGGCCACGGCCGGTCCCACGACCGTGGCCACGCTGAAGCTCAGCGACTCCAGGGCGTTCGCGGTGTCGAGGTCGCCTTCGCCGACGAGCTCGGGGATGAGGGCGGGGAAGCCCGCCATGGGCACCATCTTCAGCAGCCCGTGGACGGCCGCCACGGCGAACGGCAGCCATCGCGGGACCCCTCCGGCAGCGGCGGCGACGGGTACGGAGCCAAGGAACGCGGCCCGCAGCACGCTGTCCGCGATCATCACGGTCCGCTTGTCCCAGCGGTCGAGGAGGGGAC
>NZ_JAINFC010000438.1 GCF_020740835.1 Streptomyces sp. UNOC14_S4
GGGTGGATCAGCTGCCGGTCGCGGGAGGCGACGGCGGGGTGGCCGCTGCGCCGGTCCGGGTGGCGGGCTGCGGCCTCGGTGTGGAGACCGCGGGGCCCTGCGGCGTCGGGGCCGGCGGTCCCTGGCCGAGCAGACCGGAGCCGGAGGCCAGGCTCGCTCCCGGCTGGTTACCCGCGGCCATGAGCCCGGACTGCTGAGGTGGCGTGCCGTTGCCCTGGCCCGTCGGTCGTCCGGACTGCGGGGATGAGGATCCGCTGTCGTCGGTGGCGAACCGCGGGGGAGGCGTGGGCGTCGGCTCGTCGCCCGAGCCGCCCTCGCCGTGGCTCCCGGGCGATCCCGACCCGGGGCCGGAAGTCCCGCTGCTCGTACCCGGACCGGAGTCGGTATCCGATTCCGATTCCGAACCGGAGCTGGAGCTGGAGGGGGCTGCCTTGGCCAGCAGCTGGCCGGGGACTTGCGGCGGGCCCTGCGGGGCTGCCGCGGCCAGAGCGGCACCGCCGCCGCCTCCGGCCGACATGGCCATGGCCTTGCGGCCGACGCCCTGGGCGGTACGGGAAGCAGCCGCCATGCCGGCGCCGCCGGAACGGTGGAGGTCTTCGCCGTGACCGTCAGCGGCCCAGTGCACGAACCGGTACGTGATGTACGGGCACAGCAGCACCATGACCATCACGACGATGCCGGCCATCGCATCGGAGACGGCGGCGAGCCCGTCCTTCGCATCGGTCTTGCCCATGGCGGAGACACCCAGCAGGAAGACGATCGTCATCAAGAGCTTGGAGACCACGAGGGTCGCGGTGGCTTCGATCCAGCCCTTGCGCCACCGCTTCGCGACCTCCCAGCCGCCGCCCGCACCGGCGAAGCAGGCGAGCGTGACCAGGACGAGGATGCCGACCTTGCGGACCATCATCACGCACCAGTAGAGGAACGCTCCGATGGCGGCGCCGATCGCCACGAACGTCGGTACCAGCCAGCCCAGTTCGTACATGCCGCCGTACTGGGAGACCTTGATCATGCGGCGGACGGAGTCCGAGATCGATGAGTGCCCGGCCTTGAACAACCCGTCGGACAGGGCGTCGACGACGGTGAGGGCGACGGTGGTGAACGCGATGGCGCCGAAGGCGAACATCACGCCGACCAGCGTGCCGCTGAGCGCCTGGCTCAGAGCCTGGCCGTCTCGTTTCCATGCGGCTCGCACCAGCTGCATACAGAACGTGCCGACGATCACCAGCAGGGCGATCGGCAGGATCAGTTCGTAGTTGTCTCTGAACCAGCCTGCGTTGAGATCGACCTTGGTGGTGGTGTCGACGGCCTTGGCGGCCAGGTCGGCTGCCGAGGCGGCGAGTTCGCCGACGCTCTTGGCGATCCACGCGCCGAGACCCTCGGTGATGGACTTGCCGGGGTCGGTGACGAAATCGATCGCGTCGACCGCCTTGCAGACGTTGTCCACCAGCGGGAGATTGCAGAAGCCCACGGGTATTTACCTCCTTCCTGCTGGGCGTGGGTCAGGGGGCGACGCGGGGGGAGACCCCGGACAGGGCGCAGTTGCGGTCGGGGCGGCACTGGACGGCGAGCGTGATCGCCCGGCCTTCGGCGCCGGCTCCGCCGCCGCGCCAGGCGATGGACTGCTTGCCGCTGATGGTGACGACGTAGATGTACGCCTCGGTGATGGCGCCGGGGTTGTCGCCGAGCGCCTTCGTGAACGCCTGCGGCATGTGGCCTTCGGCGATCTTGGCAGTGGCGTACTGGCCGTTGTCGTGCATCCGCGACCACAGCGTCGGGTCGGGGACCTGCGAGGCCACCGAGTCCCAGTCGGTGTACTTCGACTCGGTCGTCATCCATGCCTTCAGCCCGGCCAGGTGCTGCGGCTGGGTGGTCCGGCGGGTGTCGTAGGACCACAGGGCACCGGCAGCGGCCTTGGCGAACTCCACCGGGTTACGGGTGGACGGCGGCTTCGGCACGGCACTGCGGCTCTCGCCGTCGGCCGAGGCCGTCGGCGAAGGGCTGCTGGCGGAGGCTGGAGGGGGCGAACCGGCGGGCCTATCGGTGTTGGCGGTGAGGTAGGCGGTCAGCCCCGCGGCACCGGCCAGGACCGCCAGGGCCGCGATTCCGGCGGCCAGGCGCCGGTTCATCGACCATGAGGCCGTCCGCGAGGTCAGCGCGGCGAAGCGTGGGGCGCGCGGGCGCTTGAAGAGACGTTTCGGCATTAGTGGACCTGCGTCCCGAGCGTGCTGAAGAACGACACGATGCCGTTGGCAGCGCCGAGGCCGAGCGCGCACCCTGCGCTCACGACCGCGCCCTTCTTCCCGTTGGCTTCGGCCTGGTGGCCGCCGGTGTAGTGGCCCCAGGCCCACACGGCCAGGCTCACGGCCAGGGCGCCGACGATCGCGATGATCGCGAAGAGGTTGATCGAGGAGATGACGTCCTTCAGGACGGACAGGCCCGGAAGCCCGCCCTCCTTCGGGCTGATGCCCGGGTTGTAGGCGAGGTAGCGGACGTGGTCGAGCGTGGGCACAGACGAGCTCCTTGCGGGCACGCCGAAACGGCGTGCGAAAGCGACGAAAGAAGAGGGGGAGAGGGGAGGCGAGCGCCAGGGAAGGGGGAGAAATGCCGCCGTGGGCTACTGCTGCAGATGTCGTTCTGCTTGCTGGAAGGGGCGGTTACGGCCGGGGGCGTGCGCTACCCTCGAAGCCGTTCCGGCGTGATCTGCTTCACTAGCGCACAGGGCCCGTGGCCCGGACGTGGCGACGAGCGACATTGGTGAAGAGGGCCTGCGTGCAGGTCAGTTGAGGATGCGGCGCGCGGCGAGGATCTGGGGCTTCCAGTTCGCGAGCGTGGTGATGCGCACGACGTCACCGGTCTTCGGCGCATTGATGATCAAGCCGCTGCCGATGTACATCCCCACGTGCTCAGGCACTGCCGCGGTGCCCCGGGTGAAGAGCAGGTCCCCGGGCTTGAGCGAGCTGACCGAGACGGCCTTGCCCTCGTTGACCTGGGTGTAGGTGGTGCGGGAGATGTTCACGCCGGCGGCGTGGTAGGCCATCTGCATCAGCGAGCTGCAGTCGCACCGGCCCATCGGGTCCGGACCGTGCGAGTTTTCGCAGGTGCCGCCCCACTGGTACGGGGTGTCCAGCTGGCCGAGCGCCCAACGGATCGCGGTCTGGATCTTCTTCGGGGCGTCCTTGGGAATCGCGTATCCCTTGGGCACCGCGCCCGGCGGGATCGTGCCGAAGTTGCTCCCGTCCGCTCCGGTGGCGCAACCACCCTTGCCGGTCGTGGAGTTGTTCTTGTCCTTCTTGTCCTTGTCGGCGGTCTTACCGTCCTCGGGCTTGGACTTGCCGCCGTCCGGCAGCGTCTTGACGATCGCTGACTGCAGGGCACGGGCCAGCGGCTCCCACTGCGCGTACGCGTCAGGGAATGCCGAACGCTGGACGGCCTGCGCGGCCTGGGTGACTGTCATCGACTCCCACCCGCGCACCTCCAGCAGCGCCTTGTAGAACTTCGTGGATGCATACACCGGGTCGCGTACCTGGGCGGGGGTACCCCAGCCCGCGGACGGCCGCTGCTGGAACAGACCGAGGCTGTCCAAGTCGCCGTAGTTGAGGTTGCGGAGCCGGGATTCCTGCATGGCGGTGGCCAGGGCGACGATCTGTCCGCGCTCGGGAATGTGCATGGCCACGCCCGTGGCCACGATCGTCTTGGCGTTGGGGATCTGCTCGGCGGGCAGCTCGAGCCCCTCGACGGAGACCTTCCCGCCGCCCTTCCCGCCAAGGATGTCCTTGACCTGTTTGGCGACCGCTTCGGCGTCGACCGATCCGGCCTCGCCCGCACAGTCACCGTGGGCGGCGCTGGCTGCGCCGCCGCCGGCCGCGGCGACCGCGGCGGTGCCGGCCAGCAGCAGCGGGCTGAGGACCGCGACACCGATGGTCGCGACGACGGCCTTCAACGCCACCTGCCCGGCCGGTCAGAAAGGGCCCGGGGCGGCGGAATGGCTGGATGAGGGCATGGGTGTGCCAAGGCAGTGTCTTTCGAGTGGAGCCGTCCGGGCGTGCGCTTGGTCCAAAGGGGCCCGGAACAGGTCTGGTTGCTGGTGGTGCGACAAGCCGGCGCGGGGGAGTTGCAGCTCCCGGACCGCGTCCGGGGCGTGTGTCAGGTGCTCGGTGGCATGACGAAGAGACCTCTCCTGAAGGGAGCCGGGAATTGGGGGGTGCCGTCCGGTGTGGCCGGGGCGGGCATGACCAGAACTTTAGGGACGGAATCCCGGTTGACCAAAGGATTCGGCGGCCGGAACTGATTTTGGAGCAGTTTCCCCTCTGACCGGGGTCAACCGGGTTTTGATCCCTACAGTTTGGAGTCGCTTCGCAGCCGCCGTCTGGATCGCCAGGGCGTGCTTCTACGCGGGCGCTCTCAGTTTCCTCTCGCACCCTTTGAACGGGACCTCATCATGCCTTTTTCCCTGCACCAGGGCGACGCTCTGTCCGTACTGGCCACGCTGCCCGACAACAGCGTGGACGCCGTGATCACCGACCCCCCGTACAACTCCGGCGGTCGCACGGCCAAGGAACGCACCTCCCGCACGGCACGGCAGAAGTACACCTCGACCGACGCCGAACACCAGCTGGCGGACTTCCCCGGCGAGAACATGGACCAGAGGTCCTTCACGTTCTGGCTGACGCAGATCCTCACCGAGGCACACCGTGTGACGAAGCCGTCGGGCACGCTGCTGCTGTTCACCGACTGGCGCCAGGCGGGCTCCATGTCGGACGCCCTCCAGGCGGGCGGCTGGACGTGGCGGGGCACGCTGGCCTGGCACAAGCCCCAGGCCCGGCCGCAGAAGGGCCGCTTCAAGCAGTCCTGCGAGTTCATCCACTGGGCGTCCAAGGGCGCAGTGGACGCCGACCGCAACCCGGTCTACCTGCCCGGCCTTTACACCGGATCCCAGCCGCGCAAGGGCCGCCAGCACATCACGCAGAAGCCCGTTGAGGTGATGCGGGAACTGGTGAAGATCTGCCCGCCCGGCGGCACCATCCTCGACTTCTGCGCCGGCTCCGGATCCACCGGCGTCGCCGCCCTGCTGGAAGGCTACGACTTCATCGGCATCGAGAAGACCAAGCACTACACGGACATCGCCGCAAACCGGCTCACTGAGACTCTCCACGCGGTCTCCTCGCAGGGCGATTACGCCCTCGCCGGCCCAACCGAGTAACCGACGATGCCCACCGGCGGAGCCACGGGCCCTGCCCTTGGCGGATACGGGCTGGCTGATACCGCCTGCTTATAGCGCCCGGATACCGGTTACCCAAACTGGCCGGAGTCCGGATGCTGGCCTTCACTGAACTCGCCCTGTTGGAAAGAAGCTTTGTGTCTGATTCCCCCGACCCCTCCACGGGAGAAACCCCGGAGCCGGTCCGTATGACGGACCTCGACCTGGCTGATCTGTCCGCGAGCGTGCGCCGGCTGATCGACCAGTCCCAGGAGCAGGCCCGCGTCCTGGACCACCTGGCCGCCGACCCGCCGCCGATACCGCTGCCAGGACCCGACTTCGGCGGCTTCGCTCCTGGCCCGGGACCGGCCGGTGGTGGTGAACCGCTGTTCATCATGGCCATGGAGGGCCAGGCGTACGAGAGCGAGCTCGACGCGCTCACCGACTGGGTCGACGACCTGCTCCTGCCGGTCTACGGCCGGGAGATCACCTCCAGTGCCCCCTGGTGCCCCTGGTGGGACCAACACCCCGAGGCCGTTGCCCGTCTCCATGCTCTGTGGCTGGCCTGGCAGCAGCACATCGACCCCGAGGCCGGCCCGTCAGGCCCCTCGACGTGGCACCGCGACCACCTCGACCACACCATGGCCCAACTCCGCGCACCTGGTGGTCCCTTCGCCGCGTGCACCACGAATCCGGCCCGGCCCGCGCACCGTCTGCTGCCCGGCCCGAAGCCCACCACCGACCCGGTCCCCACCACCGGACACACCCAGGCCACGTGACGCCGACGTGAGCTTCCCCAAGTTCGCGTTCGCCGCCGACCCCCGCGCCCTGGACGACCTGCGCGAGGCACCGACCGAGATCCGCGACCTTGCCCTCCTCTCCCTGCAGGACCTCGTCCACGGCGAACAACGCGGCCAGCGTCTCGACGACCGGCACGGCCAGGACCTGTCCGACTGCCGCAAGCTCTACGTCGACGCCAAGGTCGACTGGCGCATCGTCTACCAGGAACGCCCCGCCCCGGCCGGCTCCCTGCACAAGCGGGAGATCTTCCTGGTCGCCATGCGCCCCCGCGCCGGATTCGAGGCGTACAACACCGCCTTCCACCGGCTCGGCCGCACACGCACCACCTCGTCACCCCGCGCCAGCGCCGCCCGCGCCCGTTCACCCCGCACCGTGCCTGTCCGCACTTCTGCAT
>NZ_JAINFC010000439.1 GCF_020740835.1 Streptomyces sp. UNOC14_S4
AGGGGGGACCCGGCGGTTCCGGGGCCGGGGGGTCTTCGGCGCCGCGCAGCCCGCATCGTGGGGCGCTCGCGCACGGATGAGCCGCCCCCGTCCAGTTCCTCCGGTCACCCGGATGGAGCCCCGCGCGGCTCGCCGGAGACGGGCGGTGAACAATGGGGTACGTGACCCGAGCATCCTTGGAGAAGCAGCCGCACGAAGTCGCCGCGATGTTCGACGGCGTAGCGGCCAAGTACGACCTGACCAACGACGTACTCTCACTCGGACAGGCCCGCCTGTGGCGCAAGGCCGTCGACCGGGCCGTGAACGCCCGTCCGGGCGAGAAGGTGCTGGACCTCGCGGCCGGTACGGGCACGTCGTCCCTGCCGTTCGCCGCCGCGGGCGCGTACGTCGTCCCCTGCGACTTCTCCGTCGGCATGCTCGGCGAGGGCAAGAAGCGCAACGCATGGCTCCCGTTCACCGCCGGTGACGCCATGCGCCTGCCGTTCGCGGACGGTGTGTTCGACGCCGTCACCATCTCCTACGGCCTGCGCAACGTGCAGGACACCGACGCAGCCCTGCGCGAGATGCTGCGCGTGACGAAGCCGGGCGGCCGTGTGGTGATCGCCGAGTTCAGCAGGCCCACGTGGGCGCCGTTCCGCACGGTCTACACCGAGTACCTGATGCGCGCGCTGCCGCCGGTCGCCCGGGCCGTGAGCAGCAACCCGGACGCGTACGTCTACCTCGCCGAGACCATCCGCGACTGGCCGGACCAGCCCGCGCTGGCCGCGCTCCTGCAGGAGGCGGGCTGGACGAAGGTGGCGTGGCGCAACTTGACGGGTGGCATCGTCGCGCTGCACCGCGGTACGAAGCCGGCTGCCTAGCGGCGCGTCCCAACTGTTCGTCTGCGGGCCGGTGGGGGCTGGCCGCGCAGTTCCCCGCGCCCCTTACGGGGCGCGGTACCGCTCTGGGCGCGGGCGGAGCCACCGCGCGGGCACCGACGCCGGGGTACGGGCCCGTACGCGAAAGCCCGGCTCATAGACTCGGGTGACCGAGTCCTTCGCCGAAACGGAGAGCCGACCGTGACCGAGTCGACCGAGTCCCAGACCGCCCACAGCGCCGACGTGATCGTCGTCGGCGCAGGCCCGGCCGGCTCCACGACCGCCTACTACCTGGCCAAGGCGGGCTTGGACGTCCTCCTGCTGGAGAAGACGGCGTTCCCGCGCGAGAAGGTCTGCGGTGACGGCCTGACCCCGCGTGCCACCAAGCAGCTCGTGGCGATGGGCATCGACATCTCCGAAGAGGCGGGCTGGCTGCGCAACAAGGGCCTGCGCATCATCGGCGGCGGCGTCCGCCTCCAGCTCGACTGGCCCGAGCTCGCGTCCTTCCCCGACTACGGACTCGTCCGCAAGCGCGACGACTTCGACGAGCAGCTCGCCCGGAACGCGCAGAAGGCGGGCGCCCGGCTCTACGAGCGCTGCAACGTCGGCGCGCCGATCATCGACGACCGGACGGGCCGGATCACCGGCGTCCACGCCAAGCTGGGCGAGGAGAAGGCGCCGGTCACCTTCCACGCGCCGCTCGTCGTCGCCGCGGACGGCAACTCCACGCGCCTGTCGCTCGCGATGGGCCTGCACCGGCGCGACGACCGCCCGATGGGCGTGGCCGTGCGCACGTACTTCACCTCGCCCCGCCACGACGACGACTACCTGGAGTCCTGGCTGGAGCTGTGGGACCGGCGCGGCCCCGGCCCGGACCGGCTGCTGCCCGGCTACGGCTGGATCTTCGGCATGGGCGACGGTACGAGCAACGTGGGCCTCGGCGTCCTCAACACCTCCGACTCCTTCAAGGAGCTGGACTGGCGCGAGGTGCTCAAGGCGTGGTGCGCCTCCATGCCGGAGGACTGGGGCTACACCCCGGAGAACATGACCGGCCCGATCCGCGGTGCCGCCCTGCCGATGGCCTTCAACCGTCAGCCGCACTACACGCGCGGCCTGTTGCTCGTCGGTGACGCGGGCGGGCTCGTCAACCCGTTCAACGGCGAGGGCATCGCGTACGCGATGGAGTCCGGGCAGATCGCCGCCGACGTCATCGTGCAGGCCCACGCCCGCGCCTCGTACGCCCAGCGCGAGCTGGCCCTCCAGCGCTACCCGAAGATCCTCAAGGACACGTACGGCGGCTACTACACGCTGGGCCGCGCCTTCGTGAAGCTCATCGGCAACCCGAAGGTGATGCGGATGGCGACGGAGCGGGGGCTGACGCATCCGCTGCTGATGAAGTTCACGCTGAAGATGCTGGCGAATCTGACGGATCCGACGGGGGGCGACGCGATGGACCGCATCATCAACGGGCTGTCGAAGGTGGCGCCGCGGTCCTGACCACGTGGCCTCCGGGGGGGGGCGAGCTGGTCGCGCTGAATCCCCTCACCTTCCAGATGGAGAACTTCAACGCCAGGGTCACGGACGCCGGTACCGGGCAGCCGCTGGCGGGCATGGTGGTGAAGTTCCACCTGGCCGGCGGCAGGGCGGTGGGCGCTGCGGTCACGAACGGCCAGGGTGTGGCGATCGCCAACTCCCCGCCGAGCACCGCCCCGTCGACGGGGCGGACCGTCCTGGGCTGCTGCTGCGCCGACCTCCAGGGCGACGGCACCTGCAGCGGAGTCCAGGCTCACGGCACGATCGGGCTGGGCACCGTATGAACCGCATGAGGTGAACGGCCTTGGGCCCTGCTCCGCGGGTTCGTGCCTGTGGCCCGGGGCCCCGGGGCCTGCGGGCCTCTCCCTGTGGCGGTCGATGCCCGGCGTCTCCGAGAGTGACGAAAGTTACACAGAGTGTGTTCCGGGGTCGCCCTCTGTGTGCGTCTGCCCAGAGCTGTTCACCTCGAAGGGCCGACTCGCTTGCTATGCCGCAAACCTGACGGAGAAAAAGTTTCGCGCCTAGCGCGGCGCACGGGTCCGTGATGCGTCGGCTGTCCGGCCGGCTGTCGGCGGACAGCGTTATGAATTAATCGACTTTCAGGGCTGTCGACTCGGTGTGCTGCCGGTTTCCATTGAAGGGGTGATGGGAATGAGGGCGATGGAGTCGATCTCTTGAGTGCGGGGTTTGCGTAGGAGAATGGGAAAACGGGACGCATGTGGGTGGGGCGTCAATTTTGGCTGGTCGGGTTGCACTCGCAACCGGGGGCAGGGCGGTCAGGTGCCTAACTCGACCGATATTGATGATTCTTGATCGATAGTCATCGTGCGATGACGCCCTCGCTGTTTCGCGACAGCGGGGCCACTTCGTCAGAAGCCACGCAAAAGGAGCAAAATCGAGAGTGAGGCGGGGGCTCTGCGGCGTGATCAAGTCGGTGCCGCCGTCGCGGCAAGTCCCCAGAGGTAGGGGTTTTTGTCGGGCAGTTCGGTTACGGGGAGACCTTGCCGCGGGATCTGGTGTGACCCTAACCCTGTCCGTGGTGTTTACTGGGTGCCGGTCTGCTCCTTGGTAGGTCCAGGCCCTTTCCGGGAGGTCTCGGGGGTGGTGCCCCGGGGCCTCCCTTTTTATGGAGTGTTCGCGCCCGGGCTTGTCCTTGCTTATTCGGGAAAAACCCTTTCGGGGCTCTGAGGCTGTCCGGTCAACGGCCCGGATCTCTTACGGCATGGTTGCCGCGTATCCGATCGGGACGGCAAATGGGAGTTTGTAATAAAGCCCCAGGGTGAGGGTGTCCCTGCTCAGGGACCTCGCTGGAGATCCGTCGACCCGGGGGGTAGCGTTGTTTCCCGGCCGTCTCCACGTGCTCGGCCTCACCACAGCCGGGCACTTGCACCTCCCGGAGAGGGTCCTGGACCTACCAACTGGGGCCCGCCGTAGGGCGGGTCCCAGTACGTCTGCATCGCAGAAAGTAGATCGATGATCAACATTTCCGCGGAGGGGTGCGACCTCTCGTATGTGACGTTCTGCCGCCGACCCGCCGGCAAGGGTGCGCGTGTCCGCGCATGCCTGACCGCCCCTGGGGCGGAGGAGTGAAGATGCCCTCCGCGGCCGAGAACTCGCGGCTGACCGACCTTCTGCTCGGCCACCAGGCGATGCCTGACGGCAGCTTTCTCCAGCGCTTGCCGACACAGGTGTGGCAGGCCATGCTCCAGACGGAACCCCGCCCCCGTGCCCGGGTGTTCGCCCAGGACGAGCTTCTGCCGCTGGGAGCGGAGTTCCCGATCGTGTACATCGTCATAGAGGGGTGCGTGCGTCAGGACCGCTACCCCTTGGGCGACGGCAAAGGCATCCCGACGGTCACCCGGTTCAGGGGCATCGGTGAGCTCGTGGGCGAGGCCAAACTGATCTCCCCGGACTCCTCCGTCGCCACCCGGTGTCTGTCCCAGACCGTCGTCATCCCCTGGAGCGTGCGCTCCATGAACCTCGTGCAGGGCCGTGCGCCCGAGGTCCAGCTCGCTCTGCTGCGGAGTCTCGAGGACCGTAACCGCAGCGACGAGCTCGTCTACACCATGAGCGCGAGGCCGCCGTTCGAGCGGGTCGCCAGGCTCATCTCCCACCTCGCCGACATCGCCGGCGTCCCCGACCCCCGGACGTCCAACTGCACCGTCGTCATCGGTCCGAGCCAGAAGGACATGGCCGCCGCGCTCCAACTCGGCCTGTCCACCGTGGAGAACGAGATCCGGACCCTGCGACGTCACCGCGTTGTGGACGCCCGGTACCGCAAGTTCGTCGTCCGCGACCTCGAGGCCCTCCGCCGGTTCGCCGCCCACGCGGTATAGACCTGTCGCGGCTCCCCGGGCCTACCATTCCCTGCATGCCGGTGCCCATGGGTTCCGGCGTACCACGAACGGACAGTGCTTTGATGACCAGCTTCACCACGCTGGCGCTCGGTACCAGCGCCGGAACCCTCCTGTGGACCGTGATCATCGGTATTCTCATGGCCGCACTCGGCATGTACACCCTCAGTCACCAGCGGAGGGTTTTCGCCTGGACGCAGTGGATGCGGGAGAGGGACGAGGGGAACGTCGAGCTCGACAGGCTCCGCGAGTGGATCGATAACCTGTACGAGGCCCAGTGTGCACTCGCCCAGAAGCCGTGCCACGCGGGCGACTTCGCGGAAGTCGTCCGGATCACCCATATGATCAAGGGTGTCGCCGACCACTCCGAAGTCCTCCGATCCGAGCTCACCAGGCTGGTGGAGCGCGCCGAGAGCTGGATCTCGACGGCCCTTCCCGAGCTGGACCCCGATGCGAAGGTGCCTGCCGCGGAGCACCGCGCCCAGCTCGTGCGAGCCATGAAGCAGGAGGCCGCCCGCGTCGAACTGGTACGGGCCGTCCTCGCCGCCCAGGGCGAGATCAATTCGTTGCGGCGGGGCTGACGCGCGGCATGCGGCGGGATGCACTCGAGTCCAGAGATCCTGACCGCGACCGCCTCCGGGTGCGCCTACCGATCAGGTGTGAGGGCCCATCGTCGACCGCTGGGGATGTGCCACACGGACGCGCGGCCGTCGGGCTCGCGGGCGTACCCGAACCGGTCCTGCACGGGACGGTCGTGGTCGTTCCACCATGTCCAGGCGGCCTCGACCTGGTGCCACAGGTCGGTGGTCCCTCCGTACGTCACGACGCCGGTCGCGTCACCGGTGAGCGGGCCACGGGCCCATGCCCCGTCGTGGTGCTGGATCTGGATCGACATGACGCCCGTGTCGTCGCGGTGGTAGACGAGCTTCGCCTTGGGGAGATGGAATGCGAGCAGCAGGCGGAACGGGTAGTGCGCGCGGATGTCGTTCGCCGTGACGGGCGTCGGACGGCTGCCGCCTGTGGGGGCGGCCGGTGTCCGTCGCGGACGGGGGTAGGTGAGGGCGTCGTCCCGTGCGGCCATGAAGCGGCCGGTGGTGCCGGTGAACGCCCCGACCGCGCGGCCCTCTTCGTCGACGGTGAGGCGGACGAGCCCGCCTTCGATGCCGAGCGCCACGTCGGTGTGAATGATGGACCCGGGGCGGGTCTGCCTGACCCAGGCCGCGGGGACGGCCGGTACCGAGCAGGTGGCGATGATCCGGTCGAACGGTTCGGCGGCGGGGTAGCCGTTCTGTCCGTCGGCTGCGGTGAGCTGCGGGGCGTACCCGATGGCGGCCAGTCGCTCTTGGGCCTTGCGGACGAGCGTGGGGTCGATGTCGACGGAGTGCACGGTCCGGTCGCCGAGACGGGCGCAGAGCAGCGCGGCGTTGTAGCCGGTGCCGGTGCCGACTTCGAGGACGCGGTGGCCGTCCTCGACGGTGAGTTCTTCGAGCATCCCGGCCATGAGGCCGGGGAGGGTGCTGGACGAGGTGGGGATGCCGGTCCATGCCGATGCGTCGACCTGCTGGGCGGTCTCCGGGTCCAGAGCCGTGACGAGGGTGGTGTCGCGGTAGATCGCGGCGAGTTGCTCGTCGGTGGCGGTGGCGG
>NZ_JAINFC010000044.1 GCF_020740835.1 Streptomyces sp. UNOC14_S4
GCGCTCCCCCCGCCGTCCTCGCCCTCCTCCTCGCCCCACCGCCGCGCGGCCGTACCGTCGGCTGCGGACGGTTCCGCGGCCTCGGCGGGCTCCGCCCGGCGCACCCGCGCGTACAACTCCTCGGACAGGGAGAACACATCACGGTGGCGGCAGTGGGCGGCCTCGTGCTCCGCGACGCCCTCGGCCTCCAGCGCCGCGGCGATCTCCAGCGGGTCCACCGCCCGGACGCACAGCTCACGGTGCCGGTGCAGGAGTGCCTTCACCGGGTCGGCGGGGGTGCGTACGGTGCGTACGGCCGTCGTGCGGACGAGGGGTATGCCCGTGCCGGCCGCGGCGGCACCGTCGCGCAGGGGTGTGCTCATCGGCGCCCCGCCCAGGTGGGTGCCGGGCGGGCGGACAGGGAGACCGGGGCGGGTGCTCCGGCGGCGCGGCCGAAGGGGACGGAGGGGTCCGCGGGCGCGTCCTCGCGCGGCGGCGCGTGCGAGATGAGTTCGAGGTAGAGGGAGCCGAAGGCCGTCACATGCCGTTCCACGGTGAAGAGTTCGAGGGCGCGGGCCCGCGCGGCGGCGCCGAGCCGGGCGCGGCGCTCGGGGTCGCGCAGCAGGGCGAGGCAGGCGTCGGCGAGTTCCCGGGCGGCGCGGGGCGGGACGACCAGGCCGGTGCCGCCGATGACCTCCCGTACGGTGCCGGTGTCCGGTGACACGGTGGCGCGGCCGCAGAACATCGCCTCCACCAGCGGCAGGGGAAAGCCGTCGGCGGGACCGGTGAGGACGGCGCTGCCCGCCGCGTAGCTCTCGGGGCTCGGGTTCTCGTCGAAGAGGACCCCTTCCGGCGGCTGCCGGCCGTCCTGGGGGGCGCCGATCACGCGCAGCCGTACACCGGGTTCGGCCTCGCGCACTATGCCGAGGGCCTCCCACAGATAGGGCTCGGTACGGCCGCCCGCCCACACGAGCGTGCGCCCGTCGTCGGTGACGGCGCCCTCGACGCCCTCGCCGACATCCTCGTAGGGCCGTTCGTCGACGCCGGGCGGCACCGTGCGCAGCCGTTCGCGGTCGGCGCCGCAGCGCTCCTGCCAGCGGCGCACCTGGGCGTCGCCGGGGGTGACGATGTCGGCGGAGCGGTAGACCTCGGCGGTGAGCAGCCGGTGGAAGGCCGAGAGCAGGGTGCGGACGGGCAGGGAGAGGCCCGCGGCGCTGGCGGCGTTGTTCAGGTAGTAGGCGCGCAGCCGGACCTCGTACTCGGTGACGAGAAGCGGGGTACCGAAGAAGCGTTTGGCCAGCAGTCCCGGGAGTGCGGCGGGGCCTGCCGAGGTGGCGTGGCACAGGTCGACACCGGCGAGTCCGCGGTCGTGGTCGCAGGCGCCGTACCAGTCGAGGGAGAGCGGCCGCAGCGCGCGCTCCAGGAGGGCGGAGACGGCGAGCAGATCGGCGACGCGCGTGCCGTAGACCGCCGGGTGTGCGCCCGGCGCGCGGCAGGCCGCCTCCAGGGTGCGCAGTGCCTGCTCGGAGCGGAGGGCGGTACCGAGCCCGCCCGCCTCGCGGGCGAGGTCGGCGAGGCCGTGGAGCGCGTCGGCGAAACGGTACGCCTGATCACCGCCGGCACCGGTGGGACCGGTGTCGCCGAGAGGGTCGGAGGGGGGCGCACCCATGGCGGCGAGCGCCGCCGCGAGCTCCGCGAAGTGCTCGCCGAACCGCTGCCGTTCGCGCTTGCCGTACGTGCGGCCCGCGCCCCCCTCGCCGTCCAGGCCCTCCGGCGGGTCGCCCCACAGGGGCGCGGTGCGCACGCGGCGCACATGCTCGGGCAGTCCGTACCACCCGCAGCGCTCCTGACGGGCGCCGCGGCTCAGCGCATAGATCTCGAACTCGTGGGCGCCCAGCCCGCGCACCAGCTGGTCGCACCACTGACCACCCTCACCCGCGGCATACGGATATCCACCCTCCGTGAGGAGTCCCACACGCACGCATGCACCCCCGTCTGTCCACTCGGCCACACCGGGCTGCCGCCGAACGGCAGCGGGAGCACGCTATGCGCGCCGCCGCGGGGCGCGACGGACGGTTGTCCGTCGCGCCACCGGAAGGGGTGAACAGAGGTGACTTTCGGCAGGATGGGGCGTTACTCCGCGCTATGCGGCCGCTTCCGACTGTTCGAGCCGCGGGACGGCCGCCAGCAGGCCCTGGGTATAGGGGTGCCGGGGCTTCTCGTAGACGGCGTCCGCCGGGCCCTCCTCGACGATCCGGCCGCCGCGCATGACGACCAGCCGGTCGCTGACCTGGCGGACGACGGCGAGGTCGTGCGCGATGAAGACGAGCGCGAGCCCGAGGTCGCGCTGGAGCTCGCCGAGCAGCTTGACGACCTGCGCCTGGGTGGTGACGTCGAGGGCGGACACCGGCTCGTCGCAGACGATCAGCTTCGGCTCGGGCGCGAGGGCGCGCGCGATACCGACGCGCTGCCGCTGCCCGCCGCTGAACTCGTGGGGGTAGCGGTGGTACGCGCCGGGGTCGAGCCCCACGCGCTCCAGCAGGTCGCGCACCCGGGCGGTGATCTCGGCATCGCCCAGCCGCCCCGCGACGCGCAGCGGGTCGGCGATGGACTCGCCGATGCTGCGCCGGGGGTTGAGCGAGGAGACGGGGTCCTGGAAGACCATCTGGAGCTCGCTGCGGAACGGCCGCAGTTCGCGGTCGCCGAGCCCGCCGATGTCCCGGCCCCGGTAGCGGAGTTCACCGCCGGTGGGCTCCAGCAGGCGGACGAGCATCCGGCCGAGGGTCGTCTTGCCGCTGCCGGACTCACCGACGACGCCGACGGTCTCGCCCGCGCGCACGGTCAGCGACACGTCGTCGACGGCGGTGACGGCGCGCTTGCCGCGCCCGAACCGGCGGGTGAGGCCCTTGGCCTCGAGCAGGACCGTGTCGTCCGCACGCTCCGCACTCTTCTCCCCTGCACCCGAACGGCGGACGTTTATCCGCGGAACGGCGGCCAACAGGTCGCGCGTATACGTCTCGGCGGGCGAGTCGAGCAGCGTACGGACCGGCCCGCGCTCGACGGCGCGGCCGTTCTTCATGACGAGCAGGTCGTCGACACTGTCCGCGGCCACGCCCAGGTCGTGGGTGACCAGGATCAGGCCCATGCCGGTCTCGGCGCGCAGGTCCCGCAGCAGGTCCAGGATCTGGGCCTGCACGGTGACGTCGAGCGCGGTGGTGGGCTCGTCGGCGATCAGCAGGCGCGGTTCGCAGGCGAGAGCCATGGCGATGAGGGCGCGCTGGCGCATGCCGCCGCTGAACTCGTGCGGGCGGGAGCGGGCCCGCCGCGCGGCGTCCGGGATGCCGACCCGGTCGAGCACCTCCACGGCCCGGTCGCGGGCGGCCCGCCGGGAGGCGTCGCGCCGGTGGACGCGGTAGACCTCGGCGATCTGGTCGCCGATGGCCTGGTAGGGGTCGAGCGAGGAGAGCGGGTCCTGGAAGACCATGGCCGCCACCCCGCCGCGCACGCGCCGCAGTTCGGCCTCGTCGGCGGCGAGCACGTCACGGCCCGCGACCTCGATGCCGCCGGTGACCTCCGCGCCGGTGGAGCGGTGCAGGCCGAGCAGGCCGAACGCGACGGTGCTCTTGCCGGAGCCGGACTCGCCGACGAGGGCGAGGGCGCCGCCGGGGGCGAGTTCGAAGGAGAGCCCGTCCACGGCGCGCACCGGGCCGTCCTCCGTGGGGAAGGTGACGGCGAGGTCGGTGACCTTCACCAGGGGTTCGGTCATCGCAGGGCCACCCTTCGGTCGGCGAGGGCGTAGAGCATGTCGCCGATGATGTTGGCGACCACGACAGCGGCACCGATCAGCATCACGACGGCGACGACGACGGGCAGGTCGACGGTCTGCACGGAACGTACGAGCATCTGGCCGACGCCCGGCAGGCCGAACATCGTCTCGGTCAGCATCGTGCCGCCGAGGAGCGACCCGAAGTCGACGGCCGACATGGCGATGAGCGGGGCGACGGCGCCGCGCAGCGCGTGCCTGCCGACGATCGCCCGCTCGGAGAGACCGTAGGCCCGGAAGGTGCGGACGTGGTCCTCGGCGAGCGTCTCCAGCATCGAGCTGCGGGTCATCCGGACGTACTTCGACACTTCGAGCAGGGCGAGCGTGACCCAGGGCAGCAGCATGTTCCAGGCCCACTGCTCGGGGTCGTCGGTCAGCGGCACGTAGGACGGGAAGGGCAGCCACTCCAGGTAGGCGCAGAAGAGCATCATCAGGGCGAGGCCGCTGACGAAGACCGGTGTCGCCGTGCCCGCGAGGCTGAGCCAGATCAGCACGCGCTCCAGAATGCCGCCGCGCCGGACGACGGCCAGCAGGCCGGTGCCCACGCCCAGCAGCAGCCACAGCACCATCACGCCGACGGCCAGCGACAGCGTGGCGGGCAGCCGCTCCACGATCAGGTCGGTGACCTGCTGGTCGTTCTGGTACGACAGGCCGAAGCAGGGCGCGTCGCAGTGCATCGTGCCGGTGCCCGTGGAGTAGTCGTGCCCCACGAAGATGCCCTGCAGGAAGTGCCAGTACTGCACGTACACCGGGTCGTTCAGGCCCAGTTGCTCGCGGACCTGGCGGAGCTGTTCGGGGTTGCAGCGCGGGCCGCACGCGAGCTTCGCGGGGTCGCCGGGGGCGACGTAGAAGACCGCGTAGACGACCACGGAGATCACGAGCAGCACGAGGACGGCGCCGAGCGCGCGGCGCAGGAAGTACAGGCTCATGCCGCACCCCCCTGGGCCGTCTTCGCCGTCTTCTTCGTCCTGGCCGCCCTGCGCTCCTTGACACGGCCGACGCCCAGCCGGGACTTCTCGCGCGGGTCGAGCGCGACGCGCACGGCGTCGCCGAGCACGGTGAAGGCCAGCGAGGTGACGAGCAGCATCAGCGCCGGGAGCACCACGTACACGGGGTCCGTGCGGAACCACGTCGTGGCCGACGACAGCATCTGTCCCCAGGACGGGGTCGGAGGCTTGACGCCGACGCCGAGGAACGACATGGACGCCTCCAGGACGATGTTGCTCGACAGCAGATAGGCGACGTAGGTGAGCACGGGCGCGGCGAGGCCGGGCAGCAGTTCGCGCCGCGCGACGCGCCAGGTCGAGCCGCCCGCGAGGCGGGCCGCCGAGACGTAGTCGAGCTTCTTCAGGCCGAGCGCCTGGGCGCGCACGACGCGGGCGAGGCCGCCCCACGCGATCAGGCCGATGACGACGACGAGCAGCGCCGGCCGCGGGAAGTCCGGGGGCACGACGGCGGTCAGGGCGATCGCGAAGACCAGCAGGGGCATCGCGATCATCACCTCGGTGATGCCGTTGAGCAGTCCCTCCACGAAGCGGTTGCCGAGCGCGGCCGCGAGCCCCACGGTGACGGCGACGAGCACCTGCACCAGCGTGGCGCCGACGGCGACCATGAGCGAGACCCGCGCGCCGTACAGGAGGCGGACGAACAGGTCGCGCCCGGTGCCCGGTTCGACGCCGAGCCAGTGGTCGGCGCTGATGCCGCCGAAGGAGCCGAGCGGCACGCCGCCGCGCGCGGAGTCGACGAGGGAGTCGTGGTACGTATTGGCGTCCTGGCCCTCCAGCGCGGCCAGCAGGGGCGCGCCGAGGGCGAGGAGGACGAGCAGGCCCAGCACGGCGGCGGCCACGAGCGCGGATTTGCGCGTCCGCAGCCGCCGCCACACCTGGCGGGCGCCGGAGGCGGCGGCTCCGTCGGGAGTCACCGCCTCCGGTTCCTTGGTGCCGATGAGATCCGTCACTTGACCGCGACCTGGGAGATGTCGAGGACGCCGGTCCAGTCGCTGATGACGACGTTCTTCACGTCCTTGCCGTAGAGGCGCTTGTAGACGGGGTGGAACAGCGGCACGGTCAGGGCCTGCTCACCGATGGTGCGGTCGAGGGCGCCCCAGCGCTTGGCGGCCTCGGTGTGGTCCGTCAGCTTGTTGATGCCGTCGATCTCGTCGTTGACCTTGGAGTCGTCGAGCTGCGCGGTGTTGTAGTTGGAGGCGTCCTTGACGATCTGGCGGCCGTCGAATATGGGCGCGAGGAAAGGCCCGCCGGACGGCCAGTCGGCGCCCCAGTGGGCGAGGAAGAGGTCCGGCTGGGTGCTGAGCTTGTGGACCTTCTCGTCGTAGTCGTTGGTCTCCAGGCCCTGGAGCTTGACCGTGATGCCCGCCTGCTTGAGCGCGGCCTGGATCGCCGTGGCGATCTCGGGGCTGGTCTCGAAGTCCTGGGCGGTGGAGTGCGTGAGGGTGATCTCCAGGCCGTTCTCGTAACCGGCCTCCTTCAGCAGCTCCTTGGCCTTCTCCGGGTTGCCGGTCGCGCCCGCTGGGAAGTGGTCGTACGGCGTGTAGCCGAAGGACTTCTGGTTGGGCAGGAAGGTCGTCGCGGGCTCGGCCAGCGAGGAGCCGCCCGCCGCGTTCACCACGCTGGTGCGGTTGATGGCGTACGCGATGGCCTGGCGGACCTTCGGGTTGTCGAAGGGCTTCGCCTTGGGGTTGAACGCCAGGTAGTCGGTGTAGCCGAAGTGGCCGGTGCCGACCCGGGAGGCGAGCTTCTTGTCGCCGGTGACCTGGGCGAGCTCGGCCGGTCCGAGGTTGTTGTCGGTGGTGATCGCGGCGGCGTCGGCGCCCTGGCCGGTGGACAGCCGCTGGTTGATGACCGCGGAGTTCAGGCCCGCCTGCACGTCGATGGCGTCGGGGTAGGCGTGGCGCTCCTTGTCGGTCTCCTCCGACCAGTTGGGGTTGCGCTCCAGCGTCAGGTGCTCGCCATCGTTGACGTTCTTGACGACCTTGTACGGGCCGGACGAGACCGGATGCTCGGCGTACTTGGCGCCGGTGTCCTTGGCCTTGGGCACCGGGGCGAACTGGGTCTGGGTGGCGACGTAGGGGAAGTCGCCCTCGGGCTTGCGGAGATGGAAGACGATCGTCTTGGCGTCCGGGGTCTCGATCGAGTCGAGGCCCTTCTTCTCCTTGTAGATGCCCTGATAGTTCTCGCCGCCGACGAGCCAGTCGCGCAGGTAGGGGGCGCCGCCGGAGAGTTCGGGGGCGAAGGAGCGCTCGATGCCGTACTTGATGTCGGCGGTGGTGATGGGCGAGCCGTCCTCGTACTTCAGCCCGTCCTTCAGCGTGAACGTCCAGACCTTGGCGTCGTCGCTGGGCTTGCCGGTATCGGTGGCGAGGTCGGGGACGACCTTGGTGCCCTCGGCACCATTGGCCCGGTGACGGGTGGTCAGGGTGCGGAAGACCAGCGAAGGAACGTTTCCTCCGCCTGAGGTGTAGAGCCGCGCGGGGTCGAACTGCTTCTGCGGCTGTCTGTTGAGGACGGTCAGGGTGCCGCCCTTCTGCGGCGCCCCGTCGGCGCCGGAACCCTTGCTGTCGCCACTCTTCTCGGGGCCGCACGCCGCGGCGCCGCCGAGCAGGACGACGCTGACGGCTGCCGCGGCCACGCGGCGGGATGTGGCGGGAAGTTGACGCATGACAAAGAGGCCTTTCGCGGGGTTGGACGGACGAAAGCGAGCGGAAAGCACCCACGGAAGGCGGTTCGAGGAGCGCGCGGCTGGCCGCAGGACCGCCCCCGGCGGACGCGACGCTAGTGCGCGATGGCGCGGCGCGGAAGTACGCGGGGGAGTAAGACCGGTCTCAGCGACAGAGGATGTCGGCGACGCAGTGCGCGGCCACGCCGATCAGCACCAGCTCGAAGCCGGTGATCTCGGGGGCGTGGCGGTGCGACATGCGCAGAACATTGGACGAAATTCCGCCCAGTGGCAAAGGTGTCTCAAAAGCAGAGATGAAGCGTCCCGCTACGCGAGATTTTGGATCACTTTCGGAGGGATCTGCCCGGCTATCCGAAGGGATCTGTCCGACTGTCCGAAGGGATCTGTCCGACTGTCCGAAGGGATCTGTCCGACTGTCCGAAGGGATCTCCCGAGCCGTCCGAAGGGATCCGGCCCGGGAGATCCCCCCGGCTACTGGTCCGACGGGCCCGGGAAGGGCCAGGGGTTCGGGCGGCAGACCAGATCGCCCGTGTTGAGGAACTTCGTCTGCTGCATCATCACCGGCGCCAGGGCACCCTGCCGGGGGCAGCTCTCGTGGTCGTGCCCGAGGCGGTGGCCGACCTCGTGGTTGATCAGCATCTGCCGGTACATGTGCATCTTGTCGCCGTAGGTCTGGGCGCCCTGGGCCCAGCGATAGGCGTTGATCATGACGCGGTCGGTCGCGGCGGAGTCGCAGGAGACGTTGTCCTCGGTGGTGTCCAGACCCGACTTCGCACACCAGGCGGCCGTGGTGCCGGGGGTGGCCAGGGTGATCACGAAGTCGGCGTGGCCCGACGAGACACGTTCGAACGTCCTGGTGCCGCCGTGGCCCCAGCTGCGGTCGTCGTTCAGCGTCTTCTGGACGGCCGCGGCGAAGAGCTCGCCGTCGAGCGGGAGCCCCTTCTCCACGTCAACGCGGTAACGGAGACGTTCACCCTTACCGGGGGCCGGGTCATTGCCGCCGACGGTCGCGAACTCACCCGATCCGTGTGCCTTTTCCGCCAGCGGGTACTTGGCGTCCATCTTCTGGTCGTACGTGACCGGGGTGGGGACGGCGCCCTTCGGGGTGGGCCGGTCGTCGGAGCGGGAGGCGGCGTCCGGGCTGTTGCGCTCCATGTCGGCGGAGCGCGCCTGCGCCTTGCTGTCCGTACTGTCGTCGACCTGGCCCGCGACGGTGACGGCGAGCACGGCCGTGACCAGCGCCGCCGCGACACCGGTCGCGGTCCGCGCCACACCCGGGCCCGACCTGGCGGGAGCGGCCCTGCGCCGCGAGGGCACGGCCCTCACCTCCGGCCGGGGCGCGGGCACGCGCGCGTGAGGTGCGGCAGCGGCGGGAGTGCCGCCGCCGGGCCCGTGCGCCGCCGGGGGCGCATATCCGGGCTGCTGCTGGGAAGACTGATGGAGCGGCTGGTGCTCAGCGGGGGCTCCGGAGGGGTAGGAGGGACTGCCGACGACAGCGTAGGCCGGGTCCGTGCCCACTCCTTGACCGCGCTGCACCCCGATGACGCCCCAGCCGATGCCCTGGGCCTGCGGTCCGGACCACCCGGCGGACGCGGGCTGCTCCCCTGTGCCATACGACGGACTGCCGTATCCGCCCTCCGGGGCGGGCTCCTCGGCGGCCTCGGCCCCGTCGGCGGGCGTGGCCCGACGGCGGCCGGTGCCCCGCCCGGGGTCCGCGGCCGGGGGCCGGTGCGGGGTATGGGAGGCGCGTGCGCTGTGTTTACCCACGAGGCGTAGCGCTCCGTTCAGCAGTGGCGGCGGTGTCCGTGAGGAGGTCGCGGAAGGCGAGAGCCACCGCGTCCGGGTCCTCCATCATGGCGACATGTCCCGATTCCAGGAGCGTCAGCAACCGCGAGTCGCGGAAACTCTTGCTCGCGCGGGCGGCCATGCGGAAGGAGACGAGCTGGTCGCGCTTGCCGTAGACGAGCAGCGTGGGGGCGAGGACCTTCTCGGCCTGCCGCCACAGCGAGTGCTGGCCGCCGAGCGTGTAGGCGTCGACGATGCCCCGCGCGCCGCGCGTCATGACCTCCCAGAAGTAGGGCAGCTCCAGGCGCCGTTCGAACTCGGCGACGGCCCGGCCGAACTCCTCGGGCGTCACCCGTCCGGGGTCGCCGTAGCAGAGCGCCAGCACCTCGTGCGTGCGCCGCTCGGCCGTCCACTCCCTGGTCGCGCGGGCGAAGAGCGAGGCGATGCCCGGCACGGCCAGCAGCCCGGTGGGCACGGCCGTGCGCTGCGGGCGCAGCTCGGGGAGCGCGGGCGAGACGAGGGTGAGCGTGCGCACCAGGTCGGGGCGGACGGCGGCGACGCGGGTGACGACCGCGCCGCCCATGGAATTGCCCACCAGGTGGACGGGGCCGCGCCGTCTCGCGTCGAGGTAGCGGATGACGACGCGGGCGTAGCCGGTGATCGAGAAGTCGCCGTCGTCCGGCGGCGGGGAGTCGCCGAAGCCGGGCAGGTCGAGGGCCTCGCCGTCGACGTGACCCGCGAGCCGCTCCATCAGGGCGGACCAGTTCTGCGAGGAGCCGCCGAGCCCGTGCACGTAGAGCGCGGGCGGCAGCCCTTCCTGGAGGGGCGCCCGGGAGCGCACCGCGAGAGTGATGCCCGGGAGCGTCACCGTACGGACGTCCTCGCCCCGGCCGACCCAGGAGGGCCGCCCCGGCGGCACCACGGGGACGGCGCGGGCATCGGGCGACTCGGTCGAAGACATGCGGGCAATGTTACGAGACGATCACGCCCGGACTCCTGTGGCGGGCGTCACAGATCGCCTGGCGTTGCGGGTGCGGCTCTCCTAGGCTCGTACCACGGAGTAAAGAGGGCTTCCTCCCTGGAAGGGGTACCGCATGCCCGTTGATCCGACCGACCCGGAGACCTTCGAGGACGACGAGAGCGGCACCGCGAGCCTCGACGTCGAGGCTCCGGAGGCGGACGCCGCCGAGCAGCACGCCGACCTCGCTCCACACCGGGACGAGGACCTGACCGGCGACTCGGACAGCGCGGACGAGGCGGACCGCGCCGAGCAGGCGCGGGTAGTGGAGCTGGACGAGGACGACTACCGCTGATACCGCTGACGCGCCACGCCGCACCGGCACGGCGTACGAGGGACCCCGGCCGGAGGCGGGACGGCCGCGGCGGGGCGTTCGGAGAGTGAGCTGCGTGACAATTGTCGGGATTTTGTTGACTTCCCACAGCGTCCGGTAGATGAAATTCTCCGCTCCGGCCACGCACGGTTCGGTTACCCAAAAGTACGATGGCGGGCGCGGTGCACACCGTGCAGGAACAACCATGGGAGGCGGCGTGACAGCCATCGAGCAGACCGAGGCGCGGCCGCGAGGCACGCGTCTGCCGCGCCGGGCCCGACGCAATCAGCTGCTGGGCGCGGCCCAGGAAGTCTTCGTGGCGCAGGGTTACCACGCGGCGGCGATGGACGACATCGCCGAGCGCGCGGGCGTCAGCAAGCCGGTGCTCTACCAGCACTTCCCCGGCAAGCTCGACCTCTACCTGGCCCTGCTGGACCAGCACTGCGAGGCCCTGCTGACCGCGGTCCGCACCGCGCTCGCCTCGACCCACGACAACAAGCAGCGCGTGGCGGCCACCATGGACGCCTATTTCGCGTACGTGGAGGACGAGGGCGGCGCCTTCCGCCTCGTCTTCGAGTCCGACCTCACCAACGAGCCCGCCGTGCGCGAGCGGGTCGACAAGGTGTCGCTGGAGTGCGCCCAGGAGATCAGCGACGTCATCGCCGAGGACACCGGCCTGTCCAAGGACGAGGCGATGCTGCTGGCCGTGGGCCTGGGCGGCGTCTCCCAGGTCGTGGCGCGCTACTGGCTCTCCAGCGAGAGCACCGTCCCGCGCGACACGGCGGTCCAGCTCCTGACGTCCCTGGCCTGGCGCGGCATCGCGGGCTTCCCGAAGAACACGGCGGAGCACTAGGCGCCCCATAGGGGCGCGGGGCTGTATCAATATGCGGCTCCGCCGCGTGGGCGCGACCGGCCACGCACGGTCCGCAGCCGCGCACCGGCCGCAAGAGGCACCCCGGCAGGCGCAGCCGACGCACCGGCGGACGCTTGTCGTGTTCGCTGCCAGCGTGGCAGCGCCCGCTCTGCGGACGACCTGGCCGGGCTAATGTGTGCTGCGTACGGGACCCCAATCCTTTGGAGGGACAAAAGCCGTGGAGGTCAAGATCGGCGTGCAGCACGCGCCCCGCGAGATCGTTATCGAGAGCGGGCAGTCTGCCGAGGACGTCGAGCGTGCCGTTGCCGACGCGCTGGGCGGCAAGGCTCAGCTGCTGAGCCTGGTGGACGACCACGGCCGCAAGGTCCTGGTCCCGGCGGACCGGCTGGCCTACGTGGAGATCGGCGAGCCCACCGCCCGCAAGGTCGGCTTCAGCGCGGTCTGAGCCACGCGAACCGCTTCGCGCGCGACGGCGGGGCCCGGTGCGGAATGCGCCGGGCCCCGCCGTTGTCGTAGGTCGTAGCCGGGAACAACGGACGGCGGACGAGCAGGTGGCCGCCGGTGCCGAGGGGCGACCTCGGCGAGGGTTGCCGGACCTCCCCGGGGGGTAGGACGGCTTCGACCGATTTGCACCTGCCCCTCGTTTGCTCCTCGTTCCGCACGGGAGGAAGTGACCATGATCCTCTGGGAAGCGCTCGGCTCGGTCCTCATCGGCCTCGCCGTCTCGTACGGCGCCCTGCGCTGGCTGCCCGCCCGCTACGGGCAGTTCCGCCCCCGGAGTCTGGCCCTGGCCACGGGCCCGGTCGCCGCGCTCTTCGGTGCCCTGATCGCCCACTCCGTGCTGGGCCCCCACCACACGGCCGCCGTGCTGGCGGTCTCGCTCGGGGTGTCCGTCGCCCTGCTCTCGCTGCTGGTACGGCAGGCCGACCGGCCGCGGCGATCAGCCACGGCCTGACCGGGCCCGCCCGGCTCGGGGGCGCGCAGTGCGCCGCGGTCGGCCGGACGGGCGGGGCGTGTCAAGGGGCGTATCAAGCCGCTCAGGCCGCGAGGCCCAGCGCGGCCATGCGCTTGGTGTGCGCCTCGGTGATCCGGGAGAACATCTTGCCGACCTCGGCGAGGTCGAAGCCGTCGGCCACACCGCCGACCAGCATCGTCGACAGGGCATCGCGGTCGGCGACCACGCGCTGCGCCTGCGAGAGCGCCTCGCCCATCAGCCGGCGTGCCCACAGCGCGAGCCTGCCGCCGACGCGGGGCTCCGCCTCGATCGCGGCGCGCACCTTCTCGATCGCGAAGCTCGCGTGCCCGGTGTCGTCGAGGACGCCGAGCACCAGCGCCCGGGTGTCGGAGTCGAGCCGGACGGCCACCTCGCGGTAGAAGTCGCTCGCGATCGAGTCGCCCACGTATGCCTTGACCAGGCCCTCCAGCCAGTCCGAGGGCGCCGTCTGGCGGTGGAACTCGTCCAGGGCCGCGGCGAAGGGCTCCATCGCGCCGGTCGGCTCCGCGTCGATGGCCGCGAGGCGGTCGCGCAGCCGCTGGAAGTGCTGGAACTCCGCCGCCGCCATCTTCGCCAGCTCGGCCTTGTCATCCAGGGTGGGCGCCAGCTTGGCGTCCTCGGCGAGCCGCTCGAAGGCGGCCAGCTCGCCGTAGGCGAGGGCACCCAGCAGATCGACGACCGCCGCCCGGTACTGCGGGGCGGCGGACGCCTGCGACCAGTCCTGGGCGGCGATTCCGGTGTGTTCTCCGGCGGACTCGGGGGCGTTCTCAGCGTTGTCGGGGTTGTCGGGCGTCTCCATGAAGCGAACGATAGCCCGCCCGACGATCTGCGGAAGGGCCTGGTCAGCCAGTTCCTCCGGATCTGTCCGAAGGATTGTCCGGACACACATGCGTGTTTCCGGGGTACAGTGGTAATGCGCCTGCCGAGTATTCGGCGGGCTGTCCCATGCTGTGTCTTCCGGTGGCAGCTCTCGCCCCGCCCCCGGAGCACCGGCGGATGCCCGGTCGGTGGCCCGATCGGCTTCCAAAACCGACCGCCCTCCGCGGGGCGCGTACGAGTCGTACGTGCCTGGAGGGATCCGCTCGCGGCACGTGTGCACGAGCGAAGGCAGTGGTCCCGCGCGTCAGCCGGCTCTTTCAGGCCGGACGGTAGTACCCCCGGCGCGGTACGTACGACCCCCTTCGCCCCCTCGCGCCGCGTCTCACAGAAGAGGCAAGATCCTGTCTACTCTCTCCACCACCTTCCGAGAAATCGGGATTCTTCCCGAGACCGCCGAAGCCCTCGAAGCAGTCGGCATCGTGCATCCCTTTCCGATCCAGGAGATGACGCTCCCGGTGGCCCTCTCGGGCTCCGACGTCATCGGCCAGGCCAAGACCGGCACGGGCAAGACTCTGGGCTTCGGCCTTCCGCTGCTGGAGCGCGTCGTCGTCCCCGCCGACGTCGAGGCCGGCCGGGCGAAGCCCGAGCAGCTCACCGACGCGCCGCAGGCGCTCGTGGTCGTCCCCACCCGCGAGCTGTGCCAGCAGGTCACCAATGACCTGCTCACCGCGGGCAAGGTCCGCAATGTGCGCGTCCAGGCGATCTACGGCGGCCGGGCCTACGAGCCGCAGGTCGAGGCGCTGCAGAAGGGCGTCGACGTGGTCGTCGGCACCCCGGGCCGCCTGCTCGACCTCGCCGGGCAGAAGAAGCTCGACCTCTCCCACGTCAAGGCCCTCGTCCTCGACGAGGCCGACGAGATGCTCGACCTGGGCTTCCTCCCCGACGTCGAGCGCATCATCACGATGCTGCCGGCCAAGCGCCAGACGATGCTCTTCTCGGCGACCATGCCGGGCGCCGTCATCGGCCTCGCGCGCCGTTACATGTCGCAGCCGACGCACATCCGCGCCACCGAGCCGGACGACGACGGCCGCCAGACGCACGCGCACATCGCGCAGCACGTCTTCCGCGCCCACAACATGGACAAGCCGGAGATGGTCGCCCGCATCCTCCAGGCGGAGGGCCGCAACCGCGCGATGATCTTCTGCCGTACGAAGCGCACGGCCGCCGACATCGCCGACCAGCTCACGCGGCGCGGCTTCGCCGCGGGCGCGGTCCACGGCGACCTCGGCCAGGGCGCCCGCGAGCAGGCGCTGCGCGCCTTCCGCAACGGCAAGGTCGACGTCCTGGTGTGCACCGACGTCGCCGCGCGCGGCATCGACGTCGACGACGTCACGCACGTCGTCAACTACCAGACGCCGGAGGACGAGAAGACCTACCTGCACCGCGTCGGCCGCACGGGCCGCGCGGGCAAGTCGGGTACGGCCGTCACCCTCGTCGACTGGGACGACGTCCCGCGCTGGAAGCTGATCAACAAGGCGCTGGGCCAGGACTTCGACGACCCCGAGGAGACGTACTCCACGTCCCCGCACCTCTACGAGCTGCTGAAGATCCCGGCCGGGACGAAGGGCATCCTGCCGCGTTCCGAGCGCAAGCTCGCCGGGCTCGCCGCCGAGGAGATCGAGGACCTGGGCGAGACGGGCGCCCGTGGCGGCCGTGGCCGCAACGGCGGCCGGAAGCCCGCCGCCGCCGAGGCGGAGGAGCGCCCGGCGCGTACGCGCACGCCGCGTCAGCGGCGCCGGACGCGCGGCGGGGCCGAGGCGGGTACGGAGGCGGCTGTGGCTGCTCCGGTCTCCACCGAGGTCGCTTCCGTCGACGCCGACGCTGCCGTGATCGCCGAGGTCACCAAGGGCCGGCCGGTGGCCGAGGGGGCTCCCGCGACGCCCGCGAAGCCGCGGCGGCGCCGGACGCGTTCGCGCCGTGGTCCGGACGCGCCGGTGGCGACCGCCGCGACGGCCGCTCCTGCCGCCACTGTCACGGTGACGGCGGAGAAGAAGCCCGAGCCGGTGGCCGTGAAGGCCGAGGCCCCGGCCGCGGCGTCCGAGAAGCCCGCTCCGCGGGCGAAGGCGGCGGCTCCGGCCGCGGCGGCTCCCGCTGCCGCTCCGGCTCCCGTGCAGCAGCGTCGCCGCCGGGCGCGCGTCGTCCGCCCGGAACCCGTCGACACGGCCGACTTCCAGACCGTCGAGACCGCGGCGGCCGCTCTGGCGGCCGCGCGCAAGGCCATCCCGGCCCAGGCCACGGAGTCCGAGCCGAAGCCGGAGCCGGTCGTCGAGCCCGCCAAGCCGAAGCGCACCCGCAAGGTGGCCGCTCCCAAGGCGGAGGCTGTCGAGACCGAGACCGAGGCTCCGGCCAAGCCGAAGCGCACGCGCAAGACGGCTGCCGCCAAGGCGGAGGTCGTCGAGGTGGCTGAGGTCGCCGAGGTTGCCGAGGTTGCCGAGACCAAGCCCAAGCGCACCCGCAAGGCCGCCGCTCCCAAGGCAGAGGCTGTCGAGACCGAGACCGAAGCTCCCGCGAAGCCGAAGCGCACGCGGAAGGCTGCGGCTCCCAAGGTCGAGGCCGTCGACGGCGAGGTCGCCGAGACCAAGCCCAAGCGCACGCGGAAGGCCGCCGCTCCCAAGGCGGAGGCTGCCGAGACCGAGGCCGAGGCGCCCGCGAAGCCGAAGCGCACCCGCAAGGTCGCGGCCGCTGCCCCGGCCGAGACGGCGGACGCGGAGGCTCCGGCCAAGCCGAAGCGCACGCGCAAGGCTGCGGCCCCCAAGGCCGAGGCCGTCGACGGCGAGGTCGCCGAGACCAAGCCCAAGCGCACGCGCAAGGTCGCGGCCGCTGCCCCGGCCGAGACGGCGGACGCGGAGGCTCCCGCGAAGCCGAAGCGCACCCGCAAGGTGGCTGCCGCCAAGGCCACGACGGAGAGCTGACGTTCCCCTCACGCGACGGCCGGTCCCCCCGCTCCGGGGTGACCGGCCGTCGCGTTTGGCCGTCCGGCCGGGTTTGGCGCTTGTGCTGTGCCTACTGGGGTGCCTCTTGCGCTCCGCGCGCGGCTGCGGGTCGCGTCGTGGCTGGTCACGCCCACCGGGGTGCCTCTTCGCGCTGGCGCGCGGCTGCGGGTTTCGTCGTGGCTGGTCGCGCCCACGCGGCGGAGCCGCACAATGTCACAGCCCCGCGCCCCTGATGGGGCGCAGCCCCCCGGTCACGCCCGCCCGGCGTGAGGGCCTAGCCTCGGGGGATGAGCCGGCCTCCCTTTCTCGATCTGCCGTCCTGCGCGCGAGCGCACTCCCTCCGTACCTCGCGCGGGGTCTTCGCCACGCACGACGCCCGCCCTGCCGAGACGCGCGGCACCGTCCTCCTCGTCCCGGGGTTCACCGGGAGCAAGGAGGACTTCATCGCGCTGCTCGAACCGCTCGCCGCCGCGGGCTACCGGGCAGTGGCCGTCGACGGGCGCGGGCAGTACGAGAGCGAGGGACCGCACGAGGAGAGCGCGTACGCGCAGGCGGAGCTCGCGCGGGACGTCATCGCCCAGGCGGAGGCGCTCGGCGGCGCGGTGCACCTGGTGGGGCACTCGTTCGGTGGTCTGGTCTCCCGCGCCGCGGTGGTGCTCGACGTCTCGCCGTTCCGTTCGCTGACGCTCATGAGCTGCGGTCCCGCGGCGATCGCGGAGGACCAGCAGGCCCGTACCCGGCTGCTGCTCGCCGCGCTGGGGCAGCTGGACCGGGAGTCCGTCTGGCAGGAGATGCAGAAGGCGGACGCGGAGAACGCGACCGCCGAGCCGACCGCGCCCGCGCTCCAGGAGTTCCTCCACCGCCGCTGGACGGCCACGACGACCGGGCAACTGCTCGTGGCCGGGCGGCAGCTGACGGTCGAACCGGACCGCACGGCCGAGCTCGCGGCGGTGGGCCTGCCCAAGCACGTGCTGTCGGGCGAGCTCGACTACGCCTGGCCGGTGCCGTCGATCGACGCGATGGCGGAGAAGCTGTCGGCGGCCCGCACGGTCGTCGCGGGCGCGGGCCACTCCCCCAACGCCGAGCGCCCCGGAGCGACGGCAGCGGCCCTCGTCGGCTTCTGGCGGCGCGTAAGCGCGTAGCGGGTGGGGCGGGCGCTGCCTCAGGCGAACCCGTCGGCCCCGGTGGTCACCGTGAACAAGCCGCCCTCCGGATCCCGGATGGTCGCCTCGCGCCCCACCGCGGAATCCCCCGGTTCCGCCGCCACCGTGCCCCCGGCGGAGATCGCGGCCTCGACGGCCTTCTCGACGTCGTCGACGCGGAAGTAGACGTGCCAGCGCGGCCGGACGCGCGGGTCGGGCGCCGCCTCGACGCCGCCGCCGCGCAGGCAGGCCACCGTGTGCCCGCCGGACCGGACCATGACGGCGTCGTCCTCGTAGCGCACCTCGCAGCGGTCGGGCCGCCCGGTGGCCCACTCGAAGACCTCGCCGTAGAAGATGGCGGCGTCGAAGGCGTTGCGCGTGCGCAGCTCCAGCCAGGCGGGGGCGCCCTCGCGGCCGACGCGCCATTCACGCAGCGTCTCGCCCTCCCAGAAGCCGAAGACGGCCCCGGCCGGGTCGGCGGCGAGCGCGGCGCGGCCGGGGCCGACGGCGAGCGGGCCGACGGCGACCGTGGCGCCGCGCTCCCGGATCCGCGCGGCGACGGCGTCGGCGTCCTCGACGGCGAAGTACGCGGTCCAGGAGACAGCGACGCCCATGCGGCGGGCGACGTTGCCGATGCCCGCGACGGGCTTGCCGTCGTGGATCGCCACGGTGAAGTCCTCGCCCAGCCTGCCGTGCCGGAAGGTCCAGCCCATCACCGCGCCGTAGAAGTCCTGTGCGGCGGTGCGGTCGACGGTGAGCAGGGACACCCAGCACGGCGCGCCCGGCACGGCGACTGCGGAGCTGGCCGCGGACGAGGCCGCAGAGGGTGCCATGACCGACCGCCTTTCTGTCAAAGGTCTCCTCGTCAGGGTTCCATCCAGCCTCCCCGTGCGCATTCCGGCACGCGCGCGCGTAACGGTGGTTGGCGGTGTCCCTCGTGTACGGCCATCAGTGCGCGTGTTCAGTACTGCGCGGCGAGGTGGTCCCAGAACCCGTCGCGCAGGGCGCGCCGGAGGTCGGCGTGGCCGCGCAGCGACAGGCCGAGCAGTCTTTCCGCCTCGACGAGGAGCTCCTGGTCGACGGAGCCGGGCAGGTAGGGGTGGCCGGGCATCAGCTCGGCAAGCGATTCGCGGCCGCGTGAGCCGAGCCACTGCGCGGCGACCTGGGCGCCGACGAACCGCACGTCCTCCCGGCTGGGCGCGGGCGCCTGCTGGAGGGCGGACTCGGTGTGGAGCTCGGTGCGGCGGGTGACGTAGGGCTTGCAGAAGTCGAGGTCGAAGGTGCGCTGGCTGTCGACCTCCCAGAGCAGCGGTTCCGCCTGGTTGCGGCCGCCGACGGCCTCGATGCCCCACAGGTGGACGCGGGCGCCGTAGCCCTGGGCGGCCTCGACGGCGGAGACGAGGTCCTCGTCGCCGCCGATCAGCGCGGCGTCGCTGATGGCACGGTGCCGGGCGAGGGACTCGAGGTCGCTGCGGATGAGGGAGTCGACACCCTTCTGCTGGTTGTTGGCGTTGAGGTTGCCGAGCCGGACCTTGACGTCGGGGAGTTCGGCGATGCCCTGCTGCTCGGTGGTGTGGATACGGCGCCGGGCGCCGTCGTACCAGTAGACGCGCAGCAGCCTGCTGTCCTGGAAGATCATGCGGGCCTTGTCGATGAACGCCTCGATGAGCCCCTCGGCGTCGAGGTCGAAGGCCCGCCGGTCCTCGGTCCCGGCGACGAGGCGGCCCGCCGCGGCGTAGACGTATCCCGCGTCCACGAAGATCGCGTGGGTGGAGGGCGTGGTGGCCACCTCGGCCAGGACGCGGGTGAGCAGCTCGTTGGTGCGCTCGATGCCCGCGGCGACCGCGGCGAGGTCGAGGGCGCCGGACGCCGGGAGCGAAGGCACGGACGGGTTCACGGGCGCGGGCGGGGGCGCGGGTACGGCCGGATGATCCGGGCGATCCGGACGGTCCAGGTGATCCGGGTGATCCGAGTGGTCGGTCATGCGCACGCTCTCGTCGTCCGGCATGGCCTGAACTACCCATTGGTAATTAGCCATGTTAAAAATTTCCTTAGCGTAGGGAATGTTTGAAGTGGTCACCTCGTTGGACACGTATGTGAGCGGGTCGCACAGGCGCGACTCCGGTCACTTATGTTCATGAAGTTCTCCTCAGGAGGATCAGACGAAGGGAGAAGCCTTGCGCTTCGAAATCATGCGCCTGGACGACGTCGACGGCACCGCCGTCGACAGCACCGTCGTGGACGCCGCCTCCGTCAACAGGATCGTGCAGCAGGCCGCCGCGATCGGCCAGCGCATCTATATCCGCCCGGCCGACACCGTGGTCCGGTAGCGGGCAACTCTTCCCACGTGCGCGACACCCCCGTACGGAACCGTACGGGGGTGTCGTGCGTCGTGGGGCGCAGCGCGCCGGAACCGGTGGCTCAGCGGTTGGCGATGACCTGCGTGATGCCGTTGATGATCTGCTGCACGGCCAGGGCGGAGAGCATCATGCCCGCGAGCCGCGTCACCAGCACCACGCCGCCGTCCTTGATGACCCGGATGATCAGCAGCGAATAGCGCATCACCAGCCACAGCACGACGTGCATCGCCGCGATCGCCGCCCACACCGAGACCTGCGCGCTCACCGAGTCCGCGTGCTGCACGGCCAGGATCACGGAGACGATCGCACCCGGGCCCGCCAGCAGCGGCATGCCGAGCGGCACGAGGGCGACGTTGACGTCCTTGGTCTGGGTGGGCTCCTCGGACTTCCCCGTCAGCAGGTCCAGCGCGATCAGCAGCAGGAGCAGGCCACCCGCGATCATCAGGGCGGGCGTGGTGATGTGCAGGTAGTCCAGGATCTGCTGGCCGCAGATGCCGAAGACCGTGATGACGCCGAACGCGACCGCCGCCGCCTGCCAGGCCATGCGGCGCTGGACCTTGGCCGGGCGGCCGGCGGTGAGCGCCAGGAAGATCGGCGTGATCCCCGGCGGGTCCATGATCACAAAAAGGGTGAGAAAGAGGGATCCGAAAACAGCGAAGTCGAACACAGTGAGCCTTGCGAGAGTGGTGCGAGCGGGGGGAGCCGAGGTACGGCGGGGGGAAGCGCCCTGCGCCTGAGTGGGGGACGGTGCGGATGTACGGCGGGCGTACGGATACGGGTACAGGTACGGCGTACGGATACGCGGCGGACGCGCGGCGCGCGCCCAAGGGCGTACGGGAGTACGGTCACGCGCGTACGGAGGGCACGCGCGCGGCCCGGAGGAACCGGGTGACGGGAAGGGTCAGCCGCCGGCGCCCGGGACGGGGAACGCGCCCGTCGCCCGGCGGGTGATCTCGCCGTAGATCTCCGGGTCGGTGGTGTACTCACCGAGCCGGCAGGTCTTGCGGCTGCCGTGGTAGTCGCTGGAGCCGGTGGTCAGCAGGGACAGGTCGGCGGCCAGACCGCGCAGCCGCGCGCGGGTGGCGGGGTCGTGGTCCATGTGGTCGACCTCGACGCCGTCGAGACCGGCGGAGGCGAGCTCCGCTATCTGCCCCTCGGAGACGCAGTCGCCCCGCTTGAGGGCGAAGGGGTGCGCGAGGACGGCGACCCCGCCCGCCGCTTTGATCAGGCGTATCGCATCGAAGGGGTCGAGCTCGTGCTTCTCGACGTAGGCGCGGCCGTCGCTGCCCAGCCACTCGGAGGTGAAGGCGTCGGAGACGGTGCCGACCACGCCGAGCTCGATCATGGCGCTGGCGATGTGCGGCCTGCCGACGGCGCCGCCCGCGGCGATGTCGAGAACGCGCTCCCAGGCGACGGGCACGCCCAGCTCGTTGAGCTTGGCGACCATGGCGCGGGCGCGGGGCACCCGGTCGTCGCGGACGAGCTCCCGCTCGCGGGCGAGCTCGGGCTCGTCGGGGTCGAAGAGGTAGGCCAGCATGTGGACGCTGAATCCGTCCGGACCCCGGAAACGGCAGGAGAGCTCGGCGCCCGTGACCAGGGTGAGCCCGGCGGGCAGCGCGGCGATCGCCTCGGCGTGGCCGCCGACCCCGTCGTGATCCGTCAGCGCGACGACGTCCAGCCCGGCGGCGGCCGCGTTGCGCACCAGCTCGGCGGGGGTGTCCGTGCCGTCGGACGCCGTGGAGTGGGTGTGCAGGTCGATGCGCACGACACGGCTCCTGAAGGGCGGGACGGAACAGGACCGGTTCAGGATAACCGCCGGGCTGTTGTCGGTGGGGCGTGGGTTTGCTGTGAGGTTGCGCCTATTTCGCTGCGGGGGTGCGCCTACTGGGGTGCGTCTTGCGCTTCGCGTGCGGCTGCGGGTCCGTTGTGGCTGGTCGCGCCGTTCCTCGCGCCCCTAACGGGGCGCCCCTGGTGACAGCAGGCGCGGCGACAGCGCTCCGCACGGCAGGAGTTCCACTTCCGCTCCCGCCTCGCGCAGGTCCGTGATCACCAGCTCGTCGTACATCAGCAGCCCAGAGCGCTCCGGCCAGACGACCGCCCACAGCCATAGCCCGCGTGCCTCGCCGGCGAAGACGGCCCGGTCCTCGGGCGCGCCGTCGACGTGCCAGAGGGGGGTCGGGCGGCCCGCGGCGTGGACCTTGGCGTGAGGCGAGCGGTCGACGGAGATATAGGGGCCGGGGTCGGGCCCGTCGATACCCGCGTAGCGCGCGCCGAGGCCGACGCCGAGCTCCTCCGCGACGAGGAGCAGCTCACCGGGGCCGCCGAGCGGGCTCGGCCCCGAGCAGGCGACGGCGGTGGCCCGGCCGCCGCTGCGGTCGTCACCCGCGCACACCACACCCGTGAAGAGCCAGCCGACGGGCAGCGGCCAGGGCATCCACACCGGCACCTGGGCCCGGCCGACGGCGACGGCCAGCGCCTCGACGCTCGGCGGGACGACCGGCTGCAGGGGGTGCACCGAGCCGTGCACGGAGCACTGCCAGGAGTCGGCGAAGAGACCGGGCGCGCGCACCCGGCCTCCGCACTTCGGGCAACTGGGTTCGCCCCTCATAAGGCCCAACGGTCCTCCGAGCCCGCCGTCGCGTCAAGGACGATCACCCGTCCGGACCCGGAAGGCGCGGAGCGTCACCCCAGAGGCACCCCTGGCCTCAGGGGATCACGCAGATCGGTGCCCTTGGCCAGCCATCTCTCCTCCAGCGCGGCGGCCCCGTGGACGCGTTTCCAGGCGGCCTCGTTCGGGGTCATCGGCAGCAGCGGGAGAAAGCGGACGGGATCCAGCGGCTCGTCCAGCTCCAGGTCCTCGACCAGCCCGCCGGACTCCGCGACCAGGACGGAGGTGAAGGCCGCGCCCGGCCACAGCGGCTCGCCCACCTCCAGCGAGGCACCGGGCGCCACGACCAGCCCCTCCACCTGCGGGGAGGCGGCGAGCACGGCCAGCGGGCGGAGCACCTTGTCCGTCTCGGCGCGGCCATGGCGTACGGAGAGGACGAGTTCGGCGCGCGGCCCGCGCAGGGGGTCGGCGACGACCGCGGTGGGGTCGGTCATCGGCTGGGCGGACATGCCGAGGGTGGCGTAGCGGACGACGTCCCCCTCGATGAAGCGGAGAACCTCGATCCGGTCGGTGCCGAGGAAGGTGACCGCGGCACGCGCGTCCGGTTCGCCCAGGGCTGTCCGCAGCCGGGCCTCGACCAGTGCGAGAACGTCTGACATGCAGTGAGCATAGAACGCGTATCGAACGGGCAAAGGAGGGTATTGACGGGTTCAGTGGCTGCTAGCCTTGACCCTCGGTCAGGGAGTTGTGTTCGTCCCCCAGCGGGGACCGGCCGGAGGAGGTGGGACTGCGTGGATTCCAGTCGACCGGGCAGTACCGGCAGTTCTCCCGTCACTCCGCTGCAGACGCGTCCCTTGTGAACTAAAACCTTCCTCGCCGGCCCTTCGCCGGTGTTTGTCCCGGAAGACCTCTGCGCCCGCAGCACCTGACGGAAGAGCGCCTTCGCCTCGCTTTGTTTCCGTGTTCTCTGCGTTCTCTGCGTCCTCTGCGTTGTTCTTGCGCACTGCCGCCAGTCCCCGCGCATTGCGCGAAGCGCCGTCCGATGTGCGGATGTGAATCTCCCGGCTCCGGGCCACGTCCTCGTTCCGGGCAGCGTTGCGCCCCCGCCGTGACTTGCGGCCGGCCCGTGAAGGAGCCTGCCTTGTCGATGATCCACGGTCTGCGTGCCGTCGTCCGTCCCCTGCGCCCGCGCGGGGGTGTGCCGTACGAGTACGACACCACCCGCGACCCCTCGACCAGCAGTGCCGTGGTGGACTGCGCCATCTACCGCGACGGCAAGCGCTGCGGCGAGCAGGTCGGTCCGGCGGAGGCCATGCGGCGGGTACGGGCCGAGGGCGGTTTCGCGTGGATCGGGCTGCACGAGCCGACGGAGCGTGAGTTCTCCGGCATCGCCCAGGAGTTCGGCCTGCACCCGCTGGCCGTGGAGGACGCGGTCCACGCCCACCAGCGGCCCAAGCTGGAGCGTTACGACGACACCCTGTTCACCGTCTTCAAGACCATCCACTACGTCGAGCACGCCGAGCTGACGGCCACGAGCGAGGTCGTGGAGACCGGCGAGGTGATGTGCTTCACCGGCCCGGACTTCATCATCACCGTCCGGCACGGCGGCCAGGGCTCGCTGCGCGCCCTGCGGCACCGGCTCCAGGACGACCCGGAGCTGCTGGCCAAGGGCCCCTCCGCGGTGCTGCACGCCATCGCCGACCAGGTCGTCGACGGCTACATCGCAGTCGCCGACGCCGTACAGGACGACATCGACGAGGTGGAGATCGATGTCTTCTCCGCCCCGAGCAAGGGCTCCTCGCGCGGCGGCGACGCGGGCCGGATCTACCAGCTCAAGCGTGAGGTGCTGGAGTTCAAGCGGGCGGTCACCCCGCTGATGCGGCCGATGCAGCAGCTCAGCGAGCGGCCGATGCGGCTGGTCGACCCGGACATCCAGAAGTACTTCCGCGACGTCGCCGACCATCTCGCGCGCGTGCACGAGCAGGTCGTCTCCTTCGACGACCTGCTCAACTCGATCCTCCAGGCCAACCTGGCGCAGGCGTCGGTCGCGCAGAACGAGGACATGCGCAAGATCACTTCCTGGGCGGCGATCTTCGCGGTGCCGACGATGATCGCGGGCATCTACGGCATGAACTTCAAGTACATGCCGGAGCTGGGGTGGAAGTACGGCTACCCGACGGTCATGCTCGTCACGGTCGTCATCTGCGTAGCCATCCACCGGGGCTTCAAGCGCAACGGGTGGCTCTGACCGTTCAACGGCGTCAGCGGCGTCAGCGGCGATCGGCCCGGATGACGAACGCGAGCCCCAACAAGATCACCGCAAGTGCGGGATAAGCCGCCACCGGCGGCAACTGTCCCAGCCACAGCGCGGCGATCAGCGCCGCGCCGGGCGTCTCCAGCAGGATGGCCGTCGAGGTGACCGACGGCCCGAGCCCCTTCACCACGCGGTTGATCAGCGAGTGGCCGAGCAGTTGGGCCGTCACCGTCAGCAGGGCCAGCTTCAGCCACGTACCGGCGTCGTACCCGGCCAGCGGCGCACCGGCCGCCAGGCAGACGACGAGCAGCAGCACCGCCGTCGTCAGGTAGAGGACATAGGTGTACGCGACGGTGCCCACCGTCCGCCGTACCTCGGCGCCCAGCAGGACGTACCCGGCCGCCGCGATGCCGCCCGCCAGCGCGAGCGCGTCCCCGGCCAGGGCGCGCGGGGAGACCGCGAAGTCGACGCCGGTCAGGATCAGCACACCGAGGACGGCGAGCCCCGTGCCCGCCCAGACGAGCGGCGCCGGGCGGTGGCCGCGCAGCCGCAGCAGCAGCGTCGTCCAGACCGGGGTCGTGGTGACCAGCGCGGTCGACGAGGCCACCGAGGTCATCCGCAGACTCGGCATCCACACCGCGAAGTGCAGCGCGAGCAGCGCGCCCGCGGCGACGGACAGCAGCAGTGCGCGGCGGCCCATGCCGCGCAGTTCGGCCCGGTCCCGGTGCCGGAAGAGCGCGACCGGGGTGAGGGCCCCGACCGCCATGGCGTTGCGCCAGAAGGCGATGGCGAAGGCGGGCGCGGCGATGGTCGCGATGAGCGGGGCGGAGAGGGAGATGCCCGCGATGGCGACGGCGAGCAGCACGATGTCCACCCGGGGGGCGGGGCCGCCGAGGGCGGGGCCGCCGCCCGTCCCCGTCCCCGGGCTCCGGTCGGTGGTCGAAGTGGCGGGAGCCGACGTGGCGGAAGGGGTACGGGAGGCGGGCCGGGCAGTCGTCACCCGTCCAGCGTAGGCCGCATAAGGTAGCCGTATGACGCTGAAGCTGGCACTGATTGAAGAGGCCACCAAGAAATCCGGCCTCATCTGGGTGCAGGGCCCTTCGGGTCCGAGCCGGGCGCTGTGGCATGTGTGGCACGAGGGTGCCGCCCATCTCGTGGGCGGGCCCGGCGAGCAGCCCCTCGACGCCCTCGGGCTGGAGGACGGCGGCCACGCGACCGTGACGGTGCGCAGCAAGGACAAGGGCGGCCGCCTGGTGACCTGGCCCGCGCGCGTCGGCGAGCTCGCGGCGGGGAGCGAGGAGTGGACGGCGGCTGTCGCCGAACTCAAGGGCAAGCGGCTCAATGCGGTGGGCGCTGACGCGATCGAGGAACGGTGGGCGCGGGAGTGCCGCGTCTTCCGGCTGACGCCTACGGGGGCGACGGTTTCGTTGCCGGATGACTCGCTGGCGGCTGTGCCGCTTGTTTCTTCCGCGACGACGCGTCGCGCTGTGCCGGCGGCGCTTCCGCGCCTTCTGCGGAAGTCGCGGCGCCGCGGCTGACTCTGCGTCTGCGGGCCGGTGGGGCTTCTCGCGCAGTTCCCCGCGCCCCTGGGTTGTGTGTGGGCCGGGGGTGGGGCCTGCGGGCGGGAACCTGAAACGCGGTGCGTGCGGGTCTTTCGTATGGGGAGCCGTGATTCATGCACCGTCATTTC
>NZ_JAINFC010000440.1 GCF_020740835.1 Streptomyces sp. UNOC14_S4
GATCGCCGTGCCCGAGGACTGGGCGTACGACGTCCTGCTCTTCGCCCAGCGCAACCCGCTGCCCTGCCCGGTCCTCGACGTGACCGACCCCGGCGTCACCACGACCCCGCTCGCGCCCGGCGCCGACCTGCGCACCGACCTGCCCCGCTACCGGGTCTGGCGCGACGGGCGCCTCGTCGCCGAGCCCACCGAGGTCACCGACGTGTGGCGGGACGACCTGGTCGCCTTCCTCATCGGGTGCAGCTTCACCTTCGAAGGGGCGCTGCGCGAGGCGGGTGTGCCGCTGCGCCACGTCGAGCAGGGCCGCAACGTGCCCATGTACCTCACCGGGTGGCAGTGCCGCCCCGCGGGCCGGCTGCACGGCCCGCTGGTCGTCTCGATGCGGCCCGTCCCCGCGGAACTCGTCGGCACCGCGCGGCGGCTGACCGCGCGGATGCCCGCCGTCCACGGCGCGCCCGTGCACAGCGGGGACCCGGCCGCGCTCGGCATCGCCGACCTCGGCGCCCCGGACTTCGGCGACGCGGTCCACGCGCACCCCGGTGACGTGCCCGTCTTCTGGGCGTGCGGCGTGACCCCGCAGGCCGCCCTGATGGCGTCGGGCCCGCCGTTCGCCATCACCCACGCCCCGGGGCACATGTTCGTCACGGACGCCCTCGACAGCGCGTACCGGACGCCCTGACGCGGCGGCCGGGAAGCGGAGCCCGCCCGCCCCTTGGCCGGGTGCCCGGTCCGGCTCTAGCGTCGACGCCATGCAGACGATCACCTTGGGCGGTGTGGAGATCACCCGCATCGTGGAGTGGCAGGCGCCGGTCTCGCCCGTCGGCTCCGTCTTCCCTTCGAGCACCCCGCGGATGTGGAAGGAGAACGAGGCATGGCTGACGCCCGACTTCTGGGGTCCGCGGAACGACGAGTTCTACGTCAACGTGCAGACGTGGGTACTGCGCAGCGAGGGCCGCACGGTCCTCGTGGACACCGGGCTCGGCAACGACAAGAACCGTCCGTACATGGCGGGCTGGTCGGGGCTGCGGACCGACTTCCTGGACCGGCTCGCGGCCGCCGGTGTCCGCCCGGAGGACGTCGACGTCGTGATCAACACGCATCTGCACTCGGACCACGTCGGCTGGAACACCCGGCTCGTGGACGGCGCGTGGGTGCCGACCTTCCCCAGAGCCGCCTACCTGATCGCGAGAGCCGACTTCGACTACTGGAACCCGGCCAACGGGCACACGGTGAAGGGGAGGCTCGGTGACGTCAGCACCGCCCGGACGAACGGGGACATGTTCGAGGACAGCATCGCGCCGGTGCACCGGGCGGGTCAGGCGGTGCTCTGGGAGGACGGCTATCGCATCGACGCGGAGCTGAGCCTGGAGCCCGCGCCCGGGCACACGCCGGGGTCGGCGGTGCTGCGGCTGGCGTCGGGCACGGACCGCGCGCTGTTCATCGGCGACCTGGTGCACAGCCCCCTGCAGATCGCGGAGCCGGGCTGCGACACCTGCCTGAGCGAGGACCAGGCCCAGGCCACGCGTTCCCGGCTGCGCTTCCTGGAGGAGGCCGCCGACACCCGCGCGCTGGTGTTCCCGGGCCATCTGCCGGGCCACGGCGCGGCCGAAGTGCGCCGGGAAGGCGGCAAGTTCGCGATCGAGCGGTGGGCCGCGTTCACCCCTACGGGGCCGGGTGCCGCGTAGCACGAGGGCCGGCCGGTGGACGGGCTGTCCACCGGCCGGCCCTGTTTCTGCCGCCTGCTTCTTGCGCCTACTTCTTGTCCTCGATCGTGAAAGGCAGGTCGCGGGAGAAGAAGGCGAGGTCGCCGTTGCCGACCGAGATCCCCGCCTGCGCGGTGGTCACGTCGCGGGGGGCGTCGGGGGCGACGGCCACCCGGATGCGGTAGACGACCGTGGCACCCGGGGCGAGCGGCTTGGCGTCGGCCGGGCGCAGCGCGGCGCTCATGCCGGGGTCGCAGCCCCCGGCGACGAGCGCGACGCGCTCCCAGCCGTGGCCAGGCCGGTACTGCTGGAGGATCAGGTCCTTCGGGGTGAGGGCGTGGGCCGTGCCCTGGCCATAGGCGAAGTAGGAGGCGCGGAGGGCCGGGTAGGGCCGGTCCGTGGTGTTCTTCACCGTGACCGTGGCCTCGCTCGCCGAGCCGCCCCGGGCGAGGGCGGTCCGCCGCTGCCAGCCGGTGACCGAGACGTCGGGTCGGGTGGCGCTCGCGGTGCGGGCGGGGGCCCGGAAGGTGTGGCCCTTGCCGTCGTCGACGGAGGCGGTGACGGTGAAGCCGCCGGGCCGGTCGAGGTCCTGGAAGCGCAGGGCCACGGTGTACGGGTGGTCCGCGCTCGCCGACGCGGTGAGCGGGAAGGTGAAGACGCCGTGCTGCGGCGCGTCCGCGCCGCTCGGCCGGGTGTCGAGGTCGACCCAGCGGCGCTTCTCGGGGAGGTAGCGCTGCACGGACAGGGAGTCGGTGGAGAAGCCACGGCTGTCGACGTCCAGCCGCACCGTGCCTTTGGTGACGGGTGCGCGGAGCGTGATGCCGCCCTGGGTCCACAGGCCGATGGGGGCCTGGTCCGGGAGGCTGTAGGAGATCCTCTCCTTGGGAGCGCCGACCGTCGCACGTGCCGGAGGCGTGGAGTCCGCGGCGGCCCTGACGGCCCGGGCGGCCGACGCCCGGGCGGCGCAGTCCGCCACCGCCCGCGTGGTCCCGGCGGCCGGTATGGCCGCTGCCGCCCCCGCCGTGCCCGCGACGGCGGCCAGAGCGGCCGTCAGCGTCATCGCGGACCCCACGACGGCGCTCCTCGCGCCCAGCCACCGCCGCCGTGTGACTCTCTGTGTCATGTACCGCCCCCTGCGTCCGGGTTTGTACGTACACGCGTACGTCTCTGGTGTCAGAGATTGTCTCCTGTAGACGATGGTTCCTTCCACTCCCCGGATTCCCGTGAATTCCGGCGGACGGACGGCGTGTTGTCCACGGGAGCGGGAGCGCGGGGCCCGGCGGGGGCGGAGCGCCCGCCCCGGCGCGCTGCCGGGCGCACCGGGACGGGCGTGTCGCGGCGGGCGTGTCACAGGCGTGCCAGGGCGGGCGTGTCGCGGTGCGGGGGTCAGCCGCCGTGTCCGCCGCCCTGTGCCTGCAGCTGGTGCAGGGCGGCGACCAGTTCGTCCACCTCCTCGGCGGTGTTGTAGAGGGCGAGGGAGGCCCGTGCCGCGCTCTCCAGGCCGTAGTGGCGGAGGGAGGGCTGGGCGCAGTGGTGCCCCGCGCGGATGGCGATGCCCGCCTGGTCGAGCCACCGCGCGATGTCCATCGGGGCGTGACCCGCGAGGGTGAACGTCATCACGGCGATCTTGTCGGGCGTGGTGCCGAGCACCTCCAGACCCGGGACCGTGGCGAGGGCCTGTTCGGCGTAGTGGAGCAGCGCGCTCTCGTAGGCGGCCACCGCGTCGCGGTCGAAGGAGGTGAGCCAGTCGATGGCGGGCTTGAGGCCGACGACGCCCGCGATGTGCCCGGTGCCCGCCTCGAAGCAGTGCGGGACGGGCGCGAAGGTGACGTGGTCGAAGTCGACCGTGTCGATCATGTTGCCGCCGCCCTGCCACGGGGGCATGGCGGCGAGGACCTCGGGCTTGCCGTAGAGCGCGCCGACCCCGGTGGGCCCGTAGAGCTTGTGGGCGGAGAAGGCGTAGAAGTCGGCGTCGAGCCGCTGGACGTCGACCGGGAAGTGGGCGACCGCCTGGGCCCCGTCCACCAGCACCCGGGCGCCGTAGCGGTGGGCCAGTGCCGTCATCTCCCGTACCGGTGGCACGGTGCCGAGGACGTTGGAGGCGTGGCTGATCGCGACGAGCCGGGTGCGGTGGGACAGGAGCGACGCGTAGGCCTCCTGGTCGACGCTGCCGTCGGACAGCAGCGGGACGGGCACCACGCGGGCGCGGCGTTCCTTGGCGATCATCTGCCAGGGGACGATGTTCGAGTGGTGTTCCAGGGCGGAGACCAGGATCTCGTCGCCGGGCCCGAGGTTGGCGCGGCCCCAGGTCTGGGCGACGAGGTTGACGGCCTCGGTGGTGCCCCGGGTGAGGACGACCGTGTCCGGGGAGGGGGCGCCGAGGAAGTCCGCGGCCGCGGCCCGGCCGCCCTCGTAGAGGTCGGTGGCCTCGCGGGCGAGGGTGTGGGCGCCGCGGTGGATGTTGGAGTTGGCGGTGGCGTAGTAGGAGGCCAGGGTCTCGATGACCTGGCGGGGCTTCTGGGTGGTCGCCCCGTTGTCCAGCCAGATCACCGGGCGGCCGTTGACGGGCCGTTGCAGGATCGGGATGTCCTGACGGGCCGCCTCGGGGGTGAACTGTCCGCCGCGAGTGGTCGCGCCGCCCGTGGGCAGCCGGCTGCCCGTGAGGGCGGCGGGCGGCTGTGGCTGCGGCAGTGCGCTCGGGAGGGAGCCGGAGGCTCCGGGGAGCGCGCCGGAAGGCCGCGGGGTCAGGACGCCGGTGGGCAAGGGCGCGGTGGGGGCGCGGCCGCCCCACAGCGCGCCGGGTGCCATGTCAGGAGTAGTCATGGTACTTGGACACCTCGACGTTCTGGAGCACGGCGACGGCGTCCTCGACCAGTACGGCGGCGCTGAAGTAGGCCGTCATCAGGTACGAGGTGATGCCCTTCTGGTCCATGCCCATGTTGCGCATGGCCAGGCCGGGTTCGACCTCGTCCTGCACCTTGGCGGGGCGCAGGCCGACCACGCCCTGCCGGTCCTCGCCGACGCGCATCAGCAGGATCTCGGTGGTCTCGGCACCGGCCGGGCCGGTCATCCGTACCTTGTCGGACGGGAGCAGCGGGACGCCGCGCCAGCTCAGCAGCGGGCTCCCGAACCGGGTGTCCATCACCGGGGGCACACCCCGGCGCGTACACTCCCGGCCGAACGCGGCGATGGCCTTGGGGTGGGCGACGAAGAAGCCGGGCTGCTTCCAGACCTTGGAGAGGAGCTCGTCGAGGTCGTCCGGGGTGGGCGCGCCGGTGCGGGTCTGGACGCGCTGGCCCGGGGCGACGTTGTTGAAGAGGCCGAAGTCCGGGTCGTTGAGCATGACCCGCTCCTGGCGCTCGCGCAGCGCCTCGACGGTGAGACCGGCCTGAGCGCGGGTCTGGTCGATGGGCTCGTTGTAGAGGTCGGCGACGCGGGAGTGCACGCGCAGCACGGTCTGGGCGAGGCTCATGTGGTACTCGCGGGGCGTGTCCTCGTAGTCGACGTACGTGCCCGGGAGGTCGACCTCGCCGAGGTGGCCGGAGGCGAGGTCGACGGGCACCTCGGCGCCCGCGGGCCGGGCGTCCGCGGAGGTGAAGGCGTCGAGCGCGGTACGCAGGGCCTCGTCGCGGCCCGCGGCCTCGGCGAGGCGGGCACGGTCGAGGCACAGGGCGATGCCGGGGGTGACGGCCTGGACCCGGTGGGGGTGCTGCCCGGAGCGGGAGAAGGCGTCGAGGTCGAAGAACTGGCCGTCGCCGATGACCTCGGCGAGGGCGTCCTGGCCGTAGCGGCCGGTCACGCGCTTCTCGGCGCGGCCCTGGACGAGCACCCACAGCTTGTCGGCGGCGGCGCCCTCCTCGACGAGCGCCTGGCCCGCTTCGAAGGCGACCTCGGTGAAGGCCGCGGCGAGCGTGCGCAGCAGTTCGTCGTCGGCCTCGCGGAGGTAGGGCACCTCGCGCAGGTCCTCGGGGACTATGTGGTGGGTGCCGTTGTCCAGGTAGCTGCTGATCCGGTCGTCGCCCAGGATGAAGGTCCGGCGGCGGTTGACGCGGTAGACGCCGGATTCGACGTCGACCCACGGCAGGGCGCGCAGCAGGTAGCGCGGGGTGATGCCGCGCATCTGCGGGGTGGTCTTGGTGGTCGTCGCCAACTGCCGTGCCGCATCGGTACTGAGGCTCAGCCGGTCGTTCATGGGGACCTCCTCGGAGACGGGCGCGGACCCGCGACTCCTTGTGCAGCGCCGCCTGTCCACGCTCAAACGAAGGTGATCATCTTGGTGGAGGCTCCCGTTCACAAGACGCCATGTTTTGGCAACAGTCTTGAAACAATAGGCTCGTTGACGTTGCTCGCTCGTACAGGAATGGACAATTCCCGTCCGTCGCCTGCTCTGACCAGGCGTGGAGACGCGCCCCGCCCCTCCCGTGCGAGCCCCGCGCGTACGGGCCACGCGCGGGGACGCGTCACACATTCGTCCGGATACCTCTCAAGAACGGTGGTTCGAGGGCCGGTTGACAGGCTGGCGGTGTCTGTTCCCCGACATGTGTGTACATGCGGGTCCAAGTCGTAGGGAAATCAGCCGGTCCGCGGGCCGTACGCGGGCCCCGGCGGCGGGGGCGGCGGCGGAGCGGAGGTGTAGCCCGGCAT
>NZ_JAINFC010000441.1 GCF_020740835.1 Streptomyces sp. UNOC14_S4
CCCCGGCCCCTCGAATCGGTTGGGGCTCTGCCCCCGCGCCCCCGTTCCGGGGCTCCGCCCCGGGTCCCGTTGCGGCGATCGCCACGTTGAGGCAGTTCGACGAGTCGGCGCTGTAGGTCGACTTCTGCCACCGGTTTGGGGCCATATCGTCAGCCTTTCACAAGCTTCGAGCGATGTTGTGGATGAAATCTCTCGATGTCTCCGGCGTGAGAGCGTTGCTCTGCATGCGGTCAATCACGGAACGGTACTTGGTAAGTTCGGATTCGGCGTCGAGGAACTCGCAGCCGTGGTGGACGTCCAGTTGAACGGTGTCGAGTTGCCGAACGGCGCCGTATACGTAATCCATTGGCTGGCCGTTGCCGGAGAACGATCCACCTTCGAACGGGATCACCCGCAGCGTGATGTTGTCGAGCTCGCTCATCTCAAGAAGGTGCCCGAGCTGCGCGCGAAGCGTTGCGGGTCCTCCAACCTGCATGCGGAGAGCTGCCTCGTGAATGATCGCGGTGTAAGGGATCGACGGCTTGCGATGGAGGACCTCTTGCCGTCTGATGCGGTACGAGAGCCGGTGTTCGATCTCGTGGGGCCTGAGCTCGGGCAGGCCTTCTTGGAAGAGCGCGCGAATGTGATCAGCCGTCTGGAGCAGGCCGGGGAGGTGAATCGCGAGTACGACTCGCACCTCTTTGGCGTGATGTTCGAGCTCGGCCAGGTCGATCAGCGCTGCGGGAAGGAGCTCCCGGTACTCGTCCCACCATCCGCGCGTCCGCCCTCCGGTCATGTTGGCCAGGGAATCGATCAGTGCCGGGTCTGTGCAGCTGTAGCTGATAGCCATCGCTCGCACCCGGTCCGCGCTCACCGCGTAGCGACCTGCTTCGATCATGCTCATGCGCGCTTGCTGCACACCTAGGCGGGCTGCGGCCGCAGTTGACGACAAGCCGGCCCGCTCGCGCAGTTTGCGGAGCTCGGCTCCCAGGCGTCGCTGCCTGAGCGTGGGCACGTTGGTCGGTGGCATCAGGTTCCCTGCCCGTCATGCGTCGTGCACCTACGTCACCCGGACGTGGGCAGTTGGTAGCTCTCTCATCGAAGCGCTATTAGGTCTATCACCGGCTCGGCTACGGTGTGACCCAAGCCACTCACCCGGCTCGCCGCGTAAGCGGAAGCGCACCGCCCTGCCTTGTTGCGGGCGGCACTGACACCGTCGCGCCGCGAACCCCACTCCGCCAAGGAGCCCTCATGGCAACCGTATCCCCCGTGGACCCCTGGACGTACACGCTCGGGCTGTCCCGAGACCCCCGTTCGGCCGGGATCGCCCGGCTCGCCGTGCGCGGCATCCTCGACCAGTACGGGCTCGGTGAACTCATCGACCGCGCCGCCCTCTTGACGTCCGAGCTGGTCACCAACGCTTGCCGGTACTCCGACAGCGACGTCACCCTGCGCGTCGGCGAGCTCCACGCCAGTGGTATCCGCATCAGCGTCTGGGATGCGAATCCGGTCGTTCCCGAACCGTTCGGGTTCGGCTCGAACCGGGTCGCTCCTGCCCGCCATCCCGACGCCACCTACGGGCGCGGTCTCGCCATCGTCAGGGAGTGCGCCGACAACTGGGGGAGTCAGAGCCTCGGGCGGTCCTGCCTGGCCCCCAGCTTTCGCGGCAAGTGGCTCTGGTGCGAACTCGTCCGGAAGACGGCGCCTGTCGCTGTCCACTAAGAGCGTCCGCCAGTAGGTCATGGGCGCGACAGAGTGGCGGCGCGACGGGTGTCTCCCGGGCTCACCCTGGCTGAACCCGAAGTAGGCCGATGTGAGGAACCGTGCGTGAACGCTATGTACGCAAGCACGACCGTCGTCATGCCATCCCCCAGACTCAGGGTCACCTGCCTGCCGGAGACACACGAGTGGTTCACCGTCGCACGGACGGTGAACCACTCCGGTGGGTGAGCCGACATGGGGGAGCCGATATGGCACGTGAAGACAGAGGGCCCGCACGGTCCGGGGCCGGGAGCAGGCGCGGCCGTGCGCGCCTATGGATGGGTATCGCTTTGGCCGTGACACTGCTCGCCGGGTGCGCCGGGAACACCGGCGCGTCTCCGGCAGCCTCCCAGGGGCCGAGTTCCACGGGCAGCGCGTCCGCGGTCGTCGACCAGCCCGTGCGGACCACGGGATGCGGCCGCACATCCCCGTACCCCGGCGGGAGGTCGGTGAGCGCCACGCTGCGTTCGGGCGGGCGCGAACGCGGCTACCTCATTCATCTGCCCAGCGCCTACGACGCCCGGCGCCCGAGCCCGCTCGTGCTTTCCTTCCATGGGCACCACCGCACCGCCCACTTCCAGGAGCGGCTCACCGGGATGTCCGCACTGCCCGCCATCTCGGTGTACCCGCAGGGCCTGCCCGGCACCGACGGCGAGACGGCGTGGCAGGGAGCGCCCTATTCCGCGCCCGTCGACGATGTCCTGTTCACCAGCGACCTCGTCTCGCTCCTGCAACAGCAGCTGTGCGTCGATGCCCGGCGCGTGTACGCCGCGGGAAAGTCGAACGGCGGCGGATTCGTCGGTGTCCTCGCCTGCCGCATGCCGGACAGAATCGCGGCGTTCGCCCCGGTCTCCGGCGCCTTCTACCCGCAGTCGGGCCCGTGCGGGCCCACGCACCCCGGTCCCATCGTCGACTTTCACGGCACCGCGGACACGACCATCCCCTATGCCGGAAACCCGGCCAAGGGCCTTCCCTCGCTGCCGAGTTGGCTCGCCGCCTGGGCAGGACGCGGTGGATGCGCACCCGAACCCGCCGTGGGGGACCTCGGCCACGGGGTGACCCGTGAGACGTGGAGCGGCTGCAACGGACGGTTCGCCCTGGTCCACCACCGGATCGCCGGACTCGGTCACACCTGGCCCAGCACCACACCCAACGCAGACTCCCCCACCCCCGCGGTTATCGACGCGACCCCGATCATCTGGCGCTTCTTCCAGGACCACCCACTCGGCACATGACCCGCGCCCGGGCACGGCCGCGTCGCCTCGATGCGGCTCTGGCCGCGTGCACAGCCGCGGATGGGCTGCTGTCGGTCCCTGGCTGAACCAGCCTCCTGGTGATCATGGAGTTGTCTACGCTCTGCGATCCCGGGGAGAGCTTGTGCCCGTCGTGCCTGTGTCCGTCATCGGCCCGATCCGCGAGGAATTCTCGCGCTGCTGCCGGATCGTGTCGGTGATCACCTTCTGGGGTGCCACAACGCCGCGGAAGCCGCGGCGGCCGGCCAACCGGCTTCGACCGGGCCTGCTCTGCCCGCAGGAACGAGGTCGAACGAACCGTCAACGCGCTCAAGGGCTTCCGGGCCGTAGTCACCAGATACGACAAGAGAGCGTACGTCTTCCAGGGCACAGTCACCCTCGCTGCGATCCGGCTGTGGGTCCGTTGATGATCTACCCGGGGGCCGAGCCGAAGCGGACGCCCAGGGCTTGGGCGCCCGTGGGCGCGTCCCATGTGGCGCCGACACTGACGAGTTCGCCCCATTGTCCGCTGCATGATCCGCCGGCGTAGAGGAAGGCGGTGTCGGTGGTGTCGTTAGAGAACCTCACCGCGCCCCCGGTGAGCGGGACGCACGTGTCGCTGGGCGGGTCCTGGCCCTGGATGCTCTGCCCGGACGGTGTGACGTAGGTGTAGGTGCCGGACGCCGCCTGCGCGCTGCCCGCCGTCGCCGTCAGCAGCGCGAGCACCGACGCTCCCGTCAGAACGGCTTTCCTGAGCCCTCGCCGCCCCCATAGTGACCTCATAAGTCCTCCTCTGCCGGGCCGAACCGGCACCCCAGTGGACGAAGCCAGCACAGCGCAGCACGTCAGCCTTGGACAGAGCCCAGACAGCGGTTCACCCAAACAGGGAGGCCGGGCTCTCGTGTTCGAAATGACAGCAAATGCACGGGTCGGCGCTGGCCTATCGGACACGCCCTTAGGAGTTTCTCTAGGTCGACCTCCCGTTCAAGCGGTCGTGTCGTGCCGTCGCGTGATCGTCGTCGTAATGCGTATGTCCCATGTGCGCAGCGTAGATCACAGAGGTCCCACCCCCGGGATAATCACCGGGCAACAGGGCGAAATGCCTGTTAATTCACGCGAATTGGGGTCGCGCCGAACGTTCTGTGGTATCCGGGCTGGAAGGTTCCGGTTCCTCGTCCCTCCGCTGATTCACAACGCCGGAGGGGCCGTCGTCGCTCCCGGCAGGTGTACCGAGGCGGCCGTGCCGCCGCCCTGTGCCGCGCGGAGGGAGACTTCGCCGCCCGCGCCGCGCACCGTGCGCGCCACGATCGACAGGCCCAGGCCGCTGCCCGGCAGGCTGCGGGCCGAGGGGGAGCGCCAGAAGCGGTCGAAGACGTGGGGGAGTTCGTCCTCCGGGATGCCCGGACCGTGGTCCCGTACGGTCAGTTCGCCGTTCGCCAGGGTGACCTCCACCGTGCCGCCCGGCGGGCTGAACTTCACCGCGTTGTCCAGGAGGTTGACCAACGCCCGCTCCAGCGACGCCGGTTCGGCCCGGACGAACCACGGGTCCAGGCGCACGTCGAAGGTCAGGCCGACGCCGCGCAGGCGGGCGCGTTCCACCGCGCGGCCCGCCGCCTCGTGGAGGGCGATGACCTGGACCGGGCCACTGTCCGGCGCCGCGTCCGGGCGGGAGAGCTCCTGGAGGTCGCCGATCAGGGCGGCCAGCTCCGTCATCTGGGCCTTGACGCTCGCCAGCAGCGCCTTGCGGTCCTCCGGCGGGATCGCCCGGCCCGTCTCCTCGCTCCTGACCAGCAGATCGATGTTCGTCCGCAGCGAGGTCAGCGGCGTACGCAGCTCGTGCCCCGCGTCCGCGATCAGCTGCTGCTGACGGTCGCGCGAGGACGCCAGCGCCGCCGTCATGGAGTTGAACGAACGCGACAGGCGCGCGATCTCGTCGTCGCCCTCCGCCGGGATGCGCACGGCCAGGTCCTCCGTCCGGGCGATGTGCTCGGCCGCTTCCGTCAGCCGGTCCACCGGCCGCAGACCCGCGCGCGCGATGCCGAGGCCCGCCGTCGCCGCGCCCAGTACGCCTATCCCCGCCGTGAACACCAGCACCAGCGCCAGCTTGTTGAGCGGCTTGTCGATGTCACTGGAGGGCTGCGCGATGGACACCGCGTACACGCCGGGCACCGTGCTCGCCGACGTGGCGACCCGCATGTCCTGACCGTTCTTCGCGCGCGCGTCGTGCAGCACCGGGTCCTCTCCCGGCTGGACGGCCAGGTCCTGGGACTCGACGGTGAACGGCGACTTCCCAGGAGACGTGCAGACCGCGCCCCGCGTCGTGATGATCTGCACCGTGTACGGGCTGGGATACGGCAGCTGGCCCTTGCCGCACGTGCGCGCCAGGTCCACGACCGTCTCGTCCGTAGGGCGCACATTGGTCAGCGTCGTGTCCCGCTGCTGTTCGAGCTGCTGCTTGAGCACGACCCACGACACGCCCGCGACCGCCGCGACCGCGATCGCGACGGCGGCCGCCGACAGCAGCGCCAGCCGGGAACGCAGCGGCAGTCGCTTGAAGCGCTTGATCACCGGGACCGTCCGGCTGTTCGGATCATTCGGGTCGTCTGGGTCGTCTGGGTCGTCCGGGTCATTCGGAGCCGCCGCTCTCCGCCCGCAGCACGTAACCGACACCCCGCACGGTGTGCACGAGCCGCGGCTCGCCGCCCGCCTCCGTCTTGCGCCGCAGATACATCACATACACGTCCAGCGAGTTGGACGACGGCTCGAACTCGAAGCCCCACACCGACTTGAGGATCTGCTCACGGGTCAGCACCTGCCGCGGGTGCGTGAGGAACAGCTCCAGCAGCGTGAACTCCGTACGGGTCAGCTCCACCGGGCGGTCGCCGCGCGTGACCTCGCGCGTCGTGAGGTCCATCCGGAGATCCGCGACGGCGAGCACGTTCGAGGCGGTGGCGGCCCCAGGTGCCGCGGTGGCGTAGGAACTGCGGCGCAGCAGGGCGCGGATACGGGCCAGGAGCTCGTCCAGCTCGAACGGCTTCACCAGATAGTCGTCCGCCCCCGCGTCGAGCCCGGTGACACGGTCGCCGACCGTGTCGCGTGCGGTGAGCATCAGGATGGGCACGGTCACGCCGGAGGAGCGCAGCCGGCGGGCGGCCGTCAGGCCGTCCATGCGGGGCATGAGCACATCGAGGACGATCAGCTCCGGGTCGTACGCGTCGACCTTCGCCAGTGCGTCCAGGCCGTCCACCGCCAGTTCCGTCCCGTACCCCTCGAAGGCGAGGCTCCGGCGCAGTGCCTCGCGGACGGCGGGTTCGTCGTCCACGATCAGGATGCGGGCGGGGTGGTGCGGGTCGCCG
>NZ_JAINFC010000442.1 GCF_020740835.1 Streptomyces sp. UNOC14_S4
GAACCGAATTCGTGGAAAAGCTGGGCAGACCAGCGAGTACGGCACGTCCAGACAACAGCCGCAGACCCACGATCAGCCGGACCGCGATCAGACCGACGCGACGGAATCAGTTCGGTGGATCAAGGCTAAGTTGTCACATCATCAGCAGAGGAGCGTTGCTGTGATCGAGACCAGGTCAGCCGTTCTATCGCACCCTCTCGCCTATGTCCGGGCCAAACTCAGCATGGGCAAAACCGAGTTCGCGTCAGCACTCCGGAGGCATGGCGATCGGCTCGGGCACCATCTGGCTACCACTCGCTCAACCATCTACAAGTGGGAGCGAGGCGACCACGACCCCGAAGCGGTCGCCCAAATCGTGATCGCCGACTATCTCCACTCATGTGGTCTCCCCGGCTGCGCGGAGAGGATCGGAAACCGACCGTGGCCGCTTTGGCTGCCGGCCTGGGACGAACAAGTGATTGCAGCGCCGTGGACTCAGGGGTCTACGCTGGAGGCTCTGACGGCACTAGGGAGTGAACCAGTGGACCGAAGGGGATTTATCGGGGTCAGCGGTGCTGCACTCGTCGGCATTGGCGCCCAGTGGGCCGCTGCTGAACCAGCTCTGGCGGCAGCAGCAAAAGGCGATCAGATCACCAGCCGCACGGTAGACCGTATGGCCGAGCGGATCGAGTCCATCCGCTCCATGGAGCAGGACACGGGAGGCGTGGACTTCCTGGACTCGGCTCGCGCCGACTTGCGGCTCATCACCCGGATGATCAGCAACAGCCGCTACACCGAGGACATCGGCAAGAGCCTCCATGTCCTCGCTGCCGAGGTGTGCTGCCTGCTCGGCTGGATGAGCTACGACGCTGGTCTCCACGCGGCGGCACAGAAGAGCTACACAGCGGCTCTCCGCGCCACGAACACGGCCGGTGACGACATGTTGGGGGCCCACACGCTCTGCTTCATGGCCACGCAGGCGTCGAACCAACGCGAACAGCACGGAGCGATCGGCCTCATGGAGTCAGCAACGAGCGTCAGCGCGCGCGTGTCGGCGGTCATGCAGTCCTCACTCGCCGCTCACGAGACCACCGTCCTCTGCAAGGGCGGCGAGCACAAGAAGGCCGCCCAGGCTCTCAACCGGGCTTTCGCCGCTTTGGAGCGAAGCGACAACGGCGACCGGCCCGCGTACCTCCGCTGGTTCGGCGAGTCCCAACTTCGTTCCACCGAGGGCCGCTTCCTGTTGGCCACCGGACAGGCCGACCGCGCGACAGATGCCCTCGAGAAGTCGGTGGCGCATGCCGCGCCCCGTGATCAAGCTGTCCGCTGCGGCACCCTCGCGCTGGCTTACCAACAGACCGGCGACCTGGACGGCACCCTCGACGCAACCGACAGGGCAATCGAGTACATCAGCAAGGGCATTCACACCCAAAGGGGCGTGGAACGACTCCAAGAGGTCAGCAAGGCTCTCGGGTCGCGTCGTTCCGAGCCTCGAGTCAAAGAAGCCCGTGCCCGCATCGCGTCCCTGGCCGCTGCCTGAACCGTGCGTCCTTGCGCACTGAAAGCCTGAAAGCCCTTCTGCTCCGGCTGGCGCCGGAGCAGGAGGCGGTTTTACCAAAAGGCCGAAACCTCTTGCCAATGGCTGGTCCAGATCTATGCAGCACCGCCGAGCCCTGTGATCATGCGGGCATGCGGAAGATCGTCTATGGGCTGGTATGCGGCGCCATCGCGCTCGGACTCACGTCGTGTTCGTCCGACTCAGGCAGCGACAAGGCTTCTGAGCCGAGCAAGACATCGGCGATCCCCACACCGTCCAGCCCCGCCGCTCCCTCTCCGGATGCGGCGGCATCGCAGGCAGGAGCCCTGGGCGAGTACTCCTTGAGCGCGCCGCGGAAAGATCCGGGGCGCAAGGCGTGCGGCTGCCGCGCCGCAGGTGACGGCGGACCGGCACGCACTGATCACACCCCATAGGCCCAGAGGCGAAAATGATCATCCACACCTTGGTCTTCTCCTTCTCCGACTCGATGCCCGAGGCGGAGCGGAAGCAGTTCTTCTCCGAAATGAGCCAGGTCATCCTCGGTTCCGGCCTGGCCGAGAAGATCGACCACAAGCCGCACCTGCGGCTGCCGGACGACGCCTACGCTCCCGTCTTCGTCTCCAGCGCCATCGCGGAAATCAGCTGCGCGGACCTCCCCACCCTGCAGAAGCTGACCGGATACCCCAAGCTCGGCGAGTTCCGCGATAAGTGGCAGGCCAAGTACCCGTACAAGGTGATCTGGACGAACCACGAGAAGCTGACGGTCTGACCCCGTAGATTCCCGGGCTCGGCTCGGCTCGGCCCGGCTCGGCAGAGAGGCGCTTCCGCCATGGGCGGAAGCGCCTCTCCCCGTTTCCCGTCGCAAGGAGGCGGCTACGAGCCGAATGCCACGCTGTGGGGAAGGTCGCCGAAGAAGTCGGTGAACTGACCGGGCTGCAGGCTGCCCCATGGGTTCTGGCAGTTGCCGTCGAAGTAGAGCGTGGCCGTGGCGTTGGTCTGGTTCGAGGCGTTGGTCGCACCGTCGTGGACGGGCTCGCACACGCGCAGGGGCGGGTCGGTGATCGAGAAGTCCCCCGCCGCCGAGTGGTAGAAGAACGTGCCGTTGGCGGCGTAGGCGCTGCTCATGGGCAGCGCGGTGAAGAGCGCGAGGGCTGCCCCCGCGGTCAGGGCCAGGCGACCGAGGCGCGTCGCCGGAATGCGTCTGATGGTCATGAGGGCAACGGTTCCAGGCGGCACCAGGGCACCCAAGGTGGTACGACTTCCGCGAACCAGGAAACAGAAAGAACAACGCGCGCCCCCACCGCGCTTCGCACGCCTGCCCGGGCTCCCCTGCCGGGCGGCGCGCGCGAAGGCCGCCGTCCCGACCCCTGCTGTCGGGGCGGGACGGCGGCCTCCTCGAGCCGCCTCCCTGCGCCTACTGGAAGGACCGCAGCCGCAGGCTGTTGGTCACCACGAAGACCGAGGAGAAGGCCATCGCGGCGCCCGCGATCATCGGGTTGAGCATGCCCGCCGCGGCGAGCGGCAGGGCCGCGACGTTGTAGCCGAAGGCCCAGAAGAGGTTGCCCTTGATGGTGGCGAGGGTCCGGCGCGACAGGCGGATCGCGTCCGCCGCCACCCGCAGGTCACCCCGCACCAGCGTGAGATCGCCGGCCTCGATCGCGGCGTCGGCGCCGGTGCCCATGGACAGGCCCAGGTCGGCCGTGGCGAGAGCGGCCGCGTCGTTGACGCCGTCGCCCACCATCGCGACCGTACGGCCCTCGGCCTGCAGCCGCTTGACCACGGCCACCTTCTCCTCGGGCAGGACCTCGGCGACGACCTCGTCGATGCCGACCGCCCGGGCGACGGACTCGGCGACGGCCTGGTTGTCGCCGGTCAGCAGGACCGGTCGCAACCCCAGAGCACGCAGTGCGGCGACCGCCTCCGCGCTCGTCTCCTTGATGGCGTCCGTGACCGTGAGGACGCCGCGGGCCGCGCCGTCCCAGGCGACGACGACGGCCGTCCGCCCCTCGGCCTCGGCCGATACCTTGGCCGCGGCCAGGTCCACGGGCAGTTCGATCGCCCAGTCATGCAGCAGCTTCTCGCGCCCCACGAGCACCGCGTGCCCGTCGACGACGCCCTGGACGCCGAGGCCGACGACGCTCTCGAAGTTCTCCGGCACCGGGAGGCCGCCGACGCGCTCGGCGGCACCGGCCGCGACGGCCTGGGCGATGGGGTGCTCGGAGGCGTGCTCCAACGCGCCTGCCAGCCGGAGGAGTTCGGTCTCGTCGACGCCCGGCGCCGTGACGGCCTTCTCCAGCCGCATGCGGCCGGTGGTCACCGTGCCCGTCTTGTCGAGGACGACGGTGTCGACACGGCGGGTGGACTCCAGCACCTCGGGGCCCTTGATGAGGATGCCCAGCTGGGCTCCGCGCCCGGTGCCGACCATGAGGGCGGTCGGGGTCGCGAGGCCGAGGGCGCAGGGGCAGGCGATGATGAGCACGGCGACGGCGGCGGTGAACGCGGCGGTGGCGTCCCCGGTCACGAAGAGCCAGGTCAGCAGGGTGCCGAGCGCGATGACGAGGACGACGGGCACAAAGATCCCGGAGATCCGGTCGGCCAGGCGCTGGACCTCGGCCTTGCCGTTCTGCGCGTCCTCGACGAGCCTGGCCATCCGGGCGAGCTGGGTGTCCGTGCCGATCCGGGTGGCCTCGACGACGAGGCGGCCGCCCGCGTTGACGGTGGCACCGGTGACCGGGTCGCCGACCGTGACGTCCACGGGCACCGATTCGCCGGTCAGCATCGAGGCGTCGACGGCCGAGGCGCCCTCGGCCACGATGCCGTCGGTGGCGACCTTCTCCCCGGGGCGCACCACGAACCGGTCGCCGACGGCCAGTTGGGAGACCGGGACGCGGACCTCGGTGCCGCCGCGCAGCACGGAGACGTCCTTGGCACCGAGCTCCAGCAGCGCCTTGAGCGCCGCGCCCGCCCTGCGCTTGGACCTCGCCTCCAGGTAGCGCCCGGCGAGGATGAAGGTGGTGACGCCCGCGGCGGCCTCCAGGTAGATGGAGGAGGAGCCGTCCGACCGCGCGATGGTGAACTCGAAGCCGTGCCGCATCCCGGGCATGCCCGCGTGCCCGAAGAAGAGCGCCCACAGCGACCAGCCGAGCGCGGCGAGCGTACCGACCGACACCAGGGTGTCCATGGTCGCGGCGCCGTGCCGCGCGTTCGTCCAGGCCGCCTTGTGGAAGGGGAGGGCACCCCAGACGACGACGGGCGCGGCCAGGGTCAGGGACAGCCACTGCCAGTTGTCGAACTGGAGGGCCGGGACCATCGCCATCAGGACCACCGGCACCGACAGCGCCAGGGAGACGCGCAGCCTCTGGCGCAGCGGAAGCGGTTGCCCGTCACCCGCCGCCGCGTCCTCCTCCGGGGCGGGGGCCGCGGGCGGCAGCGGCTCCTCGGCCGTGTAGCCGGTCTTCTCGACCATGGCGACGATGTCGGCGACGGCGATGTCGCCCCCGTACGCCACCTTCGCCTTCTCCGTGGCGTAGTTGACGGTCGCCGTGACGCCTTCCATGCGGTTGAGCTTCTTCTCGATGCGGGCGGCGCACGAGGCGCAGGTCATGCCGCCGATGGAGAGCTCGACCTCGGAGAGGGGAACCGCCGCTGTGCGCAGCGCTGTTGTTCCGGGAGCCGTGCCGGTCATTGCCTGTCTCCTGGGGTAGGCCGGGACGCACGGCGTCCGTATCAGCGGAGCGGTACGTCCCGGCGCGGGAGTGGATGGTGCGCGCACCGGGCCGGTGGCCCGGTGCGTGTGGCGAGTGCGGTGTCAGACGGTGCCGACGAGCTCGTAGCCCGCCTCGTCGACGGCGACGCGGACGGCCTCCTCGTCGAGCGCGGCGGCGGAGGTGACGGTCACCTCGCCCGAGGCCGCGACGGCCTTGACCGCGGTGACGCCGTCGAGGGCGGAGAGCTCCTGGGTGACGGCACCCTCGCAGTGGCCGCAGGTCATGCCGGAGACCTTGTAGACGGTGGTGACTCCGCCCTCGGCCGCGGCGGTCGAGGCAGCGGAGCCGCAGGAGCCGTCGGGGGTGCAGCAGGAACTGGTCATGGCTACTTCCTCGGGTGTCGGGATGCCGGGCGCATGGGCCGCGCCCTCCACTGTCATTCAATATACCCCTAGGGGGTATCACTGCATCCTGTGACGGCAGCCACATGGGCGCGGCGTGGGGGCGTCAACCCCCTGCGGAAGATCCACCCTTTGACGGTAGGCAGCGCGAGCCCGCGGCGTCCCTCTTCCGTGCGGCAGCACGACAGCACCGAGGCCGACGACCGGGCGGGGCGAGACCCCGGACCCGTATCGTCGGCCCCGAAACGCCATTGGCGACCCTTCCGGGCCGTCACCGGCCGCGTGCCACCGGCTCCCCCTCGTCCTTGCCGTCCTCACGGACGGCGTCGCGCCGCGATCCGCGGGAGGCGAACGCCGCGATCAGATCGGCGCCGCGGGCCGCCAGGAAGCGGCGGCGCTCCCAGCGGGAGCGCGGCGGGACGCCGCCCCGGGGCCGCTCCGGCGCGAGCGCGAGGTCGGCGAGGCGCCACCCGGCCCGGGCGAGGTCGGCCAGGAGCCTGTCTCGGCGCGGCCCCTCGGGTGCGGCGCGCAGGGCCGCGTACAAGCCCTCGATCTCTGCCACGGCCGCCCCGACGCGCAGATCCGCGCTGCCCGCCGACGACACCCCGCCCTGCCCCAACTGCGACCTCCCCGATACCTGTACCGACCCGGCGCACAAC
>NZ_JAINFC010000443.1 GCF_020740835.1 Streptomyces sp. UNOC14_S4
CCCGCCTACCACCTCGTGGTCGACCTTCGTGACGGCCGTCGCCGCCGCGCACGGCGGCCTCCCCACCGGCCCGTAATCCACTCTTGTGAGTGATTACGGCCAAACAAACCGCGATGTACATTCGAATTCCGGAACAAAGGTCCACAAGGGCGAGAACGCGCCCGAGGTCTCTCATCCTCGTTGCCCGGCCCCGCCTTTGTGCTCCGAGCGGTCCCGGCGGCATACGGCCTGATGACGGCCCCGCCTCTGGAGGTATCCATGACCCGGAATTCTCTGTCGCCAGACCTCACGAACAAGGTTGTGCTGGGCGACACCAGCGACGCGGGACCCGCGCTGGTCTCCGACAACGGCACGTTGTTCCTGGGCTGGCGCGGGTCGGGCAACACGAACCTGAACCTGATCTTCTCGCGGGACAACGGCGCGACATTCGAAGGCAAGGCGACCTTCGGCGACACCAGTCCGTTCGCCCCGGCCCTCGCCTCGTCGCCGCTGTTCATGGCGTGGACCGGCGAGGGGGGCGGGAATCTCAACGTCGCCCGGGTCGCCCTGTTCGCCGACACCCAGGGCGGATTCGGCATCGAGGGCCTTGAGAACAAGGTCGTGCTGGGGGACACCAGCGACGCGGGACCGGCGCTGGTCTCCTTCAACGGCACGCTGTTCCTGGGCTGGCGGGGATCGGGGAACACGAACCTGAACCTGATCTTCTCCCGGGACAACGGCGCGACATTCGAAGGCAAGACGGTCTTCGGCGACACCAGTCCGTTCGCCCCGGCCCTCGTCGTGCACGGGGACAACCTGTTCATGGCGTGGACCGGTGAAGGGGGCGGGAATCTCAACGTCGCCCGGGTCGCCCTGTTCGCCGACACCCAGGGCGGATTCGGTATCCAGGGCCTTGAGAACAAGGTCGTGCTGGGGGACACCAGCGACGCGGGGCCCGCGCTGGCCTCCTTCGACGGCGCGATGTGGCTCGCTTGGCGGGGGTCGGGGAACACGAACCTGAATCTGGAGTTCTCGGAGGACAACGGAGCGACGTTCGAGGGCAAGCAGACCTTCGGCGACACCAGTCCGTTCGGCCCGGCCCTCGCCCCGCAGGCGGACGAGCTGTTCATGGCGTGGACCGGTGAAGGAGGCGGGAACCTCAACGTCGCCGTGGCCGCCCAGAGCGGCGGCCTGCGGTAACGGCCGCCCACATCGCTCACGCCGTTCACGCCGGAGGCGCGGGCCGACCGCGCACCGACCCGCCGTCACGGGCATCACGCACCGGGCAGCAGCCCGACCGGCCCGCCCGGCCCGGCGACGGCGCCTCACGGCATACGTATGAGGGCTCGCATCACGCCCCTCAGCACTCAGACGTTGAAGAGCCGCAGTTTGACGCCGAGGGAGTCGGCGATATGCGCCAGGTCGTCGGGGTCGCTGGTGACCACGGCGGCCTGGTACTGGACAGCGGTGGAGACGACGATCGCGTCCACCACATCGGAAGTGCCCGAGGCGCCACAGGCCACGCCCGCCGCCCGGCCGGTGCGCTGGTCGTCGGGCAGGACGTCGCAGCCCTTGAGGACTCGGGAGATCTGGTGCTGCGGTCCCCCGCGCCAGGCTTGCGCGAGGACGACGACCGGCACGATCGGGCGGATGTGCGCAGCCGTGAGCTCGTCGTGGAGGGCGAGGAAATCCGGGTCGCGGCGCTCGGCGGCGAGCAGTGCGCCGGTGTCGTAGACGATCGTGCGCACTACCCGACCGCCGGCCAGGGCTCGTCATCCAGCAGACCGGCCTCCAGGAGAAACTCGCGGGCGCGCTGCCTGGACTCCTCGGGCAGCTTGCCGTGCTCGTTCTCGTACTCCGCGACCAGCTCGCGCGCGGCGGCGCGGCCCTGCGCGTGAAGGGCCGCGGTCTGCGCCTTCTCGACGGCGGCCTCGGCCAGCCAGGCCGACACCGGCTTGCCTTCCTCGGCCGCGGCGGCCTTGATCGTCTCTTCGACCTCGGGCGGTACGGAAATCGACAGCTTTCTTGCGGTCATGGCTCCACGGTAGCGCGCGGTAGGAACGCATTCCTACCGAATCGCCGGGACGCCCTGCTGAACCCGCCCCGCCTCACAGCCGCTGAATGATCGTCCCCGTCGCCAGCCCGCCCCCCGCGCACATCGTGATCAGGGCGAATTCCTTGTCCGTGCGCTCCAGTTCGTGCAGCGCCGTCGTGATGAGGCGGGCGCCCGTGGCGCCGATGGGGTGGCCGAGGGCGATCGCGCCGCCGTTGACGTTGACCTTGTCCAGGGACTGCTCGAAGACCTGGGCCCAGGACAGGACCACCGACGCGAAGGCCTCGTTGATCTCGACGAGGTCGATGTCGCGCAGGGACATGCCCGCCTTGCCCAGGACGGCGCGGGTGGCGTCGATGGGGCCGTCGAGGTGGAAGTGGGGGTCGGCGCCGACGAGGGCCTGGGCGACGATGCGGGCGCGGGGGCGCAGCCGCAGGGCGCGGGCCATGCGTTTGGAGGCCCACATCAGGACGGCGGCGCCGTCGGAGATCTGGGAGGAGTTGCCCGCCGTGTGGACGGCGGTCGGCATGACCGGCTTGAGACCGCCGAGCGCCTCCATGCTCGTATCGCGTAACCCCTGGTCACGGTCGACGAGCCGCCACATGCCCTGCCCCGCGTACTGCTCCTCCTCCGTGGTCGGCACCTGCACGGCGAAGGTCTCGCGCTTGAAGCGCTCCTCCGCCCAGGCGCGGGCGGCGCGCTCCTGGGAGAGGAGGCCGAGGGCGTCGACGTCCTCGCGGGTGAGGCCGCGCCTGCGGGCGATGCGCTCGGCGGCCTCGAACTGGTTGGGCAGGTCGACGCTCCACTCGTCGGGGAACGGCTTGCCGGGCCCGTGCTTGGAGCCGCTGCCGAGCGGGACGCGGGACATGGCCTCGACGCCGCAGCCGATGCCGACGTCGATGACCCCGCTCGCGATCATGTTGGCGACGATGTGGTTGGCCTGCTGCGAGGAGCCGCACTGGCAGTCCACCGTGGTCGCGGCGGTCTCGTAGGGCAGGCCCATCGCGAGCCAGGCGGTACGGGCCGGGTTCATCGACTGCTCGCCGACGTGGGTGACGGTGCCGCCCACGATCTGCTCGACGCAGTCGGGCTGGATGCCGGTACGGGCGAGCACCTCGCGGTAGGTCTCGCCCAGCAGGTACGCGGGGTGGAGCCCCGCGAGCGCGCCCCCGCGCTTGCCGATGGGGGTGCGGACGGCTTCGACGATGACGGGTTCCGCGGCCATGGACGCTTCCTCTCGTGGCATCCGGGGACGTCCCGTCGCCCCCGGCCCGTGCCGTATCCCCCCAGGAGCTCTCCCGGTGGCCCCTGGGGCACTCCCCCGCCAGGAACCGGCGCGCCGACCGGACGCACCGCGGCAGACACGCCGAACTGGTACGCGTTCTACTTCCCCGGTTCCTTCGGCAGTCTTGGGCCTGCCGCCCCCGCTCCGCAAGGGTCGCGCACGCCCCGGCCTCCGCGACAGATGGCCTACAGACGGCATACAGGCGGCATACGGATACGGCACGCGGATGCGGCGTACGGATACGGCATACGGATGGCGTCCCCGCCCTTGCCACTCTCAGGGCCCGCCTCTACCTTCGGCCTATCTGATGCACCGTCAGACATTCGAGGTGGTCGCCTTGTCCGGATCCGTGCTGCCCGAGGGCTTCGACCTCACCGACCCCGACCTCTACGCGCACCGGGTGCCGCTCCCGGAATTCGCCGCGCTGCGGCGTACGGCACCGGTGCGGTGGATCGCCCAGCGGCACGGCGCCGCGGGCTTCGACGACGACGGCTACTGGGCCGTGACCCGGCACGCGGACGTCAAGGAGGTCTCCACCCGGCCGGAGGTCTTCTCCTCGGCGGCCAATACCGCGGTCATCCGCTTCAACGAGCACATCGACCGTGAGCAGATCGACGTACAGCGCCTCATCATGCTCAACATGGACCCCCCGGAGCACACCCGTGTCCGGCAGATCGTCCAGCGCGGCTTCACCCCGCGCGCGATCCGGGCGCTGGAGGGCGCGCTCCGGGACCGCGCCGCGGCGATCGTCGCGGCGGCCGAGCGGCGCGGCGCGGGCGACTTCGTCGCCGACATCGCCTGCGAACTGCCGCTCCAGGCCATAGCGGAGCTCATCGGCGTGCCCCAGGCCGACCGGGCCCGGATCTTCGACTGGTCCAACAAGATGGTCGCGTACGACGACCCGGAACTGGCCATCACCGAGGAGGTCGGCACGACGGCGGCGACGGAGCTCATCTCCTACGCCATGGGCCTGGCCGCCGACCGCAAGGAGCGCCCGGCGCGGGACATCGTCAGCGCCCTGGTGGCCGCCGAGGACGAGGGCAACCTCGCCTCCGACGAGTTCGGTTTCTTCGTCCTGCTGCTGGCCGTCGCCGGGAACGAGACCACGCGCAACGCCATCAGCCACGGCATGCACGCCTTCCTCACCCATCCCGGACAGTGGGAGCTCTACAAGGACGAGCGGCCGGCCACGGCGGCCGAGGAGATCGTGCGCTGGGCGACCCCCGTCATCTCCTTCCAGCGCACGGCGGTCCGCCCGGCGGAGCTCGGCGGCGCGGAGATCCGGCCGGGGCAGCGCGTGGGGCTCTTCTACGCCTCCGCCAACCACGACCCCGAGGTCTTCGAGCGGCCGGAGGACTTCGACATCACCCGCGACCCCAACCCCCACCTGGGCTTCGGCGGCGGCGGTCCGCACTTCTGCCTCGGCAAGTCACTGGCGGCGCTGGAGATCGGCCTGATCTTCGACGCGATCGCCGACACCCTGCCGGGCATCCAACTGGCCGGAGAACCACGGCGGTTGCGCTCGGCATGGCTGAACGGCATCAAGGAACTCCGGGTGCGCTACGCCTGACCCACCACATACGTGACATGACGTCAACTTCCTTTACCCGGACCGGAATCGGTCCGTACCTGGACCTTGCCGACGGCCACCGGCGGACTTACCCTCGGGTACACCTTCCGGGACGGCACGTTCGTCACACGTCGCACGCCCGTTGTACGCACTTGTACGCGTTTTGTATGCGTTTTGCACGCCCGTTGTGTGCCGTGCTCGCGCGACCGCGCCATCCGGGGATCGCCGAGGCCCGCCGCACCTCTCCACGGGGTGATGACTTGACGAGAGGACATCAGCATGAAGGACGCTCAAGGCAGACAGGTCACAGGCCGCGTGAGGTGGCGCAAGTTCGCCGTGCTGGCCGTGCCGGGCTTCGCCGCCACCGCGGCGCTGGCCGTCGCGCTGGCCAACGGGGCGCTGGCGGCCTCCTTCGCCGTGTCCGGGCAGGAGTTCAAGGTCAGCGCCAAGAGCCTGGAGGGCGAGGGCTTCGCGCAGTACGGCAGCGTCGACACCAACGCCCGCAACGATCTGCTGCCCGTGGCCGTCACCGCGGTCAAGAAGGCGGAGATCAAGAGCCTGTGCCAGTCCGTGGTCACCCACCTCCCCGTGATCGGCGACATCTCGCTGAACCTGCACGCGGGCCAGGGCAAGGACCCGGTCAAGGCGTCCGACCTGTTCCTCGACGCCACCCAGCTCCGCGGCAACGCCGAGTTCAGGAACCTGGAGATCGGACGCGACGCCTCCACGCTCGACAAGGGGCCGAAGGGCGCGCAGGGCCTCCAGGACCTCTTCGCCCAGCAGGCCGACCATGTGACGATCAACAACATGGAGCAGGTCGCCTGGGCCACCAACGCGGGCACCTTCAGCCTCTCCGGCCTCAGCATGAGCATCGCCAAGGGCAAGTCGGAGTGCTTCTGACGTGGCGGCCGGCATCGAGTCCGGCCGTCCACGGCGCCACCCGTGGCAGGCGTGGCGCCAGTGGCGCAAGGGCCGGCCGTTCTGGGGCGGGCTGGCGACCGTGCTCGCCGGGGCGGAGATCAGCGCCATCCCCCTGGCGCCCCTGAAGATCATGCTGCACCAGGGGATCGCGGGCATCCCGTCGGTCCTCATGGGGCTCGTCATGATCGTGATGGGTCTCAGCGGCTGGTTCGCACCGCAGTACCGCACGCTCGCCGGGATCGTGACCGTCATGGTCGCGGCGGCGACGCTGGTGATGTCCAACCTCGGCGGCTTCCTGATCGGCACGCTCCTGGGCGTGGTCGGCGGCGCGATGATCTTCGCGTGGACCCCGGTGGCTCCGGCGTCACCGCCGGGCCCACCGGGCGGGGGGACCGACACCCCGGATGCCCCCACGCCAGGCCCCGACGCCGAGACCGCGCCCCTGCCGCCCATGCCGCAGGGCTCCCCTC
>NZ_JAINFC010000444.1 GCF_020740835.1 Streptomyces sp. UNOC14_S4
CCCGCGCCGCCGCGCCGTCCGCAGGGCATCGGCCCCCGCCGGTGCCCCCAAGGCCGCCGAGGTCGCCGCTGTCGAGGCCGCTCCGGTTGCCGAGGCGGCTCCGGTTGCCGAGGAGGCCCCGGCCGCTCCTGCCGCCGAGGACGTCAAGGCCGCCAAGCCCGCCCGTACGCGCCGTCGCGCCACCCGGACGGCCGGTACGCCCGGCACCGCTGTCCCGGCCGCCGAGGCCCCCGCCGCCGAGCCCATGGCGGAGGAGCCGGAGGAGCTCGAGGAGCAGGCTGAGGCCGAGGAGCCCGAAGAGACGCAGGAGCCGCAGCAGGTCGAGGAGGCGCCCGTCGAGGCACCCCGTCGCCGTACGCGTGGCCGCCGTCGCGTCGTCGAGGCCGCCGAGACCAGGGCCGAGGCCCCCGTCGAGGCCGCGCCTGCCGCCGCGCCCGTCGAGGCCGCCGCTGCCGAGGCCGCTCCCGCCGAGGCGCCCGCGCGTGGCCGCCGTCGTGCCGTGCGGCCGTCGGTGGCCGTCTTCCAGGCGCCGGTGTTCACCGAGCCGATGTTCCAGACGCCGGAGACCGCCGCTGCCGCTGCCGCCGCTTCCGTCGAGGAGGAGGCCGAGGCCGAGGCCGAGGTCGAGGCGGAGGTGCCCGCGCGGTCCCGTCGCCGTCGCCGCCGCCGTGGCGAGCCCGCCGAGGCCGAGCAGGCCGTGCCGGAGGTGACCACGGAGGAGGCCGAGCCCGAGGAGGCCGCCGCTTCCGTCGAGGAGGAGGCCGAGGGCGAGGAGGAGTCGGAGCGCCCGTCGCGCCGTCGTCGCCGTGGCGGCCGCCGTCGCCGGCGTGGTGAGGCCGAGCTCGAGGGTGCCGAGGACGAGTACGCCGCCGAGGGCGAGCAGGAGCCCGAGGGCGCCGAGGAGGAGCAGCCGGAGGAGGAGTACGGCGAGGAGTCGGCGTCCGCTGGCAGCCGTCGCCGTCGTCGTCGCCGTCGCCGCAGCGGCGAGGCCGCCGAGACCGAGCCGGGCACCGACGAGCCGGAGCGCACCGTCGTCAAGATCCGCGAGCCCCGCAAGCGCGAGGAGCGCGAGCCCGGCACGGGCTTCGACGAGGTGCAGTCCATCAAGGGCTCCACCCGTATGGAGGCCAAGAAGCAGCGCCGCCGCGAGGGTCGTGAGCAGGGCCGCCGCCGTGTGCCGATCATCACCGAGGCGGAGTTCCTGGCGCGCCGTGAGGCCGTCGAGCGCGTGATGGTCGTACGTCAGAGCGGTGAGCGCACCCAGATCGGCGTGCTGGAGGACAACGTCCTCGTCGAGCACTTCGTCAACAAGGAGCAGGCCACCAGCTACGTCGGCAACGTCTACCTGGGCAAGGTCCAGAACGTGCTGCCGTCCATGGAGGCCGCCTTCGTCGACATCGGCAAGGGCCGCAACGCCGTCCTGTACGCCGGTGAGGTCAACTTCGAGGCGCTCGGCATGGGCAGCGGCCCGCGCCGCATCGAGACCGCGCTGAAGTCCGGCCAGTCCGTGCTGGTGCAGGTCACCAAGGACCCGATCGGCCACAAGGGCGCCCGCCTGACCAGCCAGGTCTCGCTGCCGGGCCGTTACCTGGTCTACGTGCCCGAGGGCTCGATGACCGGCATCAGCCGCAAGCTGCCCGACACCGAGCGCGCGCGCCTGAAGCAGATCCTCAAGAAGATCGTCCCCGAGGACGCGGGCGTCATCGTCCGTACGGCCGCGGAGGGCGCGAGCGAGGAGGAGCTGGCGCGCGACGTCCAGCGGCTCCAGGCGCAGTGGGAGGAGATCCAGCGGCGGGCGAAGAGCGGCAACGCCCCGACCCTGCTGTACGGCGAGCCGGACATGACCGTCCGCGTCGTGCGCGACATCTTCAACGAGGACTTCTCCAAGGTCATCGTGAGCGGTGACGACGCCTGGGAGACCATCCACGGCTACGTCTCGCACGTCGCCCCGGACCTGGTCGACCGGCTGCAGAAGTGGACGTCGGACGTCGACGTCTTCGCCACGTACCGGATCGACGAGCAGCTGATGAAGGCGCTGGACCGCAAGGTCTGGCTGCCGAGCGGCGGCTCGCTGGTGATCGACCGGACCGAGGCGATGGTCGTCATCGACGTCAACACCGGCAAGTTCACCGGCCAGGGCGGCAACCTGGAGGAGACGGTCACCAGGAACAACCTGGAGGCGGCCGAGGAGATCGTGCGCCAGCTGCGGCTGCGCGACCTCGGCGGCATCATCGTGATCGACTTCATCGACATGGTGCTGGAGTCCAACCGGGACCTGGTGCTGCGCCGTCTGCTGGAGTGCCTGGGCCGCGACCGCACCAAGCACCAGGTCGCCGAGGTGACCTCGCTGGGTCTGGTCCAGATGACCCGCAAGCGGGTCGGCCAGGGTCTGCTGGAGTCGTTCTCCGAGCCGTGCGTGCACTGCAACGGCCGCGGTGTGATCGTCCACATGGACCAGCCGTCGTCCGTCGGCGGTGGCGGTGGCGGTGGCGGCAAGCGCGGCAAGAAGAAGGGCAAGGCCCAGCCGCACGAGCACGAGCACGTGACGCCGGAGCCGGTCGTCGAGGAGGCGGCCCCCGCGGCTGCCGAGGCGCCGGAGCTGGAGCCGGTCGTGGTGACCGAAGCCGAGCTGCAGCCGTCGGTCGGCGGTGACGAGGAGTGGTTCGGCAGCCCGGCCGAGGCCGAGGCGGCGGCCGCCAAGCGCGGTGGCCGTACGCGCCGCCGGGCGACCCGCAAGGTGACCGCTCCGGCGGGCTCGCCGAAGGGCGCCGAGAAGGCCGTGGAGCCGGTGGTCGTGGCCGCGGAGCCGCAGCCGCAGCCGGAGGCTGTGGCCGAGCCGGTGGCCGAGCCGGTCGTGGAGGCTCCGGTCGAGGTCGAGGCCCCGGCCGAGGCTCCGGTCGAGGCGCCCGTCGAGGAGGCGGCTCCGGCCGCCGCTCCGGCCCGTACGCGTCGTCGGGCGACCCGTAGGGCGTCCGCTCCGGCGGGCTCGCCCGCGGCGACGGACGAGTCGGTGGTCGTGGTCACCGCGGCCCCGGCCGCGGAACCGGTGACCGCAGCGGTCGCCGAGCCGATGGCCGAAGCGGTCGTGGAGCCGGTCGTGGAGCCGAAGCCCGAGGTCGAGGCCGAGGCTCCGGTCGAGGCCGCTGCCGAGGCGGTCGCGGAGTCCGAGTCGGAGTCCGAGTCCGAGGCGGAGGCCCCGGTCCCGGTGAAGAAGACGACCCGCAAGACGGCCGCGAAGAAGACCACGGCCAAGAAGGCACCGGCGAAGAAGGCGACGACCACGAAGAAGGCCGCCGCCAAGAAGACGACGACTGCCAAGAAGGCCACGGCGAAGAAGACGACGGCCAAGAAGACGACGACGAAGAAGGCCGCCGCCAAGAAGGTGGCGGAGCCGGCCGCGGCGGCGTCCTCGGAGGACTGAGGCCCTCCTCCCTCCCAGGGGCTCCGCCCCCGGACCCCCGGCTTCGGCCGGGTGGTCCGGGGGCGGGCCTTTTTGCCTACGGGGCTGCCTCTGCGCTCGGCGCGCGGCTGCGGGCCCGTCCGTGGCTGGCCGCGCAGTTCCCCGCGCCCCTTACGGGGCGGCTGACGAGGTGCGCCCCATCAGGGGCGCGGGGAACTGCGCGCTCAGCCCCCACCGGGCCGCAGGCGCAGGGCGGGCTCAGGGCGCACCCCCGTAGGCGGAGCGGGAGCGCGACCGTGGGCAACCACAGCGCGCCAGGGAATACCCCTGGTTTGACCCTGGAAAACCGGTCCCGTAACCTTTTCAATCGGTGTCTGTACACCACCCCCTGAGCACATCCCTTCAGGCCCGGCGGGTCTGGAGAGGCCGCTCGTCCACTCGGATGAAGCGCGGGCCCCGGCCCGTGTCTGAGCGGCTGGCGTCAGAGGTCCCTTTACTAGCGAGAGAGTGAGTTCCGCGTGTACGCAATCGTGCGCAGCGGTGGTCGCCAGCACAAGGTTGCTGTTGGTGACATCGTCGAGGTTGACAAGATTTCCACCGGCAAGGTGGGCGACGCGGTCGAGCTCTCGACGCTGCTCGTCGTCGACGGTGAGTCCGTCACCAGTGACCCGTGGGTCCTGGCGGGCATCAAGGTTCAGGCCGAGATCGTGGACCACCACAAGGGTGCCAAGATCGACATCCTGAAGTACAAGAACAAGACCGGTTACCGCAAGCGCATCGGTCACCGTCAGCAGTACACGGCCGTGAAGATCACCGCCATCCCGACGGCTGCCAAGTAATTAGAGGGGACTGAGACTAAATGGCACACAAGAAGGGCGCATCGTCCACCCGGAACGGTCGCGACTCCAACGCCCAGCGGCTCGGTGTGAAGCGCTTCGGCGGTCAGACCGTGCTCGCCGGTGAGATCCTGGTCCGCCAGCGCGGCACCCACTTCCACCCGGGCGCGGGCGTCGGCCGCGGCGGCGACGACACCCTGTTCGCGCTGCAGGCCGGTGCGGTGCAGTTCGGCACCCACCGTGGCCGCAAGGTCGTCAACATCGTTCCGGTTGCCTGATCCAGGCTTTCCGTAGAGCGATCTGACGAGGGCGGACCTTGTTTCCCTGCGGGGAAGCGGGTCCGCCCTCGTTGCGTTACAACAGAGACATTCCCGAAGCACCAGGAGGAACGCTGCTATGACCACCTTCGTGGACCGCGTCGAGCTGCACGTCGCCGCGGGTAACGGAGGCCACGGCTGCGCCTCCGTGCACCGCGAGAAGTTCAAGCCGCTCGGCGGCCCGGACGGCGGCAACGGCGGCCGTGGCGGCGACGTGATCCTGGTCGTCGACCAGTCCGTCACCACGCTGCTCGACTACCACCACAGCCCGCACCGCAAGGCCACCAACGGCAAGCCGGGCGAGGGCGGCAACCGCTCCGGCAAGGACGGTACGGACCTCGTCCTGCCCGTTCCCGACGGCACCGTCGTCCAGGACAAGCACGGCAACGTGCTCGCCGACATGATCGGCCAGGGCACGCGCTTCATCGCCGCACAGGGCGGCCGCGGCGGCCTCGGCAACGCGGCGCTGGCCTCCGCCCGCCGCAAGGCCCCCGGCTTCGCGCTGCTGGGCGAGCCCGGCGACCTCGGGGACATCGTCCTGGAGCTCAAGACCGTCGCGGACGTGGCTCTCGTGGGTTACCCGAGCGCGGGCAAGTCCTCGCTGATCTCCGTGCTCTCGGCCGCCAAGCCGAAGATCGCCGACTACCCCTTCACGACGCTCGTCCCCAACCTGGGCGTCGTCACCGCCGGTTCGACGGTCTACACCATCGCCGACGTCCCCGGTCTGATCCCCGGCGCCAGCCAGGGCAAGGGCCTGGGCCTGGAGTTCCTGCGGCACGTCGAGCGCTGCTCGGTGCTGGTGCACGTGCTCGACACGGCCACGCTGGAGTCCGACCGCGACCCGCTGAGCGACCTCGACGTGATCGAGGCCGAGCTCAAGGAGTACGGCGGCCTGGAGGACCGGCCGCGCATCGTCGTCCTCAACAAGGTCGACATCCCGGACGGCCAGGACCTCGCCGACATGATCCGGCCGGAGCTGGAGTCCCGCGGTTACCAGATCTTCGAGGTCTCCGCTGTCTCCCGGCACGGCCTCAAGGAGCTGTCGTTCGCCCTCGCGAACATCGTCTCCGAGGCGCGCGCCGCGAAGCCGAAGGAGGAGGCGACCCGCATCGTCATCCGTCCGAAGGCCGTCGACGACGCGGGCTTCACCGTCACCCTGGAGGAGGACGGCCTCTACCGCGTGCGCGGCGAGAAGCCGGAGCGCTGGGTGCGCCAGACCGACTTCAACAACGACGAGGCCGTCGGCTACCTCGCCGACCGCCTCAACCGCCTCGGCGTCGAGGACGAGCTCCTCAAGGCCGGCGCGCGGGCCGGTGACGGCGTCGCGATCGGCAGCGAGGAGGACGCGGTCGTCTTCGACTGGGAGCCGACGATGGCCGCCGGCGCGGAGATGCTCGGCCGCCGCGGCGAGGACCACCGCTTCGACGCCCCCCGCCCCGCCGCGCAGCGCCGCCGCGACCGCGACGCGGAGCGCGACGACGCGGACCGCGAGTACGACGAGTTCAACCCGTTCTGACGGGTCTAGGAACGCCTGAAGGGGCGGACGGGGTTTCCCCGTCCGCCCCTTTGCGTACGTGGGGTAGCGCGCCCCTTTAGGGCAAGGCCGTGAAGTTATGGGCTGATGGGCCCTGTCAACAGGATGTCGATGCTGATGGTGGCTTTGTAGGTGCGTCGGTCCACGCGCAGGCTCTTGTATGCGTAGCGGGACAGTGGTCGCTTGA
>NZ_JAINFC010000445.1 GCF_020740835.1 Streptomyces sp. UNOC14_S4
GTCACCCGCAGTCCCCCGCCCTCGCGCGGCACGGCGTACGCCCGGCCGCCGTGGGCCCGCGCGATCGAGCGGACGATCGACAGGCCCAGACCCGCGCCCCCGGCCAGCCGTTCCCGGCCCGCGCCGCGGCGGAACGGCTCGAAGAGGGTCTCCACCTCGTGCGCCGGGACCCGCGGCCCGGTGTTGGTGACGGTCAGCCGCCCCGGCGTCACCTCGACCTCGACGGTGCCGCCGCGGTGGTTGTAGCCGACCGCGTTGCGCAGCAGATTGCCGGTCAGCTGCGCGAGCAGGACGCGGTTGCCGGTGAGCGGGGAGGCCGTGGCGCGCAGTTCGACGCGTACGCCCTCGCGTTCCGCGCGGTCCGCGACCGCCGCGGCCTCCTCCGCCGCCACCTCGGCGAGGTCGAGCGGATCGCGGCGGTCGAGGCCGCGCTCGCTGCGGGCCAGCACGAGGAGGCCGTCGATCAGGTGCTCCGAGCGCCGGTTGGTCTCCAGCAGCAGCGTCTTCGTACGGGCCAGCTCCTCCGGCGACGGGTCGCCGTCCAGGCCCACCTGGATGGCGGCGCGCTGGGTGGCGAGCGGGGTGCGCAGCTCGTGCGAGGCGTTGGAGACGAAGCGGCGCTGGCTGTCGAAGGCGGACTCCAGCCGCTCCAGGAGCGCGTCGATCGTGTCGGCCAGCTCCTTCAGCTCGTCGTCCGGGCCGCGCTGCCCGATCCGCTCGTGCAGATTGCGCTCGGAGATCCGGCGGGCGGTCGCGGTCATCGTGTGCACCGGCCGCAGCACGCGCCCGGCCGTCCACCAGCCCACCCCGACCGCCAGCAGCGCGGTGACCAGCAGCGCGAGTGCGGACCACAGCACGAGCTGGTCCGAGGCGGCGTTGCTGACCGACCCGGTGACCTCGTAGATCTTGGCGCTCGGGAGCTCCACCATGGTCCGGAAGGGCGCGGCCGCGTGCTGCCCCGGCCGCACCACCTCCATGGGAGCGGCGGTCCGGGCGATCGTCATGGCCTTCTCGCGCGTGCCCGCGCGGGACAGCACGTTCACCGTGACCAGCAGGGCCGTGCCCAGCACCAGGAACACCGCGCCGTACGCGACGGCGATGCGGGTACGGGCCGTGAGCACGGGCCGGCGCACCCCGCTCACAGGGCGTACCCGACGCCCTGCACCGTACGGATCAGCGGCGGGTCGCCGAGCTTGCCGCGCAGCTTGCTCATGGCCACCCGCACCGCGCCCGTGAACGGGTCGGCGTGCGCGTCCCAGGCCCGCTCCAGCAGCTCCTCGGCGCTGACGACCGCGCCCTCCGCCTCCAGCAGGATCTGGAGCAGGGCGAACTCCTTGGGGGAGAGGTCCAGCTCCCGGCCCTCGCGCTCGGCCGTGCGCCGCACGGTGTCCAGCCGGAGCCCGGCCCGCTCCAGCACGGGCGGCGCGGGGCGCGCGCTGCGGCGGCGCAGCGCGCGGACGCGCGAGACCAGCTCGGGGAACTCGAACGGCTTGGGCAGGTAGTCGTCGGCGCCCAGGTCGAGCCCGGCGACGCGGTCCTCCATGCTGCCCGCGGCGGTGAGCATCAGGATCCGCGTGCGCGAGCCGGAGGCCACGAGGCGGCGGGTGACGTCGTCGCCGTGCACGCGGGGCAGGTCGCGGTCGAGGACGACGACGTCGTAGTCGTGCAGGTCGAGGTAGGCGATGGCGGCGTCCCCGCTGTAGACCGTGTCCACGGCGAACCCGGCCCTCCGCAGCCCCGTGGCCACGAGCTCGGCGAGTATCTCTTCGTCCTCGGCGACCAGTACGCGCATGTCGGTGTCCATCCTTGTCGAGCCTTGTCGAGGCTTGTTGGGGTTCACCCCCTTCCAGCATGCGGTGTACCTCATGGGATGTTTCGCGGATGTCTCCGCCGCGGCCCCGCCGGGAAGGCGGCCGACGGGCGAACCACGTCGTAAGACCAGGACAAGCCCAGGACAAGAGCAGGGTAAGAAATAGGTCCTGGGCAACCCTGTCCACCCATTCCGGCCTCTTTATCGGAGAGCAGTGCTTTACCGAACATGAGTACCCACCACGGGGGCAGGGAGTTGAGAGCCGCATGGGTCTGACCAGTCGGTCACTCTTGTTTACGGTGGTGTTCGTGGCCGTGCTGTGCGTCGGTCTCACCGTATGGCTCTGGCCGCGCCTGGCCGGGCGCGGCGCGCTGCCCGTACTCGGCCGGCTCGGCTCGATCCTGGTGACCCAGCTGGCGATCATGTCCGTGGTGCTGCTGGCCGTGAACTCCGCGAACAGCTTCTACGGCACCTGGGGCCAGCTCCTCGGCCGCTACGACCGCGCGCCCGGCCAGGTCACCGCGGTGAACGACAACACCAACGCGAGCGCCGCCGCCGTCGACGTCGGCAAGGGCGGCCTGATCCGGCCCTCGGGCACCGAGAACACGGAGCACATGGGCCTGCCCGACGGGCCCAGGGAGCAGGTCGGCGCGGTGCAGTCGGTGCGCCTGGTCGGCCGCCGTTCCAATGTCGTCGAGCCCGCGTTCGTCTACCTGCCGCCGCAGTACTTCCAGAAGCAGTACGAGCGCCAGCGCTTTCCCGTGATCGTGGCCATCAGCGGTTATCCCGGCGGTATCGACAACCTCTCCAAATTCCTCCAGATCCCGAAGACCGCGAGCGAGCTGCAGGCGCAGAAGAAGATGCAGCCCACGGTGATCGTGATGCTGCGGCCGACGATCGCCCCGCCCCGCGACACCGAATGCGTGGACGTCCCGGGCGGGCCGCAGGCGGAGACGTACTTCACCAAGGACGTGCCCGAGGCGCTGCGCAGCGCGTACCGCGTCGGCCACGAGGCCAGCGCGTGGGGCGCCCTCGGCTACTCCTCCGGCGGCACCTGCGCCCTGGAGCTCGCCATGCGGCAGCCGAACGCCTACCCCGCGGCGGCGGCCCTCTCCGCCGACTACAAGATCAAGAACGATCTGACCACGGGCAACCTCTTCGGCGGCGGCGACGAGGGCAAGCAGCGCGAGCGCGAGCACGACCTGGTCTGGCGGCTGAAGAACCTGCCCGCGCCCAAGGTCTCCGTGCTCGTCACCAGCAGCAAGAAGGGCGAGAAGAACCTCAAGGAGACCGAGAGGTTCCTCAAGGCCGTCAAGGAGCCGATGAACGCCTCCAAGATCATCCTGGACGAGGGCAGCCACAACTTCACGACATGGCGGCGCGAGATCGGGCCGAGCCTGGAGTGGATGAGCAAGCAGCTCGTCTTCCCCCAGGACACCAACAGCTGACGGCGACGGCCGATCACGTGCCCGGTCACGACGGTCCTTCGTCCAGCTCCTCGCTCATCCAGGCGAAGGCCGCCGGGTACATCGAGATCCACGTGTTGTAGTTGTGGCCGCCCTTCGGCGCGACCATCGTCTTCAGCCGGACCTTGCTGCCCGCGGCCGCCCGCTGGAACTCCTCGATGTACGAGGGCGGGCTGTCGCGGTCCTGCCGGGAGGTCGCGAGGAACAGCCCGACATCGGCCTGGGTGTGCGCGACGAGCCACATGGGGCTGTTGTGCAGTCGCAGCGTGGAGTCGGGCAGGACGCCCCGGTCGCCGGTCAGCGGGTCGGGGTCGAGCGCGGCGCCCGCCCCGAAGACCTTGGGGTACTGGAGGGGCAGCTTGGCCGCGCAGTAGCCGCCGGTGGAGATGCCCAGCAGCCCCCAGTAGCGGGGGCCCTTCCCGGTGCGGAAGTGGTGCCGGATGAGGTCGGGGACGTCCTGGGAGAGCCATGTGGCGACCTTGTGGCCGGTGGTGTCCGTGCAGTCCGTGTCCACGCCACCGGGGTTGATGATCGGCACGACGAGGATGAACGGCCTGGTCTCCCCGGCCTTCAGCAGCTTCTGGAAGTCGCCGGGCATATGGCCCTGCTCCATCCACGACTGCGGCGAGCCGGGCACCCCGTGCAGCAGCACGACCACGGGGAACGCGGTCTTCCGGTAGCGCGGCTCGTCGTACTCGGGCGGGGTCCAGACCATCACCTGCCCGGAGAGCGCGGAGTGCGGCCCGCGCATGTACGTCTCCTGTATCCCGGCGTCCCCGCGCAGGAAGCGGGCGCGCTCCGGGGGCGGGCCGGGCATCGACACCGGCCCGGTGCCGCCGGGCCTGCCGAGCAGGTCGTCCCAGGAGGCGTAGAGCCCGTAACTGCTGTTGATCCAGGCCGCGACCACACAGATCGCGGTCGCCTGGCAGAGCCCGATCAGCACGACGCGTACCAGCCAGGCGAGCGGCCGCGGCCCCGGAATCCGCCCCCACAGCACCAGCGTCGCCAGCACGGCCAGCACGGTGGCCGCCACGAGCAGGGCGAAGAAGGCGGTGCCGGTGAGACTCATCCGTGCGGGCTCCTTCGGCTCGTCGGACCGGCCGCGGCCGGTGGTGCCGACCCTAGTGAACCCCCTCCGGGACGGGGGCCCGGACACGATGGCTGGTTCGCTCTCCTCCCTTGACGCGGGAGTCCTGCATACGCTCTACGGCGGCTGCGCGCGGGAATCCGGCGGCAGCGACATCGGCCGACGATTCGCCCTGCCGCCCACGACGCGGAGCGCGGGTCATTCAGCGATGCGGAGGCGTACCGTGGCAAAGCAGGACCGTGCGATAAGAACGCGGCGGACCATCCTGGAGGCGGCCGCGGTGGTGTTCGACGAGCGGGGCTACGACGCCGCGACCATCAACGAGATCCTCGCCCGCGCCGAAGTCACCAAGGGCGCGCTCTACTTCCACTTCGCGTCGAAGGAGGAGCTGGCCCACGCGGTGGTCCAGTCGCAGGTGTCCACCACACCCCTGTGCGCCGAACTGCCGCGCTCCTCCAAGATGCAGGAGCTGGTCGACATCGGTCTGATCTTCACGCACCGGCTGCTGACGGACCCGGTGCTGCGCGGCAGCGTGCGGCTCTCCATCGAGCACAGCGCCGCGGCGCCGCACCGCGCGGGGCAGTTCAGCGACTGGACGGCCCTGCACACGCGGACCCTGATGGAGGGCAAGGAGCGCGGCGAGGTGCTGCCGCACGTGATGCCGTCCGAGGTGGCGGAGCTGATCGTCGCGGCCTACGGCGGCATCAACGCCCTCTCGCAGACCGTGAGCGGCCGCCGTGACCTGGAGCGCCGGGCGATCTGTCTCTACGAGCACCTGATGCCCGGCGTCGCGGTGCCGGCCGTGCTGGCCCGGCTCGACATCGCGCCCGGCCGGGGCGCCCGCGCGCTGGCGGAACTGGAACGACAGCGGGCCGCCGCCCCGGCCGGGGTCACCTGAAAGAGCTAACCCGGGTCACGCCGGCCGGCCTGCCGACGAGCCGAGGGTCTCCAGGGCGACCTTGAGGAGCGCCTGCCGCTTCTCCTCGTCCGAGCCGCGCACGTGGGCCAGCGTGAACGCCCCGAAGTGCACGGTCAGCAGGGCGCTCGCGACCCGCATGTGCGTCTCGAAGTCGAGCTCGCCGGTGTGCATCAGCTCGGAGATGGCCTCCACCCGCTTGCGCAGTGTCCGCCCGATCGCCAGGTCGCGCAGGGTCGCCTGGTTCTCCTGGAGGATGTGGTAGATCGGCATGGCCGACCGCAGCGCCGCGCTGTAGCGGGTCATCAGCTCCCGCCTGGTATCGAGCGTCGGTGGCTGTTCCCTCGCCCAGGCGATGAGCTCGTCGACCGGTCGCCCGAGGTCCTCGGAGATCGCGGTGAGGATGTCCTCCTTCGTCTTGAAGTGGTAGTACAGCGCGGCCTTGGTGACGCCGAGCTCCTCGGCGATCTCCCGGAGCGAGGTCTTCTCGTAGCCGCGCGAGACAAAGAGGTCCAGGGCCGTTTTCTGGATGCGCTCACGGGTGTCGCTCCTGCGCGCCTGCTGAGGGGTGCTGCCCATGGTCTCTCCTGCTGTTGTCGGGAACCTGCCGCCCCCAGCCGAACCTACTTGACGCCCGGCAAGTTAGCAGCCTTCCGTGAGCGGATGGGTCGCAGGCCGTCGGCGCACACGCCGGGGGAGACGGTTGGAGATCATGCCGCAGGAGATGGCCGCCGCGGGGGCTGTGGCGACGACCGCGACACCACCGGCACGCAATACGTACATTGTTGTGGCCGTCATCGCCTATACGCTCGACGCGTTCTCCTCAACTCCGGTCTGAATCAGGCGCGATGAGGACATCCGGTCGGCGGGCGCCGACCGGATGCATCAGCTCACGACGGGGCGTGGGGGTGTGTCGTGCGGCTCCCTCTGTATCCGGGGGCTCCGCCCCCGGATACAGAGGGAGCCGCACGACAC
>NZ_JAINFC010000446.1 GCF_020740835.1 Streptomyces sp. UNOC14_S4
ACTGAGCGCGGTACCGCATCGCGAAACCACCCCTCTGCACCGCAGCCGCCGCCACCGTCGAGCAACCACCGGCCCCATCCCCGAACGAGGTCCGCCGCCCCATGAACTCTCGCCAGCGCCGCGGGGTCATCCTGCTGCTCCTGTCGGCCCTCTGCGCGCTCGGCGTGTTCGCCGGGGTCTTCTCGGTCGTCCATGACGCCGAGTCGAAGGTCGGCCCCGAGGCCACCGCCTACCGGCTGCGGGCCGACATCCCCGCCTACCAGCCGCTCGAACAGGCGGAGGACCGCTTCGAGAAGATCTCGATGCCCAAGCGCTGGCTGCCCGCCACCGCCGTCACCGACCTCGGCGAACTGACCGGGAAGATCGCCGTCACCCCGCTGCGCAAGGGCTCGCTGCTCCAGGAGGACATGATCACCGAGCGGCCCGAACTCAAGCCGGGGCAGCAGGAGATCGCCATCATGATCGACGCGGCGACCGGGGTGGCCGGGAAGATCAACGCGGGTTCGCGGGTCAACATCTACGCCACCTTCGACGGCAAGGACCAGGGCACCAAGCCCGTCTCCAAGGTCATCGTGAGCAACGCCCGGGTCCTCGCGGTGGGCAAGCTGAAAGCACTCGACCGCGACGGCGGCACGAGCACCGCAACCACCACCCGGCACGCGGGCGAGGCCGTGCCGATCACCTTCGCCCTCGACACCAAGGACGCCCAGCGCGTCGCGTACGCCGAGTCGTTCGCCTCCCACGTACGGCTCGCCCTGGTCGCCCCCGGCAGCAACGACGAGATCGGCAGCGGGGACCGCACCTACACGCTCGACGGCGACAAATAGGAGAGGCGAGGGACACGGTGACGCTCAGAATCCTCCCGGCTGTCGGCGACCCGGACACCGCTCGCGCCATCGGCGGGCTCCTCGGACAGCTCCCGGGGGCCGAACCCCTGCCGCCCGCCGGCGACTCCACCCGCCTCCTCGACACGCTCGCCGTGCTGGCCGCCTCCTCCGTCGAGGACCTCCCCGAGGTCGTCCTCGTCCACGAGCGCCTCGGGCCGTTACCCGCGCTCGAACTCATCCGCGAGGTGGCGCTGCGCTTCCCCGCCACCGGCGTCGTGCTGGTCACCGCGTCCCCCGGCCCCGCGCTGTACGCGGCCGCCATGGACTGCGGGGCGCGCGGCGTGGCGGCGATCCCCCTCTCGTACGACGAACTGGGCACCCGCGTGCAGGCCGCCGCCCAGTGGGCCACCGGAGTCCGTCGCCACCTCGGCGGCGGCGACGGCGGACCGGCACAGGGGCCCGGCGGCACCCTGGTCGCCGTCGCCGGGGCCAAGGGCGGGGTCGGCACGACCGTCACCGCCGTCCAGCTCGCCCTCGCCGCACGTGCCGCGGGGCGCAACGTCGCCCTGGTCGACATGGACCTCCAGTCCGGGGACGTCGCCTCCTACCTCGACGTGCAGTTCCGGCGCTCCATCGCCGACCTGGCGGGCATCAGCGACATCTCCCCGCGCGTCCTCCAGGACGCCGTCTTCCCCCACCCCGCCGGGCTCGCGCTGCTGCTCGCGCCCGCCGAGGGCGAGCGCGGCGAGGAGGTCGACGACCTCGCGTCCCGCCAGATCATCGCCGCCCTGCGCGGCCGCTACGAACTCGTCGTGGTGGACTGCGGCACCCAGGTCACCGCCGCGTGCGCCGCGGCGGTCGAGACCGCGGACGTGGCGGTGCTCGTCACCACCCCGGACGTGGTGTCCGTACGGGCCGCCAAGCGCATGGTGCGGCTCTGGGAACGGCTCCAGATCCGCAAGGCCGCCGAGACCGTCACCGTCGTCAACCGGTACACGCGCAGCGCGGAGATCCAGCCGTCCCTCGTCGAGCGCGCCACCGGCACCAGGACGGCCCGTACGACCGTCCCGGCGGGCTTCCGGGAGCTCCAGGCGGCCGTCGACTCCGGGCGGATGCAGGACCTCGACGCGCGGTCGGCCGTACGACAGGCCCTGTGGACCCTCGCCGCCGAACTCGGGCTCACCGGGCAGACCGCACCCTCCGGCAGGCCACGCACCGCGGCGCACGCGGACCGCTCGCTCCCCGGCGGCCTGGGCGCGCTGCGCAGACGCCGGGCGGCCATAGGGCCGGGCGGAGCGGGGGGCACAGGCGGTACGGGCGGTACGGGACCGGACCAGCTGGCCCCCGTGCCCACGAGCCGCTTCCGCAGGCGCGGCGGCGGGGACCGCGGTCAGGTGGCGGTCGAGTTCCTGGGCATCCTGCCGCTGATCCTGGTGGTGCTGGCCGTCGTCTGGCAGTGCGTGCTGATCGGCTACACCTACTCCCTCGCCGGCGACGCGGCCGACAAGGGCGCGCGCGCCGGAGCGGCAGGTGCCGACTGCGCGGCCGCGGCCCGTACCGACATCCCCGGTGCCTGGGGCACCGACATCGGCTGCGGTCCGGAGTCGGGTGTCTACCGGGCGAACGTCTCCCTGTCGGTCCCGGTCCTCTTCCCGGGGGCGATCAACTGGCCCTGGCAGGTAAATGGTTCGGCGGGCGCGGCGGAGGAGGGGAACTGATGTCACACCGGCGGGTGCCCCGTCAGGGGCGCGGGGAACTGCGCGCCCAGCCACGAACAGACCCGCAGCCGCGAACGCAGCGGAAGCGGCACCCCAGTAGGCGCACCCCGCGGCACAGCAACCGTACCCGGAAAAAAGACCGCGGCTCCGCCTCCATCGAACTGCTCGGCTTCCTCCCCGTCCTCCTCCTCGTAGGGCTCGCCGCCCTCCAGCTCGGTCTGGCCGCCTACGCCGTCCAGCAGGCCGGCACAGCGGCCCGCGCAGCGGCCCGTACCGCCACACAGGACGCCCCGCGGACGTCACCCGCGGCCGCGGGCCGAGCGGCACTCAGTACGTGGCTGAGCACAGAAGGCGAGCCGGACGCACCGCCGTGCGGTGGCGCCGGACAGACCACCGCCAGCGTCACCGTACGGATTCCGACGGTCCTGCCGTTCCTCGGCGACCGGTCCGTCACCCGACGGGCCACCATGCGCTGCCCGACGGACCCCCTGCCGCCCGTGAGGAGCGTGCCATGAGCCTGCGGTCACGGATCGTCGCCCCCGAGACCCCCGCCGAAGGCCGGGAGCCGGGCCACCTGGTGCCCGTCTACCGCGCGAAGCTGCTGGAGGAGATCGATCTCGCGGAGATGTCGTCGCTGGCCGCCGCCGAGCGCCGTACCCGGCTGGAGCGGGTCCTCGGGCACATCATCAGCCGCGAAGGCCCCGTGCTCTCCACCGCCGAGCGCGACCGGCTCATCCGCCGCGTCGTCGACGAGGCACTCGGGCTCGGCGTCCTCGAACCGCTCCTGGAGGACCCCTCGATCACCGAGATCATGGTGAACGGCCCCGACCAGATCTTCGTGGAGCGCGCGGGCCGCGTGGAGCCCGTCCCGGCGCGCTTCGCCTCGCACGAGCAGCTGATGCAGACCATCGAGCGCATCGTCTCCACCGTCAACCGCCGGGTGGACGAGTCCCATCCGATGGTCGACGCCCGGCTGCCCAGCGGGGAGCGCGTCAACGTCATCATCCCCCCGCTCGCGCTGAACGGCGCGACCCTGACCATCCGCCGTTTCCCGCGCCCCTACACGCTGCCCGAGCTCATCGGCATGGGCACGCTGGACGAGCCGATGCTGATGCTGCTGTCGGCGCTGGTGCGCGCGAAGTTCAACGTGGTGGTCTCCGGGCCGACCGGCTCCGGCAAGACGACCCTCCTGAACGCGCTCTCCGGCCTGATCCCGGAGGGCGAGCGCATCATCACCGTCGAGGACGCCGCGGAGCTCCAGCTCCAGCAGACGCACGTCATCCGCCTGGAGTCCCGCCCGCCGAACGTCGAGGGGAAGGGCCGGATCACCATCCGCGACCTCGTACGCAACTCCCTGCGCATGCGACCCGACCGCATCATCGTCGGCGAGGTGCGCGGCGGCGAGACGCTCGACATGCTCCAGGCCATGTCCACCGGCCACGACGGTTCGCTCGCCACCGTCCACGCCAACAGCGCCGAGGACGCCCTGATGCGCCTGCAGACACTGGCGTCGATGTCCGAGGTCGGCATTCCCTACGAGGCGCTGCGCGACCAGATCAACAGCGCCGTCGACTGCATCGTCCAGCTCGCCCGGCACCCCGACGGCTCGCGCCGCGTCGTCGAGGTCGCCCTCCTCGACTCGCACGGCCGGGAGGACTACCGCCTCACCACCGTCTGCCGCTTCGACGCCCAGCCTCTGGCCGCGGATCGCGTCGTGCGCGGGCGGTTCACGTGCCTGCCCCTCCCCGAACGCGTCGCCGAACGCCTGCGGATGGCCGACGAGCCCGTGCCGTCCGCCTTCGGCGTCGCCGCCTTCCCCACCGAACTCGCCGTCCGCGAGGCGAGGCAGAGGTAGCCGCCGATGTCCATGAACGCCCTCGTCCTGCTCACCGTCGGCGCGACCCTGCTGTGCTGCGCGCTCGGCACCGCGGGCGCGCTGTTCTACGCCTCCGGCAAGGCGCGGCGCCGGTCGCTGGTGGACCGGCTCTCCGACGCACCCGCGCTGCCGCCGCCCGCCGGGCGCACCCGCCACTTCCGCGGCTTGGACCGGCGGCTGCGCGCCACCCGCTTCGGCCGCCGTCTGGAGCGGCGCCTGGCGTCCACGGGGCTGGACGTCACGCCGGGCGAGTTCGCCGTCTGCGCGCTCGCCGGGGCCGCGGCCCTGTGGATCGTCGCGGCGTCCGTCCTCGCGCCGTTCTTCGGGCCGCCGGCCGCGCTCGCCGCCCTGTGGTCCGCTTCGGCCTTCCTGGGCTTCCAGCGCCGCAAACGCATCGAGCGGTTCATCAACCAGCTGCCCGAGCTCTCCCGCATCCTCGCCAACGCCACCCAGGCCGGCCTCGCCCTCCGCACGGCGCTCGGCATGGCGGCGGAGGAACTGGACAGCCCGGCGGGCGAGGAACTGGGCAAGGTCGCCGACCGGCTCGCCGTCGGGCACTCCGTCGACGACGCGCTCGGCGAGCTCGCCGAGCGGCTTCCCTCCCGCGAACTCGTCGTCCTCGTCACGACTCTCGTCCTGTCGAACAGGGCGGGCGGCACGGTCGTCACCTCGCTGCGCAATCTCACCCAGACCCTGGAGGAGCGCAAGGAGACCCGCAGGGAGGTCCGCACCCAGCTCTCCCAGGTGACCGTCACCGCGTATGTCGTCCCGCTGATGGGCGTCGGCACGCTGCTGCTGATGGACCGCATCGCGCCCGGGTCGATCGACCGGATGACGTCGGGCTGGCTCGGCCAGGCGGCCGTTGTCGTGGCTTTCTGCCTCTACGGGCTCGGCTTCCTCGCCATCCGGCGGCTGTCCCGGATCGACGTCTGAGGGGGGAGGGCGGATGGGTTTCCTGCTGGGTCTGCTGGCCGCGCTGTCCGTCGCGGGCGCCTGTGCCGGGATCGTGCTGTACCGCAGTGAGGTGAAACTGCCGACCGACCTGACGCTGGCCCTGGAGGTCGGTTCGACGCGCACCACGGTCGTCGGTTCCGCCGTCGACCGGCTCGGCATGCGCTACGCGCCGCTCGTGCTGCGGATGATGGGCGAGAAGCGCGTGGCGAAGGTCCGCGGCCGCATCGACCGCGCGGGGAACCCGGGCGGCCTCACAGTGGACAGGTACGCCGCCCGGCGCGCCGTCTACGGCTTCCTCGGCTTCGGCGGGGCCCTGGTCATGCTGCTGGACGGGCGGCTGATCGTGGCGCTGCTGCTGGTCGCCTTCGGGCTGTTCTGGATCGAGGTGGGCATCTGGGCGGCCGTTCGCGAGCGCAAGGACGCCATCGACCGCACGCTGCCGGACTTCCTCGACGTCCTGGCCGTCGTGGTCAGCGCGGGCCTGAGCTTCCGGCAGGCGCTCGACCGGGTGTCGGAGAAGTACGAGGGCCCCTGGGCGGACGAACTCCGCATCACCCTGCGCCAGATGGACATGGGTGTCAGCAGGCGTCAGGCGTTCGAGGAACTGCGCGCCCGCAACGACTCCGAGCAGGTCGCCCAGTTCGTGACGGCGCTCCAGCAGGGGGAGGAGCTGGGCGCGCCGATCGTCGACACGCTGATCGCGATCGCGGGCGACATGCGCCGCACCGACGCCCAGCGGGCCCGCCGCCGCGCGGCCCGCGCGGTGCCGAAGGCGACGGTCGTGATCACCACGTGCATGGTGCCGGGCACCATGATCCTCCTCGTGGCCGGATTCTTGCTCGGGTCGGGTTCGGTCGTCGGCTCGATCAAGGGGCATTG
>NZ_JAINFC010000447.1 GCF_020740835.1 Streptomyces sp. UNOC14_S4
CATCAGCACCCCTTCCACCAGCAGCGCGAGCGCGGCCACCAGCACGGCCCCGGCCACCACCTGGGCCGTGTCGGTGAGCCGGAAACCCGCCGTGATGATTCTGCCGAGGCCGCCGCCGCCCGGCAGCGCGGCGAGCGTGGTCGTGGCCACCACCTGCACCGCGGCGGTCCGCACCCCGGTGACGATCAGCGGAAAGGCGAGCGGCAGCTCCACCCGGGCGATCAGCTGACGGCCGGTCATGCCCATGCCCCGCGCGGCCTCGACCACTCCCCGGTCCACCTCGCGCATCCCCACGTACGCGTTGGTGAGCAGCGGCGGGATCGCGAAGAGCACGAGCGCGATGATCGTCGGCCATGAGCCATGCGTACCCAGCGGGCTGAGCAGCAACAGCACCAGCACCGCGAACGTCGGCACCGCGCGCCCCGCGTTGGAGACGTTCACCGCGAGGGCGCCGCCCCGGCCCACGTGCCCCAGGACCACCGCGACGGGCAGGGCCACGGCGCAGGAGATGGCCAGGCAGACGACGGTGAGGAACAGGTGCTCGCCGAGCCGGTGCCACACGCCGTCGGTGCCGGACCAGTGCGAGCCGGTGGCCAGCCACGTCCAGGTGCGCTGGATGACGTCCATCAGGCGGCTCCCTCGGCGGCCGCGGCGGCCGTCCGTCCGGCGGCGCGCCTCGCCCGCGCGCCCGCCCGCGTCCAGGGGGTCAGCAGCCGCTGCACGAGCAGCAGCGCGAGGTCGGCCACGATCGCGAGCGCCACGCACAGCACCGACGCGGTGAGCACCTGCGCCTTGAAATAGCTGTGCATGCCCTCGTAGATCAGATTGCCCAGGCCGCCGTAGCCGACGATCGCACCGACGGTGGTGAGCGAGACCGTGGAGACCGTGGCGATCCGCAGACCCGCCATCAGCGCGGGCAGCGCCAGCGGCAGTTCGACCTGGAAGAGCAGCCGCAGCGGCCCGTACCCCATGCCGCGGGCGGCCTCGCGGGCCTCCTCCGGCACCGAGGCGAGCCCGGCCAGGATGTTCCGCACGAGGACCGTCAGCGAATAGAGCACCAGGCCCGTGACCACGACCGACGCCGAGAGGCCGAAGACCGGGACGAGCAGCGAGAACATCGCCAGCGACGGCACCGTGTAGAGCACGGTGGTGAGCCCGAGGACCGGGCCCGCGGCAGCGCGCCGGCGCCGGGCCAGCAGCGCCAGCGGAAAAGCGACGAGCAGACCGATGGCGACCGAGGCCACCGTGATCCCGACGTGCTGGAGCGTGGCGTGCGTCAGCTCCTGGCCGCGGGTCCGCAGATACTCTCCGCAGAACCACTCATTGGTGACCAGGCAGTTCGCTCCCGCCATGCGCCTCACCTCCCCCTGGGCTTGACCGTCGGTTGTCGACGACCCTAACCCCGGGCACTGACATTCGAGCCGGCCGCCACACACCGGCAACAATGTCAGCAGGTAGTACGGCCAGAATGGGGAGCCATGATCCGCTTCGAGCACGTCACCAAGCGCTACGCCGACGGGACCACCGCCGTGGACGACCTGTCCTTCGAGGTGGCCGAGGGGGAGCTGGTCACGCTCGTCGGACCCTCGGGCTGCGGCAAGACCACCACGATGAAGATGGTCAACCGGCTGATCGAGCCGACCGGCGGGCGGATCCTCCTCGACGGCGAGGACATCGCCGGCGTCGACCCCGTCGCGCTGCGCCGCCGGATCGGCTACGTCATCCAGCAGGTGGGGCTCTTCCCGCACAGGACCGTGCTCGACAACACCGCGACCGTCCCGCACCTGCTGGGCTGGCAGCGGAAGAAGGCCCGGGCCCGTGCGGCGGAACTGCTCGACCTCGTGGGGCTCGACCCGGCCGTCTACGGCGACCGCTACCCCGAACAGCTCTCCGGCGGCCAGCGGCAGCGCGTGGGCGTGGCCCGCGCGCTCGCCGCCGACCCGCCCGTCCTGCTCATGGACGAGCCGTTCGGCGCGGTCGACCCGGTGGTCCGGGAGCGCCTCCAGAGCGAGTTCCTGCGGCTCCAGTCCCAGGTCCGCAAGACGGTGCTCTTCGTCACCCACGACATCGAGGAGGCGGTCCGCCTCGGCGACCGCATCGCGGTCTACGGCCACGGCCGCATCGAACAGTTCGACCCGCCCGCGGCCGTGCTCGGGGCGCCCGCCAGCCCGTACGTGGCCGACTTCGTCGGCGCCGACCGGGGGCTCAAGCGGCTCTCCGTGACCCCCGTGGAGTCCGGCGATCTCGAACAGCCCCCCGTGGTCCACCTCGACGACCGCGCCTCCGGCGCCGCGACCCGGCTGCGCGCGGAGGACGCGCGCTGGGCGGTGGTCCTCGACCGTGAGGAACGGCTGCACGGCTGGGTCTCGGCGGACGCCCTCTCCTGCGCCGACGGGGACAGCGCGGTGCGGGACCACGCGCGACGGATGGACGCCTGGGTACCGGTGGGCGCCTCGCTCAAGCAGGCGTTCAGCACGATGCTCCAGCACGACGCGGGGTGGGTCGCCGTCCTCGACGGCGACCACGCCGACCACTTCCTGGGCGTCCTGACGCCGGCGCGCCTGCACGAGGCGCTGCGGCGGTCGACGGCGGCCGATGCGGTGGGCGCTGCGCGCGCCGAGGTGTCGGTGGTGACCGTCGCGGACGCGTAGCCGTCAAGAGTTTTCTGGGGGCTTCGCCCCCAGGCCCCCGTTGGGGCATCGCGCCCCGTCAGGGGCGCGGGGAACTGCGCGACCAGCCGTATACGACCCGCAGCCGGGCGCCGGGCGCAAGAGGCACCCCATTAGGCGCGGGGCCCACGATGGAGCCCCGGGTCAGGCCCGGGCGGAACCCGGGCCGCCGCTCTCGCCCTCGTCCTCGTCCTCCGGGAGCCGGCACACCCGCTCCAGGAAGAACGCCGCCGCGATCACGCAGACACCTGCCAGCACCGACGCGCCCGCGTAGATCGTCTGGTCACGCCGGGCGGGGTTGTTCTCCACACCCGCCAGCAGCAGGAACGCGCCCACCCCGCCGTACATGCCCGAGACCAGGGCCGCGACCAGCGCGCTGGCCTGGCCGAAGACGACGGCGCGGGCGGCCACCAGCGGGTCCACCCCCTTCGCTCCGGGGCGCCGCTCGCGCTGGGCCCTGAACCGGGAGCGCAGCGAGATCGCCGTCGCGGCCAGCACGACGGCGATGACGGCCAGCACGATGGGGGCGGCCACGGGCACGCTCGGCAGGGTGCCGAAGGCGTCCCACAGGCGGGCGCCCGCCCAGGACACCACCCCGGCCACGACGAACAGCCCGGCCAGCACCCTGACCCGCAGTTGCTTCACCGGTTCGCTCCCCTATCGGCCCTGTCGGCCATCGTCCGGGATCTCCATGGGGCCAACGCCTACTCCGGCAGCCGGAGTTCCAGGTCGGCGCGCGGCTCGACCCCGTCGCGTCCGACCGCGGCCAGCAGTTCGGCGACGGCGCCGTGCCCCGGGACGACGGCCTCCGGGTCCACGTCGTGCCACGGCGCGAGCACGAAGGCGCGCTCGTGGGCGCGCGGGTGCGGCAGGGTCAGGACGGGGTCGTCGGAGACGACGTCCTGGTAGCTGACGATGTCGACGTCGAGCGTGCGCGGGCCCCAGCGCTCGTCGCGGACGCGCTCGAAGGCCTCCTCGATCGCGTGTCCGCGCTCCAGCAGGGAGCTCGGCGGAAGGGTCGTCTTCACCAGGACGACCGCGTTGAAGTACGAGGGCTGGGTGCCCGGCTCGACGCCCCACGGCGCGGTCTCGTAGACCGGGGACACGGCCTTCACCCGCAGGCCGGGCGTGTCCTCCAGGGCGTCGATCGCGCCCTGGAGCGTCTCCAGCCGGTTGCCGAGGTTGCTGCCCAGCGAGATCACCGCGCGTTTGGGGTTGCTCAGGGTCACATCGGCGGCGTCCACCTGCTCCACCACGGAGGCGGGCACCGGCTGCACGGTCGGGTCGCTGCTGCTCATACTCGGCTCCGGGTGATCGTGACGGTCACATCGTCGAAGGGCACGGTGATGGGGGCGTCGGGCTTGTGCACCACGACCTCCACCTCGCGCACCGCCTCGTGCTTCAGACACACCTGGGCGATCCGCTCGGCGAGGGTCTCGATCAGGTCGACGGGCTCGCCCTGGACGACGTCCACGACCTCCTCCGCCACCACGCCGTAGTGCACGGTCTTCGTGAGGTCGTCGGTGGCGGCGGCGGGCCTGGTGTCCAGGCTCAGCACCAGGTCCACGATGAAGGTCTGGCCCTCCTCGCGCTCCCGGGGGAACACCCCGTGGTGCCCGCGGGCCTTCAAGCCGCGCAGCGCGACACGATCCACACGAATCACTCCAGCTGGTCGTCGGTATGGCGAGAGCGCGTCGGCGGCCACCGGCACTTCGCCCGTCCCCGTAAGCCGGGGTTGCCCACTTCGAATCTACCTGCGGGCACCGACAGCGCTCGCACATGGACGTCACGGGGTGGTACAGATATCCAGCGACATTTACGGATGTTTACGGACAATCAGGGGCGTAACCGGCAAGGAGCCCCATGCCGTCACCCGGTCGCGCCGCGCTTACCCAGTACGGCCCGCCTCACCCCTCTTCAGCGGGCACGCACCCCGAACGAGTGACTCCGCTCACGTCACCGATCCGCGCCACCGATCCGCGTCATCGGTTCGCGCCGCCGGTTCGCGCCGATCCGCCGGCCCATCACGCCACCGGTCCGCCGTCCTCCCCCTCCGGTCCGTCCGCCCCGTCTTCGTCGTCCTCGTCGCGGCCGGCGAGCACCGGGGAGCCGTGGTGGGACCACACCCGCCACTCGTCGCCGACGCGCCGGAAGGCGTTGGTCGCCACGACCAGCTGGCCCACCAGCGGCCCCAGCTCGCCCTCCTCCTCGGCCGGCCCGCCGCTGAGGATGTTCTCCGTGCAGGTCACCAGCGCCGTGTCGCCCGCGACCGAGACCTCGACGTCCGTCAGGAAGAACTGGATGTAGTCGGTGCTCGCCATGATCAGCGCATACGAGCGGAGCACCTCGCTCCGGCCCCGCAGCACCGGCCAGCCCGGATGCACGCAGGACACCTCGGTATCGGGGTCGTCCAGCCACAGCCGCCCCATGGCCACCGTGTCGCCCCGCTCCACCGCCTCGTACAGCGCGGTGTTCGCCAGCTCGACCTGTTCGCTGTCCGTACGGGCCGTGCTCACTCGGCCGCCCCCTCGGCGCCCCGGGCGCCCGCCTCTGCCACCATCGCCACCCCTGCCGTCTCCGCAGCCTGCTCCACCGCACGCACCACACGCACCGCGTCCGCGCTCGCCCGCACCTCGTGCACCCGTACGGCCCACGCGCCGTCGCGCGCCGCGAGCGCCGACACCGCCGCCGTCGCCGCGTCCCGCTCCCGGGCCGGCGGCGGAGGGGCGCCGTCCTCGGCCAGCACGCTGCCGAGGAAGCGCTTGCGGGAGGCCGCCACCAGCATCGGCAGCCCCAGCTCCCGGCGAAACCGGGCCAGCTGGGCCACCAGCGCCAGGTCGTGCTCCGAGGCCTTCGCGAAGCCCAGTCCCGGGTCGATCACCAGCCGCTCCGGGTCCACGCCCCCGGCGACGACCGCGTCCAGCCGCTGCCGCAGCTCGCCGAGGACCTCGCCGACCACGTCCCCATAGACCGCCAGACCGTTCATGCCGTCGCTGAAGCCGCGCCAGTGCATCACCACGAACGGCACGCCGGCCGTGGCCACCATCGGCACCATGGCCGGGTCGGCGAGGCCGCCGCTCACGTCGTTGACCAGCGCGGCGCCCGCCTCGACGGCCGCCTCCGCGACCGAGGCGCGCATGGTGTCCACCGACACCACGATCCCGTCGGCCGCCAGCTCGCGCACCACCGGGATCACCCGGCGCAGCTCCTCGCGCTCGTCGACCCGGTAGGCGCCCGGCCGCGTGGACTCGCCGCCCACGTCGATCAGGTCGGCGCCCTCGGCCACCAGGTCCATGCCCCGCTTGACCGCCACCTCGGTGTCGAACCAGCGCCCGCCGTCGGAGAACGAATCGGGCGTGACGTTGACCACGCCCATCACCGCACAGCGGCCCCACTCCGGCAGACCGACCGGCCCGAATCGACCGCGCAACGTACTCATGTCACCAGCCTAGGGCGTACGAGAAGAGGCCCCGCCCTCCGGCACCTTGCTGGGAAGGGCGGGGGCTCTTCTCGTACGCCCTAGGCTGGTGACATGAGTACGTTGCGCGGTCGATTCGGGCCGGTCGGTCTGCCGGAGTGGGGC
>NZ_JAINFC010000448.1 GCF_020740835.1 Streptomyces sp. UNOC14_S4
CCCCCAGGACCGACCGGGGGGGTACCCCCACCACAAGTCGAGGGCCTCCCGGATCGGCAGCGGCCACCCTCACCCCGCAATCTTGAGCCGAGCCCCTGAGGAACGAGCTCGACAAGGAACGAGGGAACCGTGATTCGTCCAAGTGGTCCGACTCTGAACCGCCGTACGCTGCTCGGCGGCGCGGCCGCGGCAGTCGGTGCGGGGCTGGTGTGGGGAACGCCGGGCACCGCCGTCGCCGGACAGCGCGGCGCGCCGATCGGCCAGCAGGCCGTCGACGCGGAAGCCGCACGGCTGGAGAAGGAACTCGTCGCGCTGCGGCGGGACATCCACGCCCATCCCGAGGCGCCCGGACAGGAGCAGCGGACCGCTTCCGTGGTGGCCCGCAGACTCCGGGCCGCCGGGCTGGACGTCACCACGGGAGTGGGCGGCGGACACGGCGTGGTCGGTGTCCTGCGCGGCGCCCGCCCGGGACGGACGGTCGCCTACCGGGCGGACATGGACGCGGTGCCGCCCGGGGACATCCGCGGTGGCGGAACGGCGGCGGCGCACGTCTGCGGGCACGACCTCCACACCACGATGGGCATCGGCATCGCCCAGGTGCTGGCCCGGCTGCGGCACCGGCTGAGCGGGACCGTCGTGTTCCTCTTCCAGCCCGCCGAGGAGAGCCTGGCCGGCGCCCGCGCCATGATCGATGCCGGTGCGCTGGCACGCCACGGGGTCGAGGAGATCCACGCGCTGCACTGCGGCCCGTTCCCGGTGGGGCAATTCGCCGTGACGCCGGGCACCGGACTGCCCGGACAGGACCATGCCCAGATCACCGTACGCACCCAGGACGACGCACGACAGCTGGCCGCGGACCTCGGCGCCCTCGCCACCGTCCAGCCGCCCGGGACGACCGCCGAACTCGAACAGCTGGTCACCGACATCCAGACGCCCGACGGCCCGCTGGCCCGGTTCGTGGCCGTGCGGGCCACGGCGCAGGACACCGGAGTGCGCGTCTCCTCCCGCTGCTGGCCGCCGGAGGACTACGCGCGGGTGCGGGGAGAGGTCCGCCGCCTGGCACGCGCCCGTGCCGGAAGCGAAGTGACGTACCCCGGCGCCCCCTTCCCGGCCATGGTCTGCCCGGAACGCGACGCCGACGCCCTGGCCCGGCGCCTGCGCCGCACGCTCGGCCGGAACGCGGTCACCACGCTGCAGGCCGCGATTCCCTTCAGCGGCGAGGACTTCTCCCTCTACCTCCAGCGCGTCCCCGGCACGTTCACCTTCCTCGGCGTCCGCGCTCCCGGCGCCTCCGTCACCACCGCGTACCCGCACTACCCGGACTTCGCCCCGGACGAAAGGGCGATCGCCCTCGGCGTGCGGGGCATGGCGGGCTGGCTCGCCGAACGGACACGAGGCTGAGGGGGATGAGGCTGAGGGGGACGATCGGGGATCGTCCCCACCAACCGTTCGCCTACGCGAACCGCTCCCCCTTCTCCGCCTTCTCCAGCAGCAGCGCCGACGGCGCGAACCGGCTGCCGTACGCGGCCTCCAGCTCCCGTGCCCGCCGTACGAAGCCCGCCACGCCGCCCTCGTAGCCGTTGATGTACTGGAGGGCGCCGCCGGTCCAGCCGGGGAAGCCGATGCCGAGGATGGAGCCGATGTTGGCGTCCGGCACCGATGTCAGGACGCCTTCCTCCAGGCAGCGGACCGTGTCGAGGGCCTCCGCGAAGAGCATGCGCTCCTTCATGTCCTCGAAGGGGATCGCCGCGTCCGGCGTGGTGAAGTGCTCGCGCAGGCCCGGCCACAGGCCGAGCCGCTTGCCGTCGTCCGCGTAGTCGTAGAAGCCCGCGCCGCCGCTGCGGCCGGTGCGGCCGAACTCGTCGAGCATGCGGTCGAGTACGGCGTCCGCGGGGTGCGGGGTCCAGGTCCCGCCCGCCTCCTCGACGGCGCGCCGGGTCTCCTCGCGGATGCGGCGCGGGAGGGTGAGGGTCAGCTCGTCCATCAGGGAGAGGACCTTGGCGGGGTAGCCCGCCTGGGCCGCGGCCTGTTCGACGGAGGCCGGGTCGACGCCCTCGCCGACCATGGCCACGCCCTCGTTGATGAAGCGGCCGATGACGCGCGAGGTGAAGAAGCCGCGCGAGTCGTTGACCACGATCGGCGTCTTGCGGATCTGCCGGACGAGGTCGAAGGCGCGGGCCAGGGCCTCCTCGCCGGTGCGCTCGCCCTTGATGATCTCCACCAGCGGCATCTTGTCGACGGGCGAGAAGAAGTGGAGACCGACGAAGTCGGCGGGCCGCTCGACGCCTTCCGCGAGGAGGGTGATCGGGAGGGTGGAGGTGTTGGAACACAGCAGCGCGTCGGAGGCGACGACGTGCTGGATCTCCTGGAAGACCTTGTGCTTGAGGGACGGGTCCTCGAACACGGCCTCGACGACGGCGTCGCAGCCCGCGAGGTCGCGCACGTCGTCGGTGGGGGTGATGCGGGCCAGCAGCACGTCCCGCTCGGCCTCCGTCGTACGGCCCTTGGCCAGGCCCGCCTCCAGCAGGCCCGCGGAGTAGGACTTGCCCTTCTCGGCCGCCTCGCGGGAGACGTCCTTCAGTACGACCTCGATACCGGCCTTGGCCAGGGAGTACGCGATGCCCGCGCCCATCATGCCCGCGCCGAGGACGGCGGCCTTGGCGACCTTGCGGGGCGCGACGTCCGCCGGGCGGCTGGCACCGGAGTTGACGGCCTGCATGTCGAAGAAGAACGCCTGCATCATGTTCTTCGCGGTCTGGCCGGTGACCAGCTCCGTGAAGTAACGGGCCTCGATGACCTGCGCGTTCTCGAAGTCGACCTGGGCGCTCTCGACGGCGGCGGCGAGGATGTTGCGCGGCGCCGGGTAGGGCGCGCCGGCCAGCTGCTTCTTGAGGGTGGCGGGGAAGGCCGGGAGGTTCGCGGCGAAGCGCGGGTTCGCCGGGGTGCCGCCGGGGATCTTGTAGCCCGGCTCGTCCCAGGGCTGCCGGGACTCGGGGTGCGCGTCGATGAACGCCCGGGCCTTGGCCAGCAGTTCCTCGCGGTCGGCCGCGGTCTCGTGGACGAGCCCGGCGGCCAGGGCGCGCTTCGCGTCGTAACGGGTGCCCTGGAGCAGCACCTTGAGCAGCGCGTCGGTGATGCCCAGGAGGCGTACGGTGCGGACGACGCCGCCGGCCGCGGGGAGCAGGCCGAGGGTGACCTCGGGCAGGCCGATTCTGACGTGCGGGGCGTCCAGGGCGATCCGGTGGTGGCAGGCGAGGGCGATCTCGTAGCCGCCGCCGAGGGCCGCGCCGCCCACCGCGGCGACGACCGGCACGCCGAGGGTCTCGATCCGGCGCAGGTCGCGCTTGATGGCCATGCCCGTGTCGAACGCTTGCCGGGCGTGCTCGGGCCCGATTTTGATCATGTCCTTGAGGTCGCCGCCCGCGAAGAAGGTCTCCTTCGCGGAGGTGATGACGATGCCCCGTACGGACTCCTTGTCCGCTTCGAGAGACGCCTCCAGGCGGTCGGCGACCGCGGCGAGGGAGGCCTGGAAGGCGGCGTTCATGGTGTTGGCGGACTGGGCGGGGTCGTCGAGGACGAGAGTGACGACGCCGTCGCCGTCCTGTTCCCAGCGGATGGTGGTCGGCTGCTGGCTCGTACCGGGCTGGCTCATGCGGATGTCTCCCTTGCGGTTCGGGGGCTATGGGCAGGGCAGGGGAACGGCTACAGCCGTTCCACGACGGTGGCGATGCCCATGCCGCCTCCCACGCACAGCGTCACCAGGCCGTAGCGCTGGTCCCGCCGCTCCAGTTCGTCGATGACCGTCCCGAGGAGCATCGCGCCGGTCGCCCCCAGCGGGTGTCCGAGCGCGATCGCCCCGCCGTTGACGTTGACCTTGTCCAGGCTCAGGTCCATGTCGCGGGCGAAGCGCAGCACCACGGCCGCGAACGCCTCGTTCATCTCGACGAGGTCGATGTCGTCGATGGTCAGCCCGGCCTTGGCCAGGGCCTTGCGGCAGGCGGGGGCGGGGCCGGTGAGCATGATGGTGGGCTCGGAGCCGGAGACGGCGGCGGAGACGATACGGGCGCGGGGCGTCATCCCGTAGCGCTCGCCGACCTCGCGGTTGCCGATGGCGACGAGGGAGGCGCCGTCGACGATCCCGGAGGAGTTGCCCGCGTGGTGGACGTGGTCGATCCGCTCCACCCAGTGGTACTTCTGCAGAGCCACCGCGTCGAAGCCGCCCGCCTCGCCGATCGCCGCGAAGGACGGCTTGAGCCTGGCGAGGATCTCGGGGGTGGTGCCGGGGCGCACGTGCTCGTCGTGGTCGAGGACGACGAGGCCGCCGCGGTCGCACACGGGGACGACGGAGCGGTCGAAGCGGCCCTCCTTCCACGCCTGCGCGGCGCGCTCCTGGGAGAGGGAGGCGAAGGCGTCGACGTCGTGGCGGGTGAAGCCGCCGAGGGTCGCGATGAGGTCGGCGCCGATGCCCTGCGGCACGAAGCCCACGTCGAAGTTGGTCATGGGGTCGTTGAACCAGGCGCCGCCGTCGGAACCCATGGGCACGCGGGACATCGACTCGACGCCGCCCGCGAGGACGAGGTCCTCCCAGCCGGAGCGGACCTTGGCGGCGGCCATGTTGACCGCTTCCAGGCCGGAGGCACAGAAGCGGTTCTCCTGGACGCCCGCGACGGTGTCGGGGAGCCCGGCGGCGATGGCGGCGATCCGGGCGATGTCGGAGCCCTGGTCGCCGAGGGGGCTGACGACGCCGAGCACGATGTCGTCGATCGCGGCCGGGTCGAGGCCGGGGAAGCGGCGCCGCGTCTCGTGGATCAGGCCGACGACGAGGTCGACGGGCTTGGTGCCGTGCAGGGCGCCGTTGGCCTTGCCGCGGCCGCGCGGGGTGCGGATCGCGTCGTACACGTACGCTTCGGTGGTCACGGTCGTATGCCTTTCACAGGTGGCGACTCAGAAGTGGCAGCTCAAGAGGTGGCGACTCAAGACGTGAGCAGTGGCGGCGGGTCAGGCGAGCAGGGAGCGGCCGATGATCTCCTTCATGATCTCGGTGGTGCCACCGTAGATCGTCTGGACGCGGCCGTCGGTGAACGCCCTGGCGACGCGGTACTCGGTCATGTAGCCGTAGCCGCCGTGGAGTTGCAGGCAGCGGTCGGCGACGCGCTTCTGGAGCTCGGTCGCCCACCATTTGGCCATGGCCGCGTGGACGGCGTCGAGCGTGCCCGCCGCGTGGTCGGCGACGCAGCGGTCGAGGAAGGCGCGGGTGACGGCGCACTCGGTGGCCATCTCGGCGATCTCGAAGCGGACGTGCTGGTGCCGGGCGAGCGGACGGCCGAACGCCTCGCGCTCCTTGACATAGCGGGTGGTGAGCTCCAGCACGTGCTCGGCGGCCGTGATGCCCGCGACGGCGATGCCCATGCGCTCCTGGGCGAGGTGGTTCATCAGGTGGCCGAACGCGCCGTGGACCTCGCCGAGCAGGTTCCCCTTGGGGACCCGTACGTCCTGGAAGAAGAGCTCCGCGGTGTCCTGCGCCTTCTGCCCGATCTTGTCGAGGTTGCGGCCGCGGGTGAAGCCGGGCGCGCCGCGCTCGACCACGAGCAGGCTCAGGCCCTTCGCCCCGCCCTCGGGCGTGGTCCTGGCGACGACGATGACGAGGTCGGCGAGGATGCCGTTGGAGATGAAGGTCTTGGCGCCGTTGAGCAGCCAGTGGTCGCCGCGGTCCGCCGCGGTGGTGCGGATGGCCTGGAGGTCGGAGCCCGCGCCCGGCTCGGTCATGGCGATGGCCGTGATCGTCCCGCCGGAGCAGAAGCCGGGCAGCCAGCGCCGCTTCTGCGCGTCGGTGCCGAGCGAGGTGAGGTACGGGCCGATGACGTCGTTGTGCAGCCCGACCGCGAACCCGGCGGCGCCCGCGCGGGTGAACTCCTCCGCGAGCACGGCGCTGTAGCGGAAGTCGGCGTTGCCCCCGCCGCCGTACTCCTCGGGCACGGCGAGGCCGAGCAGGCCCTGCCGCCCGGCGGCGAGCCACGCCTCGCGGGGGACGATGCCGTCCTTCTCCCACTGCTCGTAGTGGGGCTCGACCTCCTTGGCAAGGAAGGTCCGCACAGTCCTGCGGAAGGCCTCGTGGTCGGCGTCGAAGATCTGTCGCTTCATCGGCGGGGGCCCTTCGGGGAGGGGGCGAGGCGCGGCACGCCCCAGTCGCGGGCCACGTCCTCGGTGTCCGCGCCGGGCCGCGCGGGCGGGCGGCGCACGGCCCCCGGGG
>NZ_JAINFC010000449.1 GCF_020740835.1 Streptomyces sp. UNOC14_S4
GCCACGCACGAGAAGTGATCATGTCCCTAGGAGTAGCGATCAAATCACCCCGTACTGCACTATTCGTCCGTATGTGGGCGAGCTTGCGACCCGAACGGACGGTCGTGACGCACCCGGTGTCCGACAATCAGTCCATGGACGTTCCCCGACTGCTCGAAGCCGCTTCCCTGCTGGTGCCCGAGGCCACCGCCACCGAGGACGACCTCACCGTGCACGACGTCTGGGACCACCTCGTGCGGGACGAGTGGGAGACCGCCCTCAACGTACTGGAAGAGCTCCGGGGCCGCCCCGAGCCGCCGACGACGTTCTGGGAGGCGCTCGCCGACGCCGCCGAGCGGCTGCGGATGCCACGCAGTGCCGCCTGGTGCCACTGGCGTCGGCTGGAGCTCCGCGACGGTGTGATACGAGCCGACCTCACCCTCCGGTCGGCGGCGGAATCCCGGCGCAAGACACCGATTTTCAGCGGCACTCACGCGTTCCGGCCGATGTGGAACATCGGACACCGCTCCCCGGCCGGCGGGATGGCGGTCAATATCGCGTCGCTGTGGTTCGAGGAACGGCTGTTCCTCGAACCCGGCGGACGCGCCCGGGTGCGCCTCCATCCCCTCGATCCGGCGCAGTGGACGCACGTGGTGCCCGGCCAGCGCATCGACATGCACGAGGGCATGCCCGTGAGCGGCACCGCGGTCGTCCTGGAGGTACGGCGCCCGGACTCCGGACCGTCCTGCTCAGGACTCTCGTGACTCCTCGCCGCGGCTGATCCGGTAGACCACGTTCCGGCGCAGCGGCCCCTCGGGAACGGTGGGGTCGTCGAAGTCCTCGGCGGGGTCGCGGGTCATGCCGAGCCGCCGCATCACCGCCTGGGAACGGAGGTTGCCGACCGTCGTCACGGCGAGGATCCCGGGGAGTCCGAGGGTGCCGAAGCCGAAGGCGAGGGCGGCCCGGCCCGCTTCGGTGGCGTAACCGTGGCCCCAGAACGGGCGGGCGAGCCGCCAGCCGACCTCCACGCCGGTGAACGGCATGTCGTCCTCGACCTCGTCCAGGCCCGCGAAGCCGATGAACTCGCCGGTGGCCCGCACCTCGACGGCCCACCACCCGTAGCCGCGCTCGTCGAAGTCATCCTGGAAGCGTGCCACCGAGGCGTCGCTCTGCTCGCGCGTGAGCGGCGCGCCCAGGTGTTCGCGGACCGCGGGGTCGGCGTTCATGGCCGCCCACGGTTCGAGGTCGGATTCGCGCCATCGGCGGAGCAGCAGGCGGTCGGTGCGCAGTTCGGGCATGGGGCAAGACAACGCGAGACGGGAGCGGCGGGGCAACACCTTTTCGTGCCCCGTGCCTCGTGTCTCGTGTCTCGTGTCCCGTGTCCCGTGTCGGCTGAACCTGTGTTGACGGCTGGGCCCGGGCACAGGGCGGGCCGACTGATGCCATGGTCACCTTTACAGGTGATAGGGCGCATGCCTGCGGGCCCGGTGGGGAGGGTGAGCGTGCCGGGAGATCGGCGAGATCGACCGTCTTCACCACGGATTCACCACGGGGGAGCTCCACATGCGTCGTGCCTTCATCGTCCCCGCCGCGCTCGCGGCCTTCGTCGCCGCCGCCCTGACACCGCCGGTGGCCCAGGCCTCGCCCGCCGCCCGGGCCGTGCCGCCGGGGCAGGTGTACTTCTGGCCCGAGCAGGGTCAGATGGGCCCGGGCGGCGCCTGGGCGTACACCCCGCCGGGCTACCGTGAGGCCGATGCCCGGGTGAAACGGCACGCTTTTTCCTTCGATTCGCACGCCCGCGTCAGCGTCTACTCGATCAGCCACCGGTCGGGCGGCTGCCTCTACCGCGAGATCCGGCCGGACGACTACGACAACAACTGGACCGCCTGGGCGACGAAGTTCGACGGCGTGAGCGACACCACCATGGGGTGCGAGCGGGGCTGATCCCTCCATGCGTCCCTCCATGCGACCTCGCGCACGGGCCGTTGTCGGAGCGCTGTCCGGTGCCTTGTCAGCCCTGTCCCTGATCGGCCTCCTCCTGGCCGGTCTGACCGGCTGCGCGCCCTCGTCACCCCGGCCCGACCCGGACGAAATCATCAAGGCGGCCACCCATCTGCTCACCGATGCCTGCCTGGCCCGTCAGGGCCTCGTACCGCCCCGCCCGGGGCAGAGCCCGCAGCCCGCCGACCGGCAGCAGCGGGTCACCGACGCGCTGTTCGGCACCGGCCCGGCGGAGCTGTCCGCCACCCTGCCGACCGGCTATGTCGTCCGTGCCCACACCACCGGCTGCCTGGCCGAGGCCCAGCAGCGGCTCTACGGCGACCAGCGGCGCTGGTTCCGCGCCTCGGTGGTCGTCAACAACCTCGGGCCCGAGGCCGACCACGTCCACAGCAGCCTTTCCGAGGTCCGCGCCCGGCACCGGGCCGAGATCGACGACTGGGAGCGGCTGCGCGCCCACGCCCTCGCCGAAGCCACGACCGTGCTCGACAACCCACCATCCAAGGGAGCATCACGACCATGAAGCGACGTCTCGCCGCCCTCCTCTCGGCCGCCCTGATCTCCGCCGGTGCCGTCCTGGCCACGTCCTCCGCCGCCGACGCGGTGCCCTGCGGCAGCGGCAATTTCTGCGTCTGGACGGACGCCAACTTCACGGGCCTGAAGATCGAGCACTCCGGCGACGACCACTGGTGGGAGGGCGACATGTTCGGACACGACTCCTCGTGGGCGAACCACGGCGTCTCGGGACCGGGTGTCAAGGACCATGTGAAGGTGTACTCGGGCCGCAAGCTGCTCGGCCATGTCACCATCTGTCTGGCCCCCGGCCAGGAGGTCGGCTACAACGCTGCCGCCAACGACCAGGGCGGCTCCCACACCTGGACCATGGGCTGCTGACGCACCCTCGAAGCCCGGGATACGGGACCCGTATCCCGGGCGTTGTCGGCCGGTACACCGGACCGATACACCGGCAACATCCCGAAATGATCAATTCCTCTTCCGACGCACTACATCCGTTCGTATGCTCCACAGAACTGATCTTGCCTACGAGCGAGCGGAAGTGATCTTTGTGCGCCGAAGTCCGGCTGTTCCGAGTGCGGTTGCCGCCTGTCTGCTGTTCGCCGTCCCGGCTTCGGCCGCGGCCCCCACGCCGGGGGCCGCGGGCCTCGGGGACACCTACTACCCCGAGTCGGGCAACGGCGGTTACGACGTCTCGCATTACGACCTGCGGCTGAAATACCAGCCGAAGACCGACCGGCTGGACGGCACGGCCACCATCCTCGCCACCACCACGCAGCGCCTGAGCCGGTTCGATCTCGACTTCCTCCTCGACGTCCACGAGGTCCTGGTGAACGGGAAGAAGGCGGCCTTCACCCGGTCCGGGGCCCATGAGCTGGTGGTGACGCCGTCCTCGGCGGTGGAGAAGGGCCGCCCGCTGACCGTGGTGGTCCGCTACAGCGGCACGCCCTCGGACAAGAAACCCGAAGGCTTCTCCTCCTGGCACCGCACCGCGGACGGGGCCGTGGTCGCCAACGAGCCGACGTCGGCGCCCTGGTGGTACCCGAGCAACGACCACCCGCGCGACAAGGCCACGTACGACATATCCGTCGCGGTGCCGGACGGCCTCCAGGCGATCAGCAACGGCGTCCTCACCTCGCAGACCTCGAAACTGGGCTGGACGCGCTACACCTGGCGCACCACGAAACCCATGGCCAGTTATCTGACCACGCTGGCCGTCGGCAAGTTCGAGATCACCCAGGGGACGACCGCGAACGGCCTGCCCGTCGTCAACGCCTACGGCAAGGACCTGGGCGACACCCTCGCCCCGGCCAAGGCCAGCCTCGAGCGCACGGGCGAGGTCGTCGACTGGGAGAGCTCCCTCTTCGGCCCGTACCCCTTCGAGGCGGCGGGCGGATACATCCCGAACACACCTGGTTTCGCCGCCCTGGAGACCCAGACCCGGGCGTTCTACCTGCCCGGCCTGTTCGAGGACGGCGCGAACATGGACGTGGTCGTGCACGAGCTGGCGCACCAGTGGTTCGGTGACAGCGTCTCGGTGAAGAACTGGCGTGACATCTGGCTCAGCGAGGGCTTCGCGACGTACGCGCAGTGGCTCTGGTCGGAGAAGGAGGGCGAGGGCACCACCCGGGAGCTCGCCGCCTACGCGTACGCCGCCAAGCCGGCCGACGACCCGTTCTGGAAGGTGAGCCCCGCGAACCCGGGCAAGGAGAATCTGTTCCACAACGCCGTCTACCGGCGCGGCGCCATGGCCCTCCAGGCCCTGCGCGAGCGGGTCGGCGACAAGGCGTTCTTCTCCATCCTCAAGCAGTGGCAGCAGCAGCTGCGCTACGGCAACGCCTCGGTCGAGGACTTCGTCCGGCTCTCGGAGAAGGTGTCCGGCACGTCGCTGAAGACGCTCTTCGACACCTGGCTGTTCACCCCCGCGAAGCCCGCGACGGGGCCCGTGCCGGTGCCGGCCCCGAAGGCGGGCAGCGGCCTGGCCTCGAAGCCTGCCGAGCCGAAGTCCTGGAAGAGGATCGAGGCGGTGGAGCGGGCCCACCGGAACTGAGCCCGCTCCCGGCCGGGCGCGCCCCGTCTCACCGGTCCTTCGGAGCCGCCTGCTGGACGACCTCGAAGGACCACAGGGTGGAGCCGGTGGCTGCGGGCTTCTGCTGGGGGGCACCCTCGCCACCGCCCTGGTGGGCGGCGCGCATCGTGCCGGACATCCAGGCCTGGAAGTCCTCCTCGCTGCGCCAGCGCGTGTAGACGAGGTACTGGTCGGTGCCCTCCAGCGGGCGCAGCAGCTCGAACCATTCGAAACCGTCCGAGTTCTCCACCATGCCCGCGCGCGAGGAGAACCGCTGCTCCAGCGTCTCGCGCTGCTCGGCCGGGACGGTCAGGGCGTTGATCTTCACAATGCTCATGGGCCCATCCTGCCGCACGTGCCTCGGCATCGGCCGGGCGCCCCCGGCGCGTCGCCGGTCCCTGCCCGGACGCGCCCCCCCTGCCCGGATACGGCCCCTGCCCGGACACGGTCCTTACCTGGACGCGAAGTGACGGGCGCTCGGCACCAGGGCCGCCGCCGCGGGGACGGCGAAGCAGACCAGGGCGCAGAAGGCGAGGACGGGCGCCGTGCCGAAGGCGTCGATCGCCGGGGCGATGAGGGCGAGGCCCGCGGGGGCCAGCCCGTAGGAGAGCAGGAAGTCCAGCGAGGAGACGCGGGCGAGCTTGTCCGGGGCGACCTCGCGCTGGGTGGCCGTGAACCACGGGACGTTGAAGAGTTCGATGCCGGCCCCGGCGACGGCGTAGGCGGCCACCACCACGGCGGGGTGCACCGGCAGCATGAGGCTGACGGGGGCGAAGCCGTACACGGCCAGCCCGGCGAGGGCCGCCCAGCCCGCGTTGTGGGGCCGCAGGCGGGCGACCGCCAGGGCACCGCCGAGCGCGCCCACGGTGTAGGCGGTGGTGGCCGCGGCGAGCACCCACTCCGTGCCGTAGCGGTCCCGGCTGATCATGGGCAGGGCGACTCCCGTGGCGGAGTATCCCGTGGCGATGACGGCCGTCAGCGCGGTGAGACCGGCGAGGAACCAGGGGTGCCTGCGTGCTTCGCGTATCCCTTCGAGGAACTCCGCGCGGAACGAGGGGCGTCGGGTCGGCTCCCCCTCCGGGGCTCCGCCGTCCGCCGCGTCCGGTTCCGCCGCCGGGGCCTTCTCCCTCCCCCGGCCGGGCACGAGGGCGGCGGCCAGCCAGAGCAGGCCGATGCCGAGCAGCAGCGCACGGGTGCCGAGGACGGTGGCGAGCAGCGCGGTCAACGCGGGGCCGGAGAGGGCGGAGACGCGGACCGCCAGGGTGATGGCGGCGTTGGCCTGCTGTCGGCGCGCGGGGGCGACGACCTCGGCGGTGAGCGCCTGGAACGCGGGGCGGCACGCGCCCTGCCCCGCGCCGGCGAGGGCGGCGGCGGCCGCCATCAGAGGGAGCGAGCGGTCCAGCCCGACGGCGAGCAGCGGGGCGGCGGCCGCGGCGGCCAGCCCGGACCACAGGACGACGGCCCGGCGTGCGTGCCTGTCGGCGAGGACGCCGCCCACGGCGACGGCCGCGAGGAAACCGGCCGTGCGGGCGGCCAGGAGCAGGCCGAGGCCCGCGGGGCCGATCTCCCGGGACAGGACCGCCAGTCCGAGGACGAAGGGCAGGGCCCAGGTCGCGAGTCCGGAGGCGGTGGTCCCCGACCACAGGCGCAGGAACGCGGTGTCGAGCAGGACGGAACGGGCG
>NZ_JAINFC010000045.1 GCF_020740835.1 Streptomyces sp. UNOC14_S4
GGCCTCGGGGTCGGGGGTCGGCGCCCATGTGCGGGTGCCCTCAGGGTTGACCCGCGTCAGGCTGGCGACGTCGTCCAGGTCGACGGCGGCGGCCCAGTCCTCCCGGCCCGGGTGCCCAGCCGGGAGGTTAAGGACGATGCTCTCTTGACCGGGCGGAAAGCCCTCGACGATGACAAAGCTGATGCTCGGGTCGGCGCCGAGCCTGTTACCTGCCTTGAGCTGGGCATAGTCCCCGGGGTGAGGACGATCGGGGTGCCGGTCGATTAGCATGGTGGGGTTCTTTCTGGTGAGAGAACACGACGGCCAGCGCCTTGTTGCCCTTGTGCGCTGGCCGTCACTTTTTGTCTGGCGGTCCGGATGCGTGATCGACGCCGGGCGTCGTAGCTGCGGCCCGTTATGCCGGAGCGAGTGTTGCCGTCCCGATTCCGGCTATGGAATTAAACCACCTTCAGTGAGCGGGTGGTGCTCGTGCGTGCAGGGTGCCGACCGGTGTCAGAACAGTGCCGCCTGTTCGGTGAGGGCAGGCGCCTTCTGCTGGGGCTTGTCGACGCGGAGTTCGTACCGGGGGCGTCCCTTGTGGGGCGGGTCGTGGGGCTCGTTGCGGTATCGCGCCCAGACCAGCAGCGGGGCGCCCTGGTCCACCCAGCCGGGCGGGTAGAGGGAGGTGAGCTGTTTCCAGAGTCGGACGTTCCGGGGCAGGTCCCACCGGTCCTTGTTCTTGGCGGTCGACGGGAGGGTTCGCCATCCGGGGAAGGCGTGGTCGTGTGCGTCCTCGACCGCCGCGTTCTCGGCCTCCTTCCACCGGTCGCCCGAGTGTGCCTCGCCCTCCCACTCGCAGCCAAGGCAGGCTCCGCGGTATTCGTCGTCCCGGCCGCCGGGGACTCGTCGGGCCAGCAGGGTGGGCGCGTGATGCTGCGGCGGGGTGGTGTCGTGTCCGAGGTCGGAGTAGGCCCCACCTGGGTGCCCGGTCTCGATGTGCCAGGTCTCGGCGGGGTTCACAGCTTGCAGGGCGCGGGTTCGGGCCATGCGCACCTGCCAGTAGTAGGTCTGGCGGGCACGGGCTCCGCGGGGCATGGTCATGGCTGGTCGCTCCAGAGGCCGGCGCGGACGGCGTGAAAGAGCGGTTCGGCGAGGAAGATTTGTTCGTCCGGGAAGCCGGTGAAGCGGTGGCCGTAGGCGCGGCGGATCGCTCGGCGGGCGGCCTGGTGGCGGCCGTCGCTGCTGTCGTACGTGGTGCGGGTGAGGATGTCGTATCCGTGCTGGGTGAGCACGGCCGCGACGAGGGCTCGGATCTCGACGGGATCGAGTGTGGTCAGGTCGTACTCGGCGGGGGCGGCGGTAAGGACACGGGTCAGGTCGGATGCGCTGAGGCGGAGTTGCAGGGGGACGCCGATCCGGGCGATGCCGTCCCGGCTGAGTTGTGCGGCACCGCGTCGGTTCGGTGTCCGCGGTGATGCGGTGGCGGGTTCCTTCGTCGTGTGCATGGTGCTGGTCTTTCTGGTCATGAACGTTCCGGTGACGAAGCCGGGGACGGGTGACTCTTGCCGTCCCCGGCGCGGCCGCCAGAAGAGGCGGGTGGAGCGGTCGGCGGCGGCGCGGAGGGCCTGGGCGGCGTCTGCGGCCGTACGGCCGGGCTCGGCGCTCCATCGGTCGATGGCGTCGCGATGGAGGCGGTTGGCGACTGCGGAGTCGTCGGCTCGGAACGGGCGCCCGGTGAGGTGCTCGGCGAGGGTGCAGAGCGCCTCGTCGCGGGCCTCCCAGATGCGATCCCAGTCGTAGGTGCGGCCAGCGCTTCCGCGGCCGCGGCCGGCGGCGACTTCGACGGCGCCGCGGGGCCAGCAGGGCAGGGTGACGGTGCGGCCGGGGCCTGCGAAGAGGCCGTGGCCCTGGTGGATGCCGACATGCTCGATGTGGTGGGCGGCCCATTCGAGGATCGCGGCGGGGTCCGTGGGGATGAGGACACTTTCGGGGCTGTAGCGGATCGGCATGGGGGTCCGTTCAGAGAGGACCGGGGCGGCGGCGTGGCGCCGCCCCGGGTGGGCTACTGCTGGTAGGCGGTGATCAGCGCGCGGACCTTCTCTTCGCCGAGGCATCCGCCATCGTGGCGGTACGGGCTCGGCGGCTGACCGTTGCGGCCACGCAGATGGCTCCAGTAGCGGGGCCCCTCCCACTCGCCGCACAGCTCACAGGCCAAGTACCAGTGGTTATCGGAGCCGGGGAACCCTGTGGACACCGCCCGCCAGTGATACGCGGCGAGCCCTGCGAACGCGGTGAGAGCACTCTTGATGTTGCGGTCGTTGACAGGCATCCGCGGGTGCAGCAGGGGCACCGGGCCGCACAGCGGCGCGGGTGCCTCGGCTCGTACCTGATCCAGCGGGACGGCCGTGACGCGACCAGCGGCGTACTCCTCCGCGAGGTAGGCGGCGGCCATGTCGATGCCCGGTATGCCCTTGGGCGGACGGCGGAGGTTGTGTTCTCCCGCGCTGGAGTCGACCCACCAGTCACGATGCCAGCGACGGGCCTGCCCGATGACTCGGTCTTCGCCAATGATCACGGGATAGCGACAGGCGATGTCCGGCGCTCCGATTCGGTACGGCATGGCGGTCTGGAGGGTGGCTGTCACGTCCCCGCTGGGAGTGGCAATCAGGTGGTCGGGGGCGGTGACGCTTGCGGGCAATTCGAGGATCTGTGCGGTCATGGTGGTGCCGTTCTGGTGTGGGGAGGGGCCCGCCCCGGCGCGCTCGGCCGGGGCGGGAATGGGCATTACGCGGCGGCCGACAGTTCTTGGCGCATCTCGTCGGCGCTCTTACGACCGGTGACCTCGTCGTACGGCGTCCGCCATGTGGAGTCCGGGCGGGTCATGTCGGCGGCTTGAACGACCTTCTTGCCGATGCCGATGTGGATGTGCGGGATGGTCAGGCTCTTGGTGTTGACGCGCAGGACCTCCCACCACTTCCCGCCCGCTTGCGCGTAGTCCCCACGCTGGAAGTCGGCACGCGACCAGATCTTGAAGCCGTTCTGCTCGGCTTCCTTGATCACGTCCTGCCAGTAGGCGATCTCTTCGCTCAGTTCCTTGTGCTGGATCTCCAGCTCCTGGCGGGTGTCGGGGTTGTTGATGTTCTGGGTGTAGCCGTGGGCGGACTCGCCGCGCTGCCACTTCTCCACCGCTCGGAGTTCGGCCCTGAGCTTGTCGATCCGTCGAAGGGTGCGGGCCGGATTCCGCCGGAACTGCTCGTACCCGGCGGCGGCCTTCTCCCGGTCGGCCCAGTACCCGGCCTTGTCCCGCTCGCTGATGCTGGTGTGCATGGCGCTGTCCATGCGCTTGTGATCGCGGCGGGCGCGGGGCTCGGAGTGGTGCCCCACCAAGATTGGCTGGCCCATGTGGAAGCGCTCGGAGATCTCGTGCCCGCGCTTCCATGCGGCCTCGGACCTGGTGGCGGCGTTGTCCGCGTACCGGCCGAAGCGGGTAGCGCGGTCTTCGGCCTGCTGGACGCGGTCGGCTTCCGCCTCGGCGAAGGAACGGCGGTCGGTCTCGTCAATGGTGACGGTGGCCTCGAAGCCTGCGGCGCGGAAGCGGTCGGCGAGGGCCTCCAGCATCGGCCGGGATGTGCGCTTGTCGCGGCTGTAGGGGAGGTACCAGCACCCGAGGTTGCGGGACCACCGGGCGAGCGTGGTGTAGCCGGATGCGTAGTGGCGAGTCCGAAGGACTTCCTTCGAGCCATCGTTCCTGCTCGTGCCCTCGATGAGGGTGCCTTCGCGGCGGGTGTGAGTGATCTCGATAGTCACTGAACTGTCTTCCTGGTGAGAGTTTTTGGTCCGTCCGCAGGTCGGACCGTCGTTTGGAGTGCGGCCCGCGCCACCGACTGCGGGCCGTGAGGGACGAATGGCCCGCAGGCCGTCGCGCCCTGCGCGACGGCAGAGGCAGCCGCGCCCCGGCGGGGCGCGTCCGCATTCCGGTGCCCGCGGCGTGCCGGCTTCGCCGCCCGCGGCGGAGACGGCACGCCGCGGTGAACGCACCGGGTTAGGGGGCTGCCGCCCCCGAAGGGGGTGTCCGCTTCCCTTTCGGGGTCCGCCGGTCCGGAGGTGTTGCCCTCCTCCGGACCGGCGGCCGGTTGGTCAGCTGCGGTGGAGCGTGTGGCGTGCGGCGGGGTCGGTCTCGGCGAGTCCGGCCCGCTGGCGCCACGCCTGGCGGACTGCGATGCGGAGTTCTTCGCCGTCGTCGTCGTAGGCGAACCGTCCTCGCCGGAGGTTGCACACGATGTCGCGGAACGCGTCCTGGTCCATCGTGATCAGCGTGTCGTCAATCGGGGTGAGTTCGCGGGGGAACATGGCCTGGACGGTGGGGCCGGGCTCCGGGGCACCGTCGCCGAAGAACCAGACGACGGCCATGGTCGCTTCGTCCGCGCAGTCCGCGCCGCCGAAGGGGCCGACGACGATGCCGGGGCGGGCTTCGAGCTGCTGGGCCCGGTGCCACGGTCCGGCCAGAACGAGCGTGGCGGTGGGGAAGTCCTGGACGCTGGGGCGCGGGGCCTGCTCAGTGGTGATCATCGAGATGTCCTGTCTGGTGAGAGAAGGGGCGCACAGCCCCGTTGGGTGTCGGGAGGGGGGTTGCCCTCCCTCTCCCGACATGCTTAATTAAACCATGTTTATGCGCCGGGTTCAACCCCCCCGACACGTTCCAGGGTCGGCCCGAACAGCCCATCCGCAGCAGTAGTGACGGCATCAACGATGGACCGGGCGGCCTCCACGACGCGCACGACCGACCCGTGTACGGGAGGGTTCTTGGTGTCCGCGATGATGCCCGCGAGCGGTGGCATGACGGCGCGGTCGGGCGCGATACCGAGCATGCGCGCGGCCACATGAGCGGCGGACGCCACCTCAGCATCATGCTGCCCCGGCACCTCCGCCTCAGCCTCGGAGACACGGCGCCGCGCGTGATCACGCAGCAGGATGCGAGCGGCGACATCCGAGGACTCCCCCGGGTAGTAAAGCGGTCCGGCCGACTCGGGGTCCGCGCCGTACGCCCTCCGGTACTGCGCGATGAGAAGATCGCGCACGACAGACGCGGGGAGATGCGCAGGCGCGGGCGGCCGGTAGTCATCACCCCCTGTCTGCGAAAGATCGAAGACGGGAGCGGCCTTGAACCCTGTTACGCGTACGCCTTCGGCGGGAGCTTCCGGGGCTGCCTGCGGTGCGGCATCGCGGGCCGGTTCGGGAGCGTCCGGCGACGCACCCGATCGACGCTTGATCGGCGTCCAAATACGAATGGCAGTAGAGCCCTTGACCGGGTAGCGGCCACCCTTCCGCCAATCCCCCGTAGCGAGTACGCGGGTGGCTCCGGGACGCTGGGCCGCAATCGCGACGCAGTTGATCGGGCTGCGGTCCGGGAGCACTGCGGCCGTACGCATGACCTCTGCCCAGAAGTCTTCGCTAGTAACCATGGCGCCATAGGCGCGGTTCATGACCGCTTCAAGTTCGGCGCGCATTCGGTCACCGTAGGCGCGGCGCCCTTCCTCGTTCATCTTCGGCTTGCGAGCCACGACTTTCCTCCTGGTGAGAGAGTTCGAGAATTCCCCCGAGGGGCGCCGGAGGGGGCGTCACCCCTCCGACTTCATTAATTAAACCATGTTTCGAAGGGTGGGGCAACCCTCTACATCCAGTAGCGACCCTCTGCGTGACAAGCTGAGCGGTAAGCCTGGTTAACGGCGTCCTCTATCTCCTCGTAGTGCGCGAGCGTGTCAGAGGCGGTGTCCGTGCCGAAGCTGTCGCGATTCACCCGGCGCCATTTCAGGGCGATCACGAGTGTCGCCAGTTGGGATTTGGTGAACGTCCACTGGCCGGAATCCGGAAGATCGTTGCCGTAGATCATCGCAGTTGCGTTGTTGATGTGCTCCGTTCCACTCCACACATCCTGTGCGGACTGGGCCCCAAGGGCTCTGCGGAGTGTCGTGCGCACGTAGGGGGCCTGAACGGTCCATCGGGGCGTGATGACGTACATGTCTGCGCTCATACTCTCGGTTCTCTCCGGTGTGGTCCTGCCGGGGCGCGTCCGTGAACGCGCCCCGTTCCTGGCGTGATCAGTAGGCGTCTTTCCGGCTCGTAGGGGGGTAGATGCACCCTTCCCCACGGCGGAGTCTTTCAGTTCTTCGTGGCGCCTCCGCCGGTGTCGGCCTGACAGGTGTGGCGCATCACAAGGCGAAGGTATGTCGTGATATCGGTCGGCGTTCCCGTGATCTCAACTTTCACGCCGCACGGGCATTCGTAGGCAGCGTGCTGGAGGGGTGCCATCCTGTCGGTGACCTCTCGCCACAGGGAGGAAAAGCGGTTCATGATGATGCCTTCGCTGTAGAACTGCGGTGAATGAATGACGAACGGCTACGCGGCGGTGAGTTGCCGCTGGGTGGCCCGGCAGCGAGTCAGTACGGTCTGCGCTACCTCGCCGTAGGTGCTGTGGTCCTTGACGGTGCCGGTCAACTCGACTTCGTCGCCCTTGTCGGGGACGGTGGCCGCGCTGCTGAACCAGACATAGACATGGCCCTCCTGGTCCTGGAACTTGATCAGGCGGCGGCGCTGGGCGTGGTAGCCGTAGTGCCGCTCTTCCAGCTCGATCACGGTCGTCACTGTGGCGGTGACGGTGAGCCGCTCTCCTTTGATGCCCTGCGGCTTTGAGTTCCGGGCGGCGCGCTCAGTGGCGGCCTTCTCCTGGTCGCGGTGCCATCCTGCGATGGCTGAAACCAGCGTCGACAGGTGGCGGGGGTCGACGGTCTCGGCCTTGGCAAGCTGGCCCACCTTGTGGCGGTAGTCGGAGGTGCTGCCGTATCCCTGGACGGCCCATTCCCGCACAGCGGCGGCAATGGAAGGTGCGTCGAACTCGGCGTCAATGGCCGCTCGCCACTCCATCGGCGCTCGGCGGTCAAAGAAATACGCTGAGACGGAATCGGCAGTCGGCGTGACGTTCTTCCACTCCTCGGATCGGCTATAGAAACGGCCGTCCTGGAGGACGACGGCGGCGGCGACTCGGAGTGCCTCCGCCACGACGACCCGGAGATCGGCGGGGAATCCGCCTTCGCTGTCGCCGTCCCAATCGGACTCCTTCAACCGGCCGAAGCCGCGCCACACCGCCTCAAGCCCCTTGATCGGCAGTCCGGTGTACGGCTCCACGCATGTGGTGCCCAACTGCCGGTACTCGCCGCTGTCGTGGCGGGCAAGATAGGTCGCGCTCCGATGGCGAGCCACCTTGCAGCCGTGGCAGACGTTCTTGATCACCCGCTGTCCGCTCGCCTCCTGGGCAAGCTCGTCGGGCAGTCCGGGGAACAGGCTGAGGATCGTCTCCCCCTCCTCGTCGTGGTCCAGCCGGGCCACAACGGTCCAGCCGCTGTGACGGGGGATCTCCCCGAAGATCGTCACCGTGACAGTGGGCCGCTGACCGACGATGCGGCCGTCGAACGGGTCCTCGTAGTCCGCGAGGAATGGCGCGGAGATGTCGAGCGAATAGGCGGTCAGACCGTGAACGGCGGCGCGGGTATTGGTGGCCTCGACAAGCCGACGGACACGGCTGGCGGATGTGGCCGGGATGTCGAAACGCATGGCTGCGCTGTTCATCGTGCGTGCTCCTGCTGGTGAGAGGTGATGAGCGCCCGGCCGGGCGGGTTGCCCTCCGCGTTCGGCCAGGGTCGGGGCGGGCCGCGTGCGACCCGGTGACCGGAGGGGGGTTACCCTCACCCTCCGACGTCATTAATTAAACCACGTTTCTAGGTGTGGGGCAAACATCAAGGCCCGGGATGTCCAGTGCAGCGCGGTCCCGGAGGAACGCGGCGAACAAGGCGCCGATGTAGCTGTCGGCGGTGTCGTAAGCGCGGCGACAGTCAAGGGCGCCGACGTACCCGCCCCGGTGACGGACGGGGAACGGCTGGCCGGGGGCCGGGATGACGAGTGCGTACAGTCCGCGCGAGGTGTCCACGCGCAGAACGACGGCGGCAGCCTCGCGGTCATAGGCGGCGGACCAGCGAGCGGGCCCGATACCGAACTCTTCGAGTCCGCCCGCGATAGCGCGGGCCTGCATGATGTCGGCGACGGTACCGGGGTCAAGCTCGGCGGGGGCGGGAAGGCAACCGCAACCGTGGTCGCCTGCGAGGGTCTCGAACGTGGCTGTACGGGTCATTGTGGGGCTCCTGGGGTAGCCGGGGGCGGGCGGTAGCCCCGCCCCCGGCATTGTGCGGCTGAGGGGCTTAGACGGCGGCTGCGTCGGCGGCGGTGGGCGCCTGGTCGGCCTGCTCGGGCTCGGCGCTGGCCGTGATCGCAGCGCGCCTCTTCTTGTTCGGGTCGTACGGCTCGTCATCCTTGACGGCCTGCTCGATGGGGGTGAGCTGGTACCCGAGCGCTTCGAGGATGGCGAACCACCGGGCGGTGGGAATCCTGATCTCGTTGCACCGCTGGTCATCGGTGCGCCACGCGGGGCGGGACGCGGACTTCTCCCGGACGGCGGCGACGGCGGCGAACTGGAGCTGAGGGGCACGGCGGGGGTCCTTAGCGACGTGCTCGGGGAAGTCAACGCGGTACTTCGCCTTGTCGCCCGTGAGCCCGAGCAGAACCGCCAGAATCTTGGTGGTGGGCTCCTTGTTCAGGTCGTCGCAGAGTCCCCACCGGCCGCCAAGCAATGCCGTGTTGATGTGGCCGATCAGGGCGTTGGTGATGCCCTTGGGGAGATTGCGGCGCTTGACCAGATCCGCAAGCCACTGGCGGCGGCGAGTCTCGGCGGCGTCCCACTCAATGTTCCCCTTCTTGACGGCGGCGCGGGCCGCCTTCTCCGCCTCCTTCTCGGCGGTGCTCTTCCCACTGCCGCCCATCGGGTTGCCGGGCTCGGCGTGGCCGTACAAGGCCGGTGACGTGCAATAGGGCTTCAGCCTCTCGTCGTCGCCCCCTTCCAAAACCCAGACCTGCCCCTTGCACTCCGCGTGCTCCTCGGCGGTGATGCGTCCCCCGTCCGGGGTCCTGAGCCGCCATACAGGAGTTGCCCGGTCGGACAGCTCTGCCATGTCCCGGACCTTCTGCCCGGCCTTCTCCAGCTCGGCGCGATGCGCCTGCGCCTTGGCCTTCTTCTCGCGCTTGGTCCGCTCGATCGCGATAGTCCATTCGACTTCGTCGGCAGCGTCTTCGTCCTCGGCGGCCTTCGTGATCGCGGCGAGCGCCTCGGGGTCGTCGGCGAACTCCGAGAGGGCGGCGAGCTCGTCAAACGTCCATGCGTAGTTGGCACTTGCGGCGGCTTCGTTAAGGGTCTTGTTGCTCTTGACCTTCACGACGGCCTTGACGTCCTTCTGCCGGACGCCTGCGGCCTTGGCGATACGGCCCACCTGGGCCCCCGCCTCGGCCGCACTGAACATGGCGGCGGTCATCTCGCCGCGCGTCAACGCCTTGCGGTGCTGGGCAGTCGTGATCATGTCGAGAATCTGCCCGGCCTCGTCGCGGTCGTCGTCCTCCCACTCATACGGCAGGTGGGTAAGCCTCGCCTCCTTCGACCCGAAGTAGCGCCGGTTCCCGTCGTTGACCTGGATGACTCCCCCGTCTAGCCGCTGGACCTTGACCGGGATACGGCATCCCTCGGAGCGGAGCGACTCAACGAACGCGGCGCTGATGTCGAGATCCTCGCGTGCGTTCTTCGGGTGCGGAGTGAGCGCGTCAATCCGGATGACCGGGCGGGGAGTGAACGGTACCGACTCCAGCCCGGCGGCAATGGCGGCTGCCAAGCGGAGGAATCCGTCGATGACCTGGGGCACACCGCCGCGCGTCCGGACGATGTGAAGAGGCTCCTCGACGCCGTTGGCAGTGATGTCGGCCATGACGTCGGCGGGCACCTGGACCTCACGGACGTTGCCCGGGTGAGCGATCAGCTCGGCCACGGAAACCCTCTCCCACTGGGTGGGCGTGGTGGCCTGCGGCTCGGCTGCGGTCGTTGTCTTGCTCATGATGTTCCGTCTTTCGTGGTGAGAGGGACCGCCGGGCCGGACTGAGCCCGGCGGCCGTGCCGTTCGGGGGGTCGCCCTCCCCCTGTGCTGGCGGTTGAGGCCGGGGCGGCGGTTACCGCCCCGGCAGAGGTTCGACTAGGACCCGATGGCTCCGGCGGCGGGCCGACCAACGCGGCCCTGTCCGATATCGGCCGTACCCCCCGCCTTCCAGCCGTGGCCCCACCCCGTACCGGTCATCGTCGACCGGCTTTCGGACGTGCTCCCAACCGGATACATCGCTCGGTAGCTGCGCTGGACAGCGGTCTTGCGGTCGGCCAGCACAAGCTCCGCGCTGCGTCCACTACCCGACGTTTCACCATGGGCCTCCGCTTGAGCCATGCGCTCGGCCTCCTGAAGCCGACGGCCGACACGCACGATGAATCCAAGCAGCCACGAGCGGCGCCACGCGCGGGCACTACGCACACCAGCGGGGACCTGCTGGCGCTCAAGCTCACCGTGCATCTGAAGAAGCAGAGACGTGTAAAGCAACTCCAGCCGCTCCAAATCGGAGGCGTACCCGAAGAGGTGAACGCTGTGCTTAGCCGCCTGGCCTTCCTTGCCGAGATACAGAAGATGGCACCCCAGAGCCTTCGCAATATCGTTCATCAGCTGGACGCGTTCCATCGCCCAGGGGGCATCCACCGTGATCACGCGATCGGTCGGGGTACCGGCGTCGGCTTTCCCGTCATTCAGCATGGCCTGTTCAACGCCGTACTTGGCCATCATTTCGAACGCCCGCTTCCGGCAGAGGTCAGCCTCCGCCTCCGGAGCCGCCGGGTCCTCGGCCTTGGCCAACAGGGCGCGGATGGTCGAGAGTTTGGCATTTGCCTGCGTAGTGGACATATCAATCTCCTGGCGAGAGAGCATCCGCCTAGCCGATTGGCCCGGCGGGTCTTCCGGGGGTTGCCCTCCCCTTCCGACATCACTAATTAAACCATGTTTTGAAGCCTGGAACAAGTCCTGACCTGCGGCCTTCCTGCACCACTGGTCGGCCGATCGCCCATGACCGGGCTCGGCCACGAGGGGCCTTTTGGCCTGGACGGGGCGCTCTGGCCGGGCCTCAGCCGAGAGCGGTCACCACGGGGTGCGGCAGACGGCGTCCAAGCCCAGCCAACGACACGACACGCGCCTCAGCCACGACGAGACCCGCGCCGACGCGGAGGCGACCACACCGGCCCCCGCCGGATCGCGGCAGCTGTTAGCTCCCCGCCCGCCACGGCCGGGGAGGTGGTCGCCTCACGCGCTCGCGTCCGTGACGGCGGGGGTACGGCGCCCGGCCCCCGACGGGCCCGGCGGACGGCGCACCGTGCCCCGGCGAGCCACCCCTCTCTCCCCGCTGGCCGCTTTTCCCAGCTCAGAGCACTCGCAGTCGCCGACGAGAGGCGGCCACGCGTGCCATGTGACCGTAGGCGCCCCCTCTCCCTCCGAGTAGGACCCGCCGGAGGCGCAAGCTCTGACGTCAGCTCCTCCGGCCAGCGCCCTGTGACTTCTTCCCGGATCCCTGCCTACGGTTCGACGCATGAGCAGGCAATCCGAACAGCACCGCGCCAAGACCAGGCCGCTGACCGCGACCGTGGCGGATCAGCAGGACTTCGAGGGGAGCGATCAGTGACCACGACTTCGACGCCGGCCAGGGTCAGTGCGGCCGAACTCCGGCGGCGTGTGCGCGCTATGGAGTCGCTCCAAGCGAAGACGCGTGAGATGGCGGCGGCAAACGTCCTGACGACGCGGAGGACAGCGGCAGACGCGGCGGCCCAGAAGGAAGCGGCTGACATCGCGGCACGTGAAGCCGCAGCGGCGGCGCTGCGGCTGTTCGACCACGACTCGCAGCTCGTCTCGCAGCTGCTCGGCGTGCCCGCTGACGAGCTGGAGCGTGAAGCGAAGCCTGTTACCGCGGCCCGGGCCAAGGAGGTCATCGAGTCGCTGCGCGCTCGCGCGGAGCGTCCGCGGGCGACTCGGCGTGCGCGCTCTGATCACTCGACGAATGTCACCTCGCCAGCCCCAGCACCCGCATCTCCGGAGGCCGGGGGTCTGGACAACGGCCAGACCGATGCCGCTGCCGCCTGACGACGCCGGGCCCGGCCTGTTCCCGCTGGCAGCGGTGGACCGGTCCGGGCCCGCGTCGGCGGGCGAGAGACCCGAGCAGCTCGCCTTGGTCGGCGAGCCCTCCCCTGTCCGTATCCCTGCGGCGGAGTGGGCCGTATGGCTCGCCGATCCATCGGTTCAGGCCCGTTACTGGGCCAAGGTGCACCGCACCTTTTCGCCTGACGACTGCTGGTTCTTCTTCGGCGGGATCTCCAGTACCGGCCACGCGAGCTTCCGCGCGGCATCCCTGCCCGGCCGGACTCGGCGAGGTACGGTGCCCGGCCACCTCTACGGGTACCAGCTGGCGCACGGCGTGATCGCCCGCCTGGGCTGGGATACCGACAGTCCAACCGTCTGTCACACATGCGACAACCACTCATGCCAGCAGCCCCGCCACCTGCGGCTCGGCACCCCGGCGGAGAACCGGCACGAATGGCTGACGCGGCGCCGTAACCCCAGCAGCCCGCTGGCAGATCTTCGTGGACCCGCAGGACGCTCACGGGCCATCAGCGCCGCCATACGGACCGGACGCGCGCTCGGCGAGTCCGAGGAGGAGATCTCCCACCGCATCACTATCGCTGCTGCGGCTGGCAAACCCCTGAGCCTGTGGTGACTGGCCCGTCCTGCCACGCTTGACCACCGATTGGAGAACACATGGCGTCCGCCCCCGCCGTTCAACGACGTGCGCTCTTGAGCACGCCCCACGCCGCCGCAGTGCGCGCGGCGGATGCTGCTGTAGCAGCAATACAGCAGGTCAACGACATCACCATTGCCCCGGACCGGTTGCCCTACCCGCCCATGGTCAGCGCCGTCACGGCACCCCTTACGGCGATGGTCGACGAGCTCCCGAAGACCCTGCGCCACCTGTCCATCACGACGCGGCGGCAACTGTCCATGGGCCTGATCCATATGGATGACGGAGCCGACGCTGGCGAAGCGGCCAGCGCACTGCTTCAGCTCCTGGGTCAAGCTGGCGACGAAGCCCGCGCCCTGTCCGACACCCTCCACAAGACCGTTGCAGCACTCTCCCGCATGTCCACGGAGGCCAGAGCATGAACGACGACCTGTTCCCCGAGCCGTTCGGCCCGCACTACGAGCGCCCGAGGCCAGCAGACTGCCCAAAGTGCCCATGCCACACTCGACGCGTCTGTGAAGGCGCCCAGTGGCACCTTGCCGACCGCCCTGTCTATGCCGACGGAACGCCGTACAACGAGCCGTGCCCCTGCGAACAGGCGGCGGCCCAGCCGGAGAACCGCATGGTGGCGATCGAACTGGACGGCGTCCTCCGCATGGTCTCCGCCCAGTACCACCGTGTCGGGCTCCTCGCGGGGGGCATGCTCACTGACCGGGTCTTCCGCGCGGAGTCGGCGGAAGGGCGTGAGTGCCCCGTTTCGGTGCCCATGGTGCTGCTCACGCCGAACAACACAGTTGACCCACGGCTGATAGTGATCGACTCACGCCAAGAGAAGTGGGTCATGAGCTTCACGGCTCAGCACAACCTCCAGCGCTACCAAATCACCGGATGGTGCTCGACTGAGGACGCGTAACAGCTTCTGCCAGAGGAAACCCCGGGCTCATGTCCGGGCCGTGCAGTCCCGCATGAGGGCCGCGGCCGCACGGACGGTGGAGGCCAGAGAGTTGTGAACAGCCACCTCCGGCCGCGCGTGCCGCAGCTGCTCAATCACGTCCAACCGCCGTGGGTACTCAGCGTCCGTACCCACGGCGATACGAGCGCCGCGTGCCGCGGCGGCCCCGAGTTCGTACAAGGCGATCGGTTGGTCGCGCTCGGCGCAGAACCAGAACAAGATCGCTTGAGCGCGGTGCAGATGTTCGTGCTCCCAAGCAATCTGCCTGCGCATGGCCTCCGAACCACCGGGGAAGGCCAGCTGCCGTGGGTTTAGGACGGCGGCTTCCATCCCCGTCGCACGCAGTTGCAGGGCCGCCCTGGTCTGCCAGTCCGGACAACCGGTAATTCCACCGGCGAGGAAGACCGCTGGTCCGGTGTAGACGGCCGGAGACTGGATGTATGAGCCTGCTGGTGCCGGAGTCCGGGTCACAGCGTCCAAGAGGTCTCGGGTCAAAGCCCTGCTGTGATTGTCCCCAGCCGGGTAAACGCGTAGCACCGGTGTCAGCCGCCAGGAGTCAAGGTCTGGGTGCGGACGCAACGCCTCGGCAATCGATGAACCGGTGAGTGCGCCTCCAGCTACCAACCCCTCCAAACCGCCGTCGATGCTGGCAGCGAGCGAGAGGATCGCCACGCGCCGCTCCTCCTCCGGGTACGGCGTCCACCGGCCGGCCAGGTACTGGGCAGCGAGGTCGTCAACGAGGCGCTGGAGTTCCGGCATGCCCGCCATTGTGTACGGCGCGACACCCGCAGATGGCAGAAACCGCCGAAGAGACTCGACGGTTCCCGCTCAGCCCTGGCCACCCGCCCCTGGCAGCACATCGGCAGCCCGGGGCGGGGCTACGCCGAGACGCCCGTGGGCGAAAGGCTACCGACAGAGAGATCTTGATCAGGCTCAGTGATCATTTGGCTCCGGTCCTCTGCGGCAAGCCGTAGCGGCCGGAGCCATAGATTTACCAAACGTAAGCAGCAACCTTCCGGCTAGCAACCGCCCCACTCATCGATCACCTCATCGATCACCTCCTGGAAGAGCTCCTGGACCAGCTCCGCGCCGACCTCCTCCGTCAGAACCTCAATCAGGCCGTCAACAAGGGACTGATCCAGGTCACCCCGGTCCGTAACCTCATAGATCTCCTTGCAGAACCGCTGATGGGCCTCCTCCAGGGGGGCGCGCTTCTCGCCAAATCGTGCGTGCGAGGTATTGCTCTTGCGCGAAGGTGTCGTATTCTCCATGCCGTTCCGTCCTTTTATCAGGAGGAGGCCTCCCGTTACCGGGGGCCGTTATGGGTGTTTTCTGCCATCAGGTGGAAGCGCCAGGGACGCGCGGAGGGGCGCGCATTCAATCCGCTATCTGCCGAGACAGTGTTGTCTGCGGGCCCCTCCCGTGCTGGGCGTGATCCTAGGTGTCGGCGTAACGGAGCGCGCAAGGCTGCGCCCGGGCTGTAATCCTGTTGTTACGACATCGGTCACGCGTGAACATCCCTGTGACTAGAGAGGTGTTCCATGCACAGGGCTTCGATGCACCGCGGTCCCCCACTCCCCGGCCTGTGCCGTTCCACATCCGCCACGCGAGGCGTCCGACTGGGCGTCATCGATGGCGTTGAAGAGCTGTTCAGGGGGCGCTGTGCCCATCCACCCAGGGATGGTCGAGGGCCTCCCCGCCAGCGTCCGCAATCTCCACTCGGACGCCGCACAGCGACTCCTTGGCATCGTCACCCAGCAGCTCGCCGCCGATCTCGACGCGCCCGGCTGGGTCATCGCGAAGCTCCGCGGCATCGCCGCGCTTCGGCGGGCGTCGTCGACGCGCTCAACACGGCTATGCAGGCCGAGGTGTTCGACGTCGTCGCCGAGGTGTACAGCACCGGGGCGCGTTCCAGTCTCGTCGAACTCGGCGCCCTGGCCGACGATGACGCCCGCCGGATCGCGGAGGCCACCCCCAACACGCACGCGGTCGACCGTTTCGCGCACGAGACCATCGGCCTGATCGAGCAGACGCACCGGGGGATTCTCCGGGGCGCTGAGGATGGGTACCGGCAGGTGGTCGCGAGGTCGCCAGTACGCCGCTGCTCGGCATCGACACGCGCCGCCAGGCCATTCAGACCGCTATGGCGCGGTTCGCCGACCGCGGTCTGAAAACCTTCACGGCGGATCGCCCGCAGCGCGAAGAGACGTACATCGCCGCGCACGGCGAGCCGCCCTCCTCTCGCAACCTCGCCACGGCCGTCGCGCTCGGAGCCCTCGCTGCGGGAAGCGAGCAGCCTCCTTCGCAGTACGGCCGCCACAATGACTACTGTCCGTAATGCCGAGCCGTGGCGGCACTCTCGCCCGGGGCTCGTCGGATGGTGGCCGCCCTGCGCAAGAGAAAGCTCCCCTAAGGTCTACCTGGACAGGCCGGTAGGGGCTCACCCCGCCCCGACTCACCCCCTCTCCGGGTGTGTGGACATGTCCACACACCCCTCGACGGAGGGGGATGGAGAGGGGTCGAGCAGGATCGAAACGCCCCGATTTTCCGGGCTCTCCGACAAAACCGCAGGTGAGACGCGTCACGCTGTCGGGTTCAAATCCCTCCGCTACCGCAGGTAGACGAAGGGCCCGGTCCTCTGGACCGGGCCCTTCGTGCTGCTCCGTCTCAGTTACCGTCTCAGTTGGCTCTCAGCTGGCCGGTACGAGAACCCCTGCGGCCCCATCATCACCATCGTCCAGCCGGTCGCCGCTCGGCTTCCAGATGAGTCCGTCGACCTGTCGGGCGATGTCGTTCCGGACCGTGTCGACCATGTGCTGATACCTCGCTGCCATGGCAGTCGAGGACCAACCCATGAGGCCCATGACGGCGCGCTCAGCGACTCCGAGGATCAGCAGGACCGTCGCGGCAGTGTGCCGGGCGTCGTGCAGCCGGGCGTCCCGCACCTTCGCGGCTTGCAGTAGCTCCTTCCAGTCGTCGTAGTCGGTGCGGGGCGAGGTGCCGCGGCCCGTCTCGGTCGCGAAGAGCCACCCCTCATCCGTCCACTTGTCGCCCGCCGCACCGCGCTCGGCATCCTGCTTGGTCCGGTGCTCGCGCAGCAGATCCACAAGCTGTGGAGGAAGACCGACCGCCCGTCGGCCTGCGCGCGACTTGGTGTCGGCCACCTCCGGGTTCGTGCGCTGCCGCTGGGGGCAGTACCCGGCCTTACGTCCGCAGGGGTCGGTGTCGCCACAGCCGTGCGCGTACTGCGGGCGCCGTCGGCTCCGGCGGACCATGAGGACGCCCCTGTCCAGGTCGACGTCCAACCACTTGAGTCCGAGGGCTTCCCCCTGCCGGAGTCCAAGGGCGAGCGCGACGGCCCACCGAGCAGAGTTCCGGCGCTTGTCCGCCGTGGCGAGCAGCCGCTGCACCTCGTCGACCGTGAACGGCTCGACTTCCTGTTCGCGGAGGCGGGGAGCCTTGGCCAGCTTCACGGGGTTCTGCCCGAGGTGGCCGCGCCGGACCGCCTCATTCAGGGCCACCCGGAAGGTGCGGTGAATCTGGTGAATCGTGGCGGGCTTCCGGCCTGCGTCCTTCATGTTCCCGTAGAAGGTCTCGATGTGCTCCGGCTTGAGCCTGTCCAGGCGGTGTGCCCCGAGACCGGGGATCAGATGCTTCCGGACGGCGACGCCGTAGCCCACCATCGTGTTCTCGTTCACCCCGAGGGGCGCGATGTTCTCCACCCAGTGCGTCAGCCACGTCTTGACCGTCCAGGGCTTGCCTGGCTTCCGGACGGTCTGGGCGTCGCGCTGCTTCTCCAACTCGCGTACGGCGGAAGCCACTTCCGCTCGGGTCTTGCGTTCGACGTGACGGCGGTCGGGCCGCCCGTCGTCGCGGATGCCGACCGTGACGCGGCCGTGCCACTTCCCGTCCTTGCCGAAGTAGATGGAAGATCGGCCGTTGGGCTGGCGGGTCCGCTTCTTCGAGCTGTCCTTGCTCTCGTTCTCGTCTGACACGTACGCGCTCCTCATGCGGCGGCCACGGCAACCGTGGCGGATCGGTGGGACTGGCGAAGCCGAGTGACGTACTCGTGTACGGCGTCGGCGGGCACGCGGCGGAGGTGCCCGAGGGTGACGGACTCCAGCTCTCCAGAGCGGATGAGCTGGAAGCAGAGGGTTCGGCCGATACGGAGGCGACGGGCCGCCTCTTCGACAGTGAGCAGAGCCAAGGTGGGGTCTTCGGGAGCGATCGCTACGGTGCTCAACCTGAGTCCTCCTGTGCGAGGGCTTCTGTCCGAGGTTGGGATTTCTGCGTCATCACGTCATCCGCGTCACATAGGTCCGCTGACCTGTGCCTCTGCGTGACGCAGGTGGGCCGGAGCTGCGTCATCAGTGACACAGGCATCCGCCATCGGTGACACGGATGACGCGGGATGACGCAGCCTTCTTCTGTCTGCGTCACTCCTGTTATGGCGGGTCACGGGACGTTTCGGGACGTCGGGTGACGCGGGTGACGCAGGGTCTCTTTCCTTAGGACAAGAGAGGGGGTGTCTGTTGTGGTGCGCGGTGCTCCTCAGAACGTGAAGAAGGAGCCGCTTCGCGGCGCGACCATCGGGCGGCGCAAGGCGCCCAACAGCAAGAAGAGCACCCCGGGGCTGGCGCGTGGTGCTCTTCTTGCTTGTGCGTTCGGTCACGTAATCCGAGGTCAGAGCATCTGCTCTTGCTGATGCGGGACCGGTGCCGCTTGGCGGGTCATCTCGATGTAGCGGGCGGCGCTGGTACGCCCCCAGTCGATGAGGACCCCACGGGCGGCGAGGGTCGGCTGAAGACGCTTGAGACGGTCGGAGAGGACCTTTCCCGTGGTCGGCCAGCCCTTGGGCAGGGGGCGACAGTCCTCGCCGCTGTAGAGCCGTGTGAGGCCGTGCAGCCACTCGGCAGAGGTCATGCGTTCCTCGGTCCCCGGCTCGATGTCGGCCGCGTACTGCAAGACGGTCTGTGCCAGGAGGTCGCCCTCGATCACGTCGTCGTTGAGGTCGTCCAGGCTGGCCCGGTACGCGGCGAGGGCCCCGAACCCGGTTGCCGCATCGAGCTGCGCGCACAGGTGCGCGAAGTCGGCCATGCGCAGGTCGGTGGGGATGTCGGCCTCAGCGGCGCGAACCTTGACCGTGAGGTCGAGGAGCGAGCCGAGAACGACGGGAAGGATCTCCTCGTACTCCGTCCACAGCTCCGCCTCGGTGCGCCGCACCTTGGGCCTTTCCAGCCGGAGCGGCAGAAGCCGTTCGGCAAGGTCGGGACGGATGACTCCCACGTCGATACCGGTCATGAGCAGCGGGCGCCGGTAGCGGGCCCGCACCACGTCGCCGTCGGTGTACAGGGCGCGTTTGATGTTCTCGGCACCGGTGACGATGCAGCACATGGCGTCGGACAGGTCCGGGGTGAGGTGGGAGAGGTTGTCGAGGGCGGTGACCCATCCCGCGGCGACGGCCGCGATCAGGTTCTCCTCGTCCTTCGGGGCCCGGCGCAGGTCACCGCTCATGCCCTCGATGATCCGCACGAGCATCCGCCCGCCCGTGGACTTCCCCGCGCCTTGGGGGCCGGTGAGGAACGGGGCGGGCACGGGCACGGACGGACCGAGGCAGCCGATCAGCCAGGCGATGGCCAGGCACTCGGTCTCGGCGGTCGCGAAGTTGCACAGCCGCAAGAGCAGGTCGATGCCCTTGCCGTCGGTGTCCTTGACGGGCAGGGGGAGTTCGCCCGTGAGCTGGGTGCGGCGCCAGCACACCTCTGCCGGGTCGGGGGTGACGATGTCCCACCCCGTGGCGTGGATGCGGACGGACTGGCCGTCGTTGCGGCCCAGGTCCAGCCAGGTCGCGCCGTCGAATCCGGGCGCGACGCGGATGTGCACTTGCTGTGTGTCCTCGTCCAGCGCGAGTGCCTCGATCAAGTCCAACGCCTCCTTGAGCGCGGTGCCGTTGAACACGCCGACCCCGTCTTTGAACAGGCCGACCATGAGTTCCTGCCGGTGGCTCCCTGACGTTCCCTGGGAGCGGATCGGACGGGCCACGGGGTGGCCGTTCTTCTGCGCGTACACGGTGCCGTCGGCGGTGCGGAAGTAACGGAAGTGGGCCTGCGCGTAGTCGGCGATGACTTCGCGGGCCGGGGTCTTGTCGTCCTCGGACATGACTACAGCCCCAACCTCGTACGGGCGTTCGTCCACGCGTCGGCGCAGTGCCGCGGTGACTCGCCCTTGGCCTGCGCGGCGGCGAACAACCGCGCCGCGTGGTCCTCGGTGAGGCAGCCGCACCGCCCGTGGACGGAGAGCACGGCCAAGAACGTCGCGTACACGGTCGCGTGAATGCTGCTGGACGCCTCGGTGATGCGCTGTTCCGCCATGGCGATGCCACGTTCCAGGAAGGCGGGCGTGCGGTGAGGGCACGCGCCCTCAGCGGCCCGCGCGGGTACGGTGAAGGCGTATGGCGCGGGCTGGACGAGGGCGGCCTCCTTGATGGCGAGCGTGCGGACCGCCTCGGGCAGCGCGGCGAGGGTGCCGGTGCCGGGTCCGCGCCAGCGGGCGTAGGCCATCGTCGACTTGATGTCGACGCCGTCGCGGACGCCGTTCGCGGACGGCATGGTGCCCTGGTAGATCCAGTGCTGTCCGCGCGTGGTGCGCACGGTCCGGGTGGCTGGCAGGGCGTCGCGGGCCCAGGCGACGGCGTCAGCGTGGTCGAGGTCGACGACGGTCAGGCCCGCGCCGCCCGGGTAGTAGGCGACCGCCGCCGCCTCGCGCCACGCTGCCGCCCACTGGGGTGAGTTGAGGGTCCACGGGTCGGTGGTGGCGGCGGCCCATCCGTGGCACGGCTTCGGGCAGGTGCAGGGGCCGGGGGTCTTCATGTGGGGACGCCCGCCGCACGAGGTGTACAGGCAGGCGGGGCAGTTGGCGAAGGGCACTTTGCCCTTGTGCAGCGGCAGGACGGGCAAGCCGTCGACCGCGAGACGCAGCGCGGTGCTGAGGTGGTCTCGCCGGCTCAGGGCGGGATGGGTCATGCTGGGTTATCTCCTGCTCTCTTGGAGGGATGGGAGACCCCGGGGCGGGCGCGGCTTGTGGAAGAGATGGCGCCCGCCCCGGGCGTGTGTCAGGCAGCGTCGGCGCGGGTGTCGGCGCCGTGTGCGGTTTGGGTGAGGTGGCGCAGCGCGCGGGCGGCTTGCTGCGGTACGACGCCGTTGCCCAGGGCCTTGAGCTGTGCCGAGCGCGACAGCTCCGGTACGTCGGTGACGTGCCCCGGCGGTAGCCCCATGAGCCATTCGACGAACGGCGGGTTCAGTCGTCCCAGAGCATCAGTTGGCCCGGGGGCACGTCGCCCGAGGGCGCGTTCCCAGCGGGCGATAGCGCCAGCGTAGTCGCCCCAATCCGGTGCGCCGCCGACGGGAGCGTCAGGTCCCCCTTGCTGCCGCGCTGGTTCGGGCCGCCCTTCGTGCCGACCGTCGCCCGCGGCGTCGGCAGGAGGCTGGCCACCTCCGCAGCCAGGCACTTGCCGTGAGTTCCGGCCTCCTGCGACGGGGTGCGCTTCGTCTGCCGATTCTCGTTCTCCGACGCCCGCGGCGTCGGCAGGAGCGCCCCGGTGAATGCGAGATCCGTCAGAGTCGACGAGGTGCTGCGCGGATGGGGGGCGGTCGACTGCCGGGCTCCCTCGGAGTCCCCGACCACAGGTGTCGGCAGCAGCGAGACGACGTGCCGCAGGTTCATGCCGCCCTGTGCCGCGTGCCCCGCTCCGGTCGCCTCGGACGTCGACGGCGTCGGCAGCAGCGACGTGACGGCCGTCGGGAGCTGACCCGATTGCCCGCCCCCACGCCAGTCCCGGGCCGCCGGAGTCGGCAGGCCACGCGAGGACGAAGAGGCGTTTGCGCTGGTGGGCGGCGCCGACGTCGGACGCGCGAAGAGTGCACCACTGCGCATCGAACCCGAGGGCGGCAAGGTCAGTGAGGACGGCATCGAATCCGAGAGAAAGGTGCCCTGCGACGTTTTCAAAGACCGCGTACCGGGGTCGTAGAACGCCAAGGGCACGGGCAATGTGGGGCCAGATGTGCCGGGCATCGTCGGTTCCCTTCCTCTTGCCGGCAGAGCTGAACGGCTGGCACGGATAACCGCCCAGCAGCACGTCGACCGGTGCGACGCGGGCCCAGTCGACGGCGGTGATGTCGCTCAGGTTCGGCGTCCCGGGGTGATGGTGCGCGAGGATGCGACTGGCCCCGGGGTCGTTGTCCGCGACCCAGGCCAGCGAGCCGCCGAACACCTCCTGTACGGCCATGTCCAGGCCGCCGTATCCGGTGCACAGCGAGCCGAGCCGCAGTGCGGTCGGAGGACTCATACGGGTTCTCCTGCTCTCTTGGAGGGATGGGAGACACCGGGGCGGGCGCGGCTTGTGGAAGAGATGGCGCCCGCCCCGGGCACAGCTAGGCGCAGGTGCAGTCGGGGCGTTCGCCGCTGCCGTCGGCGCCGCACCCGCAGCAGTGCGGGTAGATCTCGCCGTCGTCGTCCTCTGCCGCGCAGTGGGGGCAGTCGGCGAACTCGTCCTCGTCGTCGCTGATGTCGTAGCCGAGCGGGCTGAGGGCTGAGTGGACCTGGTCGAGGGCTTCGGCGAGACGCTGGGCGCGGCCGATCGCGACGCGCGCCGTCTGGACGGCGGACGATGCGGCCTGGTCGGGGTCCTTGCCGCCGTCCACGGTGAGCCGGTCGGCCTCGTGAGCGTCGGTTACGGGCTGAAGCGCTTGGGTGATGGCCTGAGGCAGCATGCGCGACAGGTGCGCGAGCGTTCCGATCAGGCTGTAGGCGTCGCTGGGGTACTGCCAGTCCGCCCCCGGCGCGCGGGTGGTGTGGTTGATGGCGCGGACGGCTTCGGCGGCCTGGTCGGCCAGCGCTACCGGGCTCTGGGGGTGGTTCATTCGGCCTGCTCCTCGGTGTCGATGGTGATGCCGCGGCGGCGCTCCCACTCGCGCCAGCAGCCCTGCACGATCTGCCGGATGACCGGGTCGGGGTTGCTCTCGTGCTGCTCGATCGCGGCGTTCAGTTCCTCGTCGGTGAAGTTCGGGATGGTCTTGTCCGGCCACTTCGGCACGGGGCCCTCCTCAGGTGTGGAAGTGGTTGCGCTTGATGACGGCCTTGCGGATGTTGACCGTGGTCGCGCCGCCCGATCCGGCGAAGAGCTGGACGGCGATGAAGCCGCCGAAGATGACTGCGGCCAGGATGATGAGCTGGGTGATCAGCGCGGTGAGGGCGGCGACGAACGTGGTGAGCATCAGCAGTCCGCCGCACACTGCGGCGAAGCCGACGCCCCCGAGGGCGATGTTCACCGCGGCCCGCGAGACGGGCGGCCTGGCGGCGACCGGTTCGGGCTTGGTCGGTTCGATGGCGTAGCCGGTGACGACACGGCCGTCGGGCAGGACGACGCTCTGGACGGCGGGGATGTGGCCCGGCTGGACGGGCACGATCGGCGCCGCGGCCGGTATCGGGGTGGGGTAGTGGACGGCGTCGGCCGTCTCGGTCGGGCGGTAGGGAGCGGGCTGGTTCACGGCGGAGCTCCTCTCAGGTCCGCAGACTGGCGAGGAAGTTGAAGACGGAGGCGCACAGATTGCGGATCGGCTCGTCGGCGCCGGTCCCGGCGGTGAAGAAGCCGAGCAGGAACAGGACGATGGCGGGGCCGATGCCTCCGGCCCTGGACCGGACGATGAAGATGGCGGCGATGCCGAGCAGGAGGAGCGCGGAGACGTTGACCGCCACGGGCGGGTGCTCCTTTCGTTCAGCGGGCGGGGCAGGAGGCCAGCAGCAGGCCGAGGGCGACAGTCGCGAGCGCGAAGCGCAGGATTGCGGTCATGTGGTCGACGTCTTCCGGGAGTTGGCGCCCGGCGTCTTGGCGGCGGCTTCGTCGGCGGCGCGGCCCGTGCGGTAGGTGCGGACCCACAGGTGGTAGAGGTGGCGTCCGCGGCGTATGCGGATGCCGTTGCCGTCGCAGCGGCGGCAGTGCTTGCCGCGCTTGGGCTTGCCGCGGCGAGTGTGGGTGAGCTGGAAGCCGAGTCCGTCGCAGCGGCGGCAGGACTTCCACGGCGAGACCGCACACACTCCGATGTAACTGATCGTGATCAGTGCGAGGGTGGTGCTAGCGAGCAGGGGTAGGGTCATCGGGGCCTCTCGGAGCGGGTTTCCGGGGTTTGCGCAGGTGGGTCGCTAGGTGCTAGCGACCTGATCAGGGGCTATGTGGGTCGCTAGCGAGGTTGCTAGGTCTAGCGACCTTGCTCGCTAGACCTAGCGGCCTCCGGCGCCTACTTATCGCCCCGCTTCTTGTTGCGCTGCGTAATCGCGTCGATGATGTGCTGACGCTCGATGCCACGCCGGTTGGCGCCCTTGCCGTCCTCGGTCTTGCCCCACACCTGGCTCGTGGTGATGCCGTACGGCTTGAGTGCGGTGGCGAGCTGGTCGGCCTTGGCGCGGCCCTCCAGGTCGGCCCACTCGCCGTAGACCGCGGGGGCGAACTCGGCAAGGCGGTCGACGACGGTCTCCGACCACACCTTGTCTTCGCTGCGCCCGAGCACTGCGGCGGTGTCGTCGAGGATCGCGTCCGCGCTGCGCGTCTTGCTGGTCTCGCCCGCGGCGTCGCCGGACAGCGTGCCCTCTTCCTCGCGCAGGGCACGGGCTCGGTTGAGGATCGTGTCCGCATCGCGGCCGGTGGCCAGGTAGGTGCGCACGATCCCCGAGTCGTCCGTCATGCCCTTGAGCAGGCCAACGCCCTTGTGGGACTTGAGCAGCTTGGACGCGTCCAGGCCCTCCCCGTAGGAACCGGCACCGAGCACCACCTCAGAGACGTGGTACGAGCCGACCCGCAGCGAGAAGCGGGCCTGGTGCTGGTCGCGCAGCACCGACGGGCAGGCGGTGTCGTCGGGCTTCTGTGTGGAGTTCATGACCGAGACGCCGACCGCCGGGGCGACGCGGGCGAGGTAGACGAGCAGGTCAAGGATGGTCTTGCCGTGGGTGGGGTGCTGCAGGTACTCCTGCACCTCGTCCACCACCACGAGGGTGAGCGGCATGTTCAGCTTCCGATCCCGGCTGATCTCCGGGGTGAGCTTGCCCTCCGGGCAGATGTGCAAGGGCAGTTCGGAGAGCCGGTGGTAGCGGTCCTCCACATCGGCCTTCAGTTCCATCAACGCGTTGACCAGGTGCATCACCGGATCGAAGCCGTCCCGGGAGACGATGCCGAAGCCGATCCGGTGGGCGACCTTGGCGAAGGAACGCCAGTCCGGGGACGCCTTCCCGTCGAACACGATCAGGCGGACGTCCGGGTCCAGGGCGGCGGCGAGCGCGATGGTGCGGGCGGAGAACGTCTTGCCCTGCCGCGGTACCGCGCCGACCAGCAGCGACAGCCACAGCATGGTGGCCATCACCGGGTTGCCGCGCTCGTCCACGCCCCACGGGAACGGCTTCCAGAAGTCCACTCGGGTGGCTCCGAGCAGCGGCGTCTTGCCGGACGGGACGGCGAGCGGGTCACGGTCGGCGATCCAGTAGGAGACACGTCGGCCGCTGGTCTCGTCCTTGTCCATGAACAGCTGCGTGGGCGCGATGTCCATACCCGACGCCAGCCTGGAGTGTGCTTTGAGGGCGTCCTCGAAGGTCATGCCGTAGGGCAGGTCGACCACCACGCGCCAGCCGTCGCCGTCCCGGCCGATCGGCCGCGGGAAGGCAATCGTCTGATCCTTCGTGGTCAGCTTGGCTGCCTCGTGGGCGCGGATGACGATGTCCGAGGACAGCTTGCGCTTGCGGAACGTCACCTTGGCGCGGTCGATGAGCGGCTTGTCCGCGGGTGTCCCCCCGAGCCCGAAACCCGTGGTCAGGGCGGCAATGGACAGGGCGAGCAGCCAGGTGGGCGCCATGACCCACAGCAGCAGAGCGATCGTGAGGCCGGCGACGCTGGACACGGTCGCAATGACCGACCGCATCCGTACCCGGGCATCTCGCTGACGCGACAGCTTCAAATACGTCGCCGCGTCCTCATCGAGCACCGAGGCCAGGCGCAGGGCCCGCCCCTCTGCGTCGAAGACCCACCGGCCCACTGCCGACGACCAGCGCCACGCTCCGCGCGGCGAGTAGGCGAGCAGCTTGGGCGTGTAGACGCACGGCAGGCGCCAGGCGTGGTAGCCGAGCATCGTGGAGTAGTGCCGCACCGCCCACTTACGGACGGCTTTGCGCTGGTCAGGAAGCTTCACCCACTCGGGGAAGACCGGCTGACGGACTTTGTCACGCTCCTCCATCCACTCAGTGATGGACGGCGGATAGACCTCCTTGGGCGGGTCGACGGCCGCGCCCTCGGTGAGCCCTTCGGCCTCGGGGTCCTCGGTGTCGGGGAGTTCGGCCTCCCACTCGCCCGGCTTCACCGTGTCCGGCGCCTGCTCAGCAGGTGCGGGGGCGGGGGACTTCTTGAGCTTGAACGGCAGAACTGCAGCGGACTTTTCCTCGTCCGACGCCTCGATGGGCGGACCGGACACGTTGATCTCGGTCATGCTGAGGTGCTCCTCCAACGGGGAGAGAGGGGTTCGGCCGCCGCGGTCAGAGGTGAGCGGCCGAACCCCGAAATGGGC
>NZ_JAINFC010000450.1 GCF_020740835.1 Streptomyces sp. UNOC14_S4
GTCCACGTGCGTGGGTCTCCTTCGGGACGGGGCGTACGAGAACGTGACGGGAACGCAGGGCGGGGCGCCTTCTCCTGGCCCGCCCGCGCGGGCTTCTCGCGAGCTGGGATCTCTCCGCGGCCCGCGAGCCGCGCGGGCGGTCTCTCTCGTGGCGCCCCTCCGGCCGGAAGGCCCGACGGTCAGGCGGCCGATGCGGCCTGGACGGTGATGCGCGCGGAGAGCGACGCCTGGTCACCCACGGCGAAGGTCAGGTTCGCGCCGCCGAGCGGGGCGTCCTTGGACGCCTTCGCGGGGACCCATACCGACGACGTCGTCGGCGTCGGGCCCGTGTTCGTCAGGTGCAGATCGACGCCCGTGAAGTAGACGGCCTGCCCGTCCTGCGTCAGGGTTCCGGGGTAGTGGTACGTGCTCTTGTCGTGCAGCACGGTGAGCTGGCAGTCCCCGACCGAGCCCTCGTTGACGAATGCCAGGCCCTTGCCTTCGGGGAGGGCCACGTAGACGTCCTGCGGTGAGACCGTCCCGCTGCCGGCCGCCAGCGCCACCACGCCCGGGTAGCCGTGCTTGCCGCCGCGCGACAACGGCACGGGTGTCACCGCGGGGGACACCGAGAACGGGATGTACTGCACGACGCGGACGACGGTCGAAGGCGACGCCTGGTCACCCATGGCGAAGGTCAGGTTCGTGTCGCCGAGGGGGGTGTCGCCGGAGGCCGTCACGGCGACCCACGCCGCCGACATCGCGCCCTTCTTCGGCAGGGCCAGGTCGACGCCCTGGAAGACGGCGGCCTGGCCGCCCGGCAGCACGGATCCGGGGTAGGACTTCGTGCCACCGGCGGAGTCCTGCACAGTCAGCTGGCACGGGCCCTCGCCCTCGGTGACGAACGCCAGGTTCTTGCCTCCCGGGAGCGACACGAAGACGTTCTGCGGAGGAACCGTGTCGGCGGTGGCCTCCAGCCGCACCCCCGGGTAGACGGGTGCGCCTCCGCGTGCCGACGTCAGGATCCCCGGCGCCTGCGTCACGGAGAAGGGAGCCCTGGTCCAGCCGTCGATGGACGGCCCGTCGGTCGCGATCAGCGGGATCTGCGCGCCGGTGGGCGCGGTTTCCGAATCTGTCACGGCGTTTTCCTTTCGCTTCGGCCGGCGGGTATTTCACCGGAACGCGGAGGTGATGTGCATTCACTGGAGCGTGTTCGGCGGATTCCCGCGGCGGGGGATGGATATCGGATCTCCCATTCGGTGGATCCTCGACGGGAACCGCCGAACACGGAGAGAAACGTACGGTCGCCGGAACTCGGGCGTCAAAGACGGGAATCGGCAAGGGTCGATCAATGCGCCAGGGCCTTTCCGCGCCCCGCGCCACGTCCGGCGGCCTGCCCGTACGGCGGGCCGAAAAGATTGGTGAGCTGTGGAGACGGACGGGCTCGTCGCGGCCGGGCGGTCGCGCAACATTTATTGACGCCAAACGGTATCTGATGTTCCGATTGCCTGGCCGGGGCGGGAATCAGCTGGTCGGGGGCGTGTGCCCGGTCGTTTATGCGTTCCTGTCGAGCTTGGGCCGGATTCTGTCGCCGCTCTCACGCTGGGTTACTTTCGGGCGTCGGCCGGAATGGGGGGCGTCGCTTCGGCCGGGGAGGCTGGATTCCGTTGCGACTCCCCGGTCTCCTGGCCGGGACCGGGCCGCCGTCCGGGCTTGTCGCCAGGCGTGTTCGGGAGAGCGGGTGCCTGACGGGAGGGGAGGGGTGGTTGTTGAAAAAGGCGGCGCCCTATGCCGTTCCATCGGTTTTCGGAAAGGGTGTGAATGCGTCCGGGCCGGGATGGTCAATCGGAATGCCAATCGGAAGCCTTGTCGGTCGTTTATCGGCGCGTCATGGGATGGGGTGCGCAACCCGGGGGAGGCGGTTTCACGTGAACCCTCTCTTATGTGTGCCGCGTCACTGTGCGAGCTCATCGGGTACGAACATCGCAGGTGGCGCGGTGCGGCGCGGACCCGTGGCGGCGGCATGCCGACCGGCTGGCGGATTCCCTGCGGCCGAAACACGTATTCAGCGGGCGTTTACCCACCGGGGGTCTCCCGCTCCGCCTCCCGGAGTGGCGTCCGAAAAGCGCTCGCTCCGTGAGGTGTGCAGATGTGTGGATCTGTGACGTAGAGCACGGTCGCGTGTTTCGCTCTTCTCGCTTGCCGAGGAGCGATGTGTATTCCAGGGCTGTACTTCCTCTGCCCGCCGGAGACGCCGCCATGCCGAGCGGATGTGAGGCGATCCAGGGCGGGCCGCAGGGGGCAGCCCGGACAGGCGATCCCGACAAGCGACCCGAACAAACGGCCCGCCCCTCGCAACCCGCGGCCTCTCCGGGGAGTCTTCTCCTCCAGTAGGCTTCCCCGGCGTGCGCCCACCGGGCGCACGCCGGGGAAGATCGTCAACCGGGGAGGAACCGGCGTTGCACATCCAGGAGTGGCTCGAAACAGTACCGGCGGTCGCCGTCTACCTGTTGGTGGGCGGGGTCATCGGGCTGGAAAGCCTGGGCATCCCGCTTCCCGGTGAGATCGTGCTCGTCAGCGCCACGCTGATGGCCGCCACGCAGGACCACATCAACCCCTATGTGCTGGCCGCCTGCGCCATCGCGGGCGCGATCATCGGTGACTCGATCGGCTATCTGATCGGCCGCAAGGGCGGCAAGCCGCTGCTGGCCTGGCTCGGCCGGAAGTTCCCCAAGCACTTCGGCGAGCAGCACGTGGCCAAGGCGGAGGCGTCCTTCACCAAGTGGGGCATGTGGGCCGTCTTCGTCGGCCGCTTCATCGCCCTGCTGCGGATCTTCGCCGGTCCGCTGGCGGGCGTGCTGAAGATGCCGTACTGGAAGTTCCTCATCGCGAACGTCCTCGGCGGCATCGTCTGGGCGGGCGGCACCGTCGCGGTGATCTACTCCGTCGGCAAGGTCGCCGAGAAGTGGCTCAAGCAGTTCTCCTACCTCGGCCTTCTCGCCGCGGTGCTGTTCGGCCTCGGCTCGCTGCTGGTCATGAAGATGCGCGCCAAGAAGGCCGCGAAGAAGGCGGAGGCGGAGGAGGCGGCGGTCGCGTCCGAGGCCGTCGCGACCGTCGACTGAGCCGGAAGGCGTCATTCCGCGAGCGCCGGGCGGGCTGGAGGGATTCCAGCCCGCCCGGCGCTTTTGTACGCGGAGAACGAGGCAGAGAACGAGGGGGCCGTCAGCCGCCGTCCTGGGCGAGGCTCAGCCGGACGAGGTCCGCGAGGGTCGGCGCCGTGCGCTTGGCCCGGATACGCCGGGTGTACGTGCCCACGGTGTGGACACTGATGCCCAGGCGCCTCGCGATCTGATGGTGGGTGAATCCCGCGCCGATGTGGGCGAGCACTTCGCGCTCGCGGGGCGACAGGCTCGTCGACCCGCTCTCGGCGACGCTGTGGCCGGGCATCTCTACTCTCCAGGAGGTGGTGCGGTGGCGGCGCGTCGGCGCCGGAAGCGACCGTGGGCAAGCACATCGCTACCGGACGCACAAGGCGATCTAACCACGGACTCGGTGAAATACAAGCAAAAGATGGTCACTTGCGGTAGTTTCCGGCCGGTCCATGGCCTGTTATGGCCCTACTGCCCATTGTCAAGTCCCCAACTCGCGTGGCTCCAGGAGCGCTTCGTTCCGGGCGACCGTGTGTGCGTCCCCCGTTGATCCGCGGCGGCGATCCCGGCTGCCGATCAGGAGGCGCACACGCATGGGCCACTTCCGGCTGCTCGTCATGGGCAACGGCATCTCGGCGTACGGCAGCTACCTCAACATGGTGGCCCTCAACGTCTTCATCTACCACGTGACGGGCAGCGCCCTCACCGCGGGCCTCTTCATGGCCGTACGTCTGCTCACCAGCGTCGCGTCCGGCTTCGTGAGCGGCCGTCTCGTCTCGCGCTACGACCGCAAGCTGCTCATGACCGGGGCCGACCTCACCCAGGCGGCGGCCCTGCTCCTGCTGCTGCTCGCGCCCGGCGGCGCGCGCGTCGGGCTGCTCTTCGCCCTGGCCGTCGTCACCGGCGCCTGCTCGACGCTCTCCCAGGTCGCGCTCCGCAGCAGCGTCCCCGAGATCGTCGGTGCCGAGCACCGGGCCCGCGCCAACGGGCTCCTGGTGACCGGCCGTTCCCTCGCCATGATCGCGGGCTTCGCCTCGTCCGGCGTGGTGGTCGCCCGCTTCGGCTACACCACCGCCTTCGCGCTGGACGCCGTCACCTTCGTGGTCTCCGCCACGACCCTCTTCCTGCTGCCCGTGCGCACCCGCTCCACCGAGCCCGGGGAGACCGCCGGGGACAGCGACGGAAGCACACTCTCCGCCTACCGCGCCCTGCTGGGCGCGGCGCCTCTCCTGGCCGTGATGATCGTCGTCCGGGCGGTGGACGGCCTGGGGTCCTCCTCCCACAACGTCGCCCTGCCGATCCACTCCAGCGACCTGGACCCGGGCCACCCCGCCACGTTCATCAGCCAGTTCTGGGCCACCTGGGCCATCGGCAACATCGTCATGCAGCAACTGTCCGGCCGGCTGCTCGGCGGACCTGGCCGCACGGCGGGCGAACGGGCCTTCATCGTCGGGTCGTGCGTGATGTCCGCCGCGTTCATCGTGGTCTTCACCGGCCTGCCGACCGTCCTCACCGTCGTGGCCGCGCTCGTCGCGGGCATGGCCGACGGCTTCACCGAGATCGTCTACGTGTCGCGGCTCCAGGCCGCTCCCGACGCGCAGCGCGGCCGTCTCTTCGGCCTCTCGGCCTCGGCGGAGAACATCGGCTTCGGCCTCGGGATGATCCTGAGCGCCGCCCTCCTCGACCACTTCGCGCCGCTGCCCGTGGTCGCCTTCTTCCACGGCCTCGCGATCGTCCTGTGCGCCGTCGTCCTCGCCGTCCTGTTCCGGCGCGGCAGGAAGGAACCCCGGCACGAGGCACCTGCCGACCGGAACGACCGGGACGGTCAGGACGACCGGGACCTCCCCGCTGTGGAAGGACCCACCGTGGAAGGCCCCACCGTGGAAGGACACAACGCATGAGCCCCTCGCCCGACCCCCGCATGGCCGTCATCGGCATGGCCTTCCGGCTGCCGGGAGCGGACACGCCCGAGGAGCTGTGGCGCCTCGTCCTCGACGGCGCGGACCGCGTCACGCGCTTCACCGACGAGGAACTCGCCGCCGCCGGAGTGCCCGCCGAGCGGTACCGCGCCCCGGACTTCGTCGGCGCCTCCGGCATCCTCGACGACATCGCCGGGTTCGACCCCCAGCACTTCGGCATGAGCGCCCGCGAGGCGCAGATCACCGATCCGCAGCACCGGATGTTCCTGGAGTGCGCCCAGCACGCCCTGGAGAACGCGGGCTACCCGGGGGAGCGCGACGGCACCCGGGTGGGCGTCTGGGCCAGCACCGGGCACCACCTGTATTCGATGCAGAGCTACCTCGTCAACAACGTCCTGCCGGGCTCGCCCGGCGACGACTGGCTCACCCGCATGCAGACCATGGTCGGCAACTACGCCGACTTCACGGCCACCCGCGTCGCCTTCCGGCTCGGGCTCACCGGCCCCGCCGTCAGCGTCCAGACCGGCTGCTCCAGCTCCCTCGTCGGCGTGCAACAGGCGGCGCAGGCCCTCCTCATGGGCGACTGCGACATCGCCCTCGCCGGAGCCACCGCCGTCCACGTCCCCCAGGTGCTCGGCTACCACTACGTCAAGGGCTCCATCCTCTCCAAGAGCGGCCACCTGCGGGCCTTCGACGCCGCCGCCGACGGCACGGTCGGCGGCAACGGCGTCGCCGCGATCGTCCTCAAGCGCCTGGACCGGGCACTCGCCGACGGCGACACGATCCACGGCGTCATCCGCGGCTGGGGCGTCACCAACGACGGCTCGGACAAGAAGTCCTACACCGCCCCCAGCGCGCGCGGCCAGCGCGACGCGATCCGGGCCGCCCTCGGCCGGGCGGGTGTCTCCGCCGAGACCATCGGCTATCTGGAGACCCACGGCACCGGGACGCTCAAGGGCGACCCCATCGAATTCGACGGCGCCGCCGCCGCGTTCCGCGAGGACGGCGACCGCACCGGCTACTGCGCGCTCGGCTCCCTCAAGGCCAACATCGGGCACCTCGACGTCTGCTCGGGGCTCGCGGGCCTCCTCAAGACCCTGCTCGTCCTCAAGCACGGCATCGTCCCGCCGATGGCGAACTTCACCACCCCCAACCCCCTCCTCGCCCTCGACGGCAGCCCCTTCCGCATCC
>NZ_JAINFC010000451.1 GCF_020740835.1 Streptomyces sp. UNOC14_S4
GTCCAGGGCGGGCAGCAGGATGTGCGCGCTCATCACGGCCTTGGTGCCCGCGGCGACCGCGGCCCGGAAGGGGACGAGCTCCCGCGCGTGCAGCGTGCCGAGGTCCACGTCGATGCGCGGCATGTCGTCGTGGGAGTCGACGGCGGTGTCCCCGTGGCCGGGGAAGTGCTTGGTGCAGGCGGCGACGCCCGCGGCCTGCAGGCCCTCGACGTACGCGGCGGTGTGCCGGGCGACGAGCTCCGGGTCGGCGCCGAAGGACCGTACGCCGATGACCGGGTTGTCGGGGTCGGAGTTGACGTCCGCGGAGGGCGCCCAGTTGAGGTTGACGCCGCAGGCGGCGAGGCGCCGTCCGAGCTCGCGGGCGACGGCGCGGGTGAGCTCGGGGTCGTCGACGGCGCCGAGCGCGAGGTTGCCGGGGAAGGAGGAGCCGGTGCGGACCTCCAGCCGGGTGACGTCGCCGCCCTCCTCGTCGATGGCGACCAGCACGTCGTCGCGCTCGGCGCGCAGCTGCGCGGTGAGGGCCGCGACCTGCTCGGGCGAGGCGACGTTGCGGCCGAACAGGCCGACGGAGGCCAGCCCCTCGCCGAGGCTGCGCAGCAGCCAGCCGGGGGCGGTGGTGCCGGTGAATCCCGGCTGGAGGACCGTGAGGGCGTCCCGGGTGAGCGTGTCCATGATGGTCAGTGCTAGCCCTTCACCGCGCCGGAGGTAAGACCGCCGACCGCCTTGCGCTGGAGGATGACGAAGAGGATGAGGACGGGGAGGGCGAAGAGCGTGGAGGCGGCCATCGTGGCGCCCCAGTCGTCGCCGAAGGTCGTCCGGAAGCTGGTGATCCACAGCGGCAGGGTCTGCGCGGACGGATCCTTGCTGAGGATGAGCACCATCGGGAACTCGTTCCAGACGGTGATGAAGCCGAACAGCGAGGTGGCCATGATGCCGGGCGCGAGCAGCGGGAAGATCACCCTGATGAACGCCTGGGTGCGGGTGCACCCGTCGACCATCGCGGACTCCTCCAGCTCCTTCGGCACGGCGGCGACGTAGCCGCGGAGCGTGAGGACCGTGAACGGCAGCACCATGACGGTGTAGATGGCGATGAGCGGCGGGAGGCTGTTCAGCATCTCGGCGTCGCGCACGATCATGTAGTACGCGATGACCATGACCTCCCAGGGCGCCATCTGGGCCATCATCATCACGAGGATGAAGCTCTTGCGGCCCTTGAAGCGCATGCGGGCGACGGCGAACGACGCGAGCAGCGCGACCACCAGCGACAGCGCGACGGCGACGAGCGTCACGGTGAAGGAGTTGCCGACGAGGGTCCAGAAGCCGTCCGCGTCCACCGCCTTGCGGAAGTGGTCGAGGGTGGGGCTCGTGGGGAACCACTGCGGGGTTTCCGCGACGATGTCCTTGCCGTCCTTGAAGGAGGTGCCGAACATCCAGTAGACGGGGAAGGCGAAGACCACGAAGAGGACGACGGCCACCGTCCCCGGCCAGGCGCGGGCGGGAAGGGAGCGCTTCACAGCTCGTCCTCCTCTTGCTTGAGGACCAGGCGCAGGTAGTACGCGGTCAGGGCCAGCAGGATCAGGATGGTGAGGATGGAGATCGCGGCGCCGACGCCGAAGTGCTGGTTGCCCATGCCCTCGACGAACGCGTAGACCGGCAGGGTCTCGGTGAGCCGGTCGGGCCCGCCCTCGTTGATCACGAAGACCTGGGTGAAGGACTTGAAGACCCAGATGACCTCGAGGAAGGTCGTGGCGAGGAAGAAGGGCTTGAGGAAGGGGAAGGTCACCGAGGTGAACTGCTTCCAGGGGCCCGCGCCGTCCAGCGCGGCGGCCTCGTAGAGCTCCTTGGGGATGGTGGTGGTCGCCGCGTAGAGGTTGATCGCCACGAAGGGGATCGACTGCCACACGATGAGCACGGTCACCACGAAGAAGGTGGAGAACTGGCTGCCGGTCCAGTTGTATTCGGCCATGGAGTGCCAGCCGAGCGAGTCCAGCACGTAGTTGACGACGCCGAAGCGCTGGGCGAACAGCCACTGGAAGACGGTGGTCGCGGCCACGGTGGGCATGGCCCAGGCGAGGACGAGGCCGAGCGCGAGCAGCAGCCGCAGCTTGGTGCCGAGGCGGGCGAGCAGCAGGCCGATCAGACAGCCCAGCGCCATGATCAGGACGACGTTGGCCGCGGTGAACAGCACCGACCGGAAGGTGACTTTCCAGAAGTCGGAACTGCTCAGCTGGTCGCTGTAGTTGTCGACGCCGATCCACTCGGTGACGCGCCGGATCAGCTGCCGCTTGTTGAGGTCCTGGAAGGACAGCAGGCCGTTCTTGACCATCGTCCAGCCGAGCAGCAGGACCGTGATGACGCCCGCGGGGAGGATCAGGAGGTACGGAAGTCCCGCGGCGGCCCGGCCCCGGCGCGGTGGCGGCGCGCCGCCCTTGCCGGTCCGGGTGACGGGTTCCGCCGTCACCTGGTCGATCTGCGCTGACATCGTCGTCCGCCTTCTTCCCTGTCCGAGCTGTCGTGCCGTCATGCCGTCGTGACGTCGTGCCGTCATGCGTGGGGGCGCGGCGGTACGGGGACGGGGCGGACTCTTCGGCTACGCGCCCCGTCCCCGTACCGCCGGCGGGGTCACTGCTTCTTGCCGAGGCGCTTGTTCAGGTCGGCCTCGACCTGCTTGGCGGCTTCCTCCGGGGACTTGCCGTTCAGGACGGCCGTCATATACGCCTTGACCGGGTTCGGGGCGTTCTCGACCTCGGCCCACTCGGGGATCAGCGGGGTGGTGCCGCCGCCCTTGACCGCGGGCCCGGCGGCCTCGGCAGCGGCGTTGCCCTTGAGGTTCGCGAGCAGGGAGTCCTTGTTGGGGATGGTGCCGACCTCCTTGGCCAGCGCACCCTCGTTCTTGTCGGACAGTGCGATCTTCAGGAACTCCTTGGCGAGGTCCTGCTTCTTGCTGCCCTCGGCGATGGCCAGGTTGGAGCCGCCGAGGAAGACGCCCTCGGGCTTGTCGGCGCTCTCACCGGGGATGGTGAAGAAGCCGAGGTCCTTCTCGATGGCGGGGTTCGCCGTGATGGCGGTCTTGGCCTCCCAGCCCATGCCGATGAAGGCGCCGGTCTTGCCCTTGGCGAAGACCTCGGCCTGCTGCGGGGTGGCCTCGTCCTTGTCCTTGGGGGCCTTCGAGAAGGACTGGTACTGCTTGTAGATCTCCATGGCCTTGGCGACCTTGGGGTCGGAGAGGTTGGAGACGTACTTGTTGCCGTCCTTCTTCACCAGGTCGGCGCCGGTGCCGATGGTCAGGCCGTCGAAGAAGTACCAGTTCTGGCCGGGCAGGTAGAGGGGCTCGGCGTCGCCCTTCTTCTGGATGGCCTCCAGGTCCTTGAAGAACTCGTCGCGGGTCTTCGGCACGTCCTTGATGCCGGCGTCCGCCCAGACCTTCTTGTTGTAGATGACGACGCGGTTGGCGGCCCACCAGGGGGCCGCGTACTGCTTGCCCTCGAAGACGGACGGCTTGTTGAGGGACTCCGTCCAGTCCGCGCCGATCTCCTTCTTGAGGTCACCGAGGTCGGCGAGGCCGCCGGTCTGGGCGTAGGAGGGGGTCTGGGTGTTGCCGACCTCGAAGACGTCCGGCGGGCTGGACTCGGAGAGGGCCGTGGTGAGCTTCTGCTGGATGCCGTCCCACTTCTGGACCTGGATGTCGAGCTTGGCGCCGGTCTTCTGCTCGAACTCGTCCTTGACCTGCTTGGTCCAGCCCGCGGGGTTGGATCCGTCCATGAACCAGACCGTGAGGGTCTTGCCCTTGGCCCCGTCCTTGGAACCGCTGTCGCCCGATCCCTTGTCACTGTCGCTGGACCCGCAGGCCGCGACACTCATCAGCATGGCCGCGACACCAGTCGCCGCTATGAGTCCCCGCTTCACAGCACTCTCCTCAAGGACCAAAAGTGGTCTTTAATGGTTTAGACCAGTGCCCGCAGCTTGGCCTAGACCTTTTGGGGTGTCAAGGGTGTATAAGAGTCGCTGTCGGCTCCGTTACCGGACCGACACCTCGAGGTCGACCTGGGCTTCTCCGGGCTCCTCGGGCTCTGCCCGTGCCACGATGTGACCGCGACAGACGGAGGAGCCGGTGACAACAGCAGGATCGGAGTCGGGTGGGCCAGCGATGGTGACGACCGACGGCGGCACGACGGAGAGTGCGGGCGCGAGCACGCCGGGCGGCGCGCGGACCGCGCGTGTCCCCAAGTACTACCGGCTCAAACGCCACTTGCTGGAAATGACCGAAACCATGCCCCCCGGCACCCCCGTGCCGCCGGAGCGCACCCTGGCCGCGGAGTTCGACACCTCCCGCACGACGGTCCGCCAGGCCCTCCAGGAACTCGTCGTCGAGGGACGACTGGAGCGAATCCAGGGCAAGGGGACATTCGTCGCGAAACCGAAGGTCTCCCAGGCCCTGCAACTGACCTCCTACACGGAGGACATGCGCGCCCAGGGCCTCGAACCGACCTCCCAGCTCCTCGACATCGGCTACGTCACCGCCGACGACCGCCTGGCCTCGCTGCTCGACATCGCCCCGGGCGGCCGCGTGCTCCGCATCGAACGCCTGCGCCTGGCGAGCGGCGAGCCGATGGCGATCGAGACCACGCACCTGTCGGCGAAGCGCTTCCCGGCGCTGCGCCGCAGCCTGGTGAAGTACGCGTCGCTCTACACGGCGCTCGCCGAGGTCTACGACGTCCGCCTGGCGGAGGCGGAGGAGACCATCGAGACGTCGCTCGCGACCCCGAGGGAAGCGGGCCTGCTGGGCACGGACGTGGGCCTGCCGATGCTGATGCTCTCGCGGCACTCGCTCGACGCGCAGGGGGAGCCGGTGGAGTGGGTGCGATCGGTGTACCGGGGGGACCGGTACAAGTTCGTGGCGCGGTTGCGGAGGCCGACGGAGTAGGGGGCGGCGCGGGGTCGGCCTACTTTCTGGGCGCCCACCGAATAACAAGACTTTTGTTAAACTGGTGGCGTGCCTGACTCCCCTGGCCCCGGCGAGGGCCCCGTCCGCCCGGTCTCCGTCTCCCTTCACGAGGGCACCATCGCCGCCCTCAAGGAACGCACCGGCAAACGGGGCATGTCCGCCTATGTCGAAGCCCTCATCCAGCGCCAGCTCGAACGCGACCGGCTCCGCGAACTCATCGAAGACGCGGAAGCCGAACACGGCCCCATCGACCAGGCTGCAGTCGAGGCAAAGCGTGCACTCCTGCGCGGCGATGCGGACAACTCGGCAGACGCCGCATGAGCGGCACGCTCGTCCTGGACTGTGAAGGACTGTCCAAGCTCGTACGCCGCACACCCGAACTCACCGAGTGGCTGGCCGCGGCCGAGGCAGAGGACATCCGCGTCGTCACCAGCTCCGTCACGCTCGTCGAAGCCCGCGATCCCAGAACCAACCAGGCCCGCTTCGACTACGCCGTCTCCCGCGTGAACATCATCCCGCCCACCGAAACCGTCGCCCGCCACGCCAGCAAGCTCCTCGCCGCGGCCGGGCTTCACGGCCACAAGTACGCTCTCGACGCCATCGTCGCCGCGACCGCGCTGGCTTCGCCCGCACCGGTGACCGTCCTGACCTCGAATACGGAGGACCTGCGGGTCCTTTGCGGCCCCGGTATCCGCGTCCTCAAGATCTGAGGCGACGCGAGACCGAAACGAGAACGGCAGGACCGCACCCCTGGGTCACCCCAAGCCCAGCAGCTCCGCCAGATTCCCGCCCAGCACCCGCTCGCGGAGCTCGCCGGGGGACGTGACCCGTTCCACCATGGCGCGGGACAGCAAGGGGTCGCCGTAAGGGGCGTCCGAGCCGAAGAGGGTGCGGGTGGGGAGTTCACGGATGGCCAGGCGGACGGCGAAGACGATGTTCGCCGTGGACAGTTCCAGGTAGATGTTCGGCGTGGACCGGGCCAGTTCGATCGCCTCCATCCAGTTGGCACCGGCCAGTTGGCTGATCACCAGCGGCACCTTCGGGTAGCGGACCGCCAGCCCGGCCAGGGTGCGCACGTCCGCCGCGGTCGTGGGCGCGTAGCCGTGGACGACCACAGGAAGGCCGGCGTGATCGTACGCCGCCTGGAGCACCGGCTCGACCAGGTCCGCCCGGTTCGGGGGCGGGGTGAGCTCCCCGATGCCGTACAGCCCGCGGCCGACCACGTCGTGCGCCACCGAGGCCGCGGGCTGTACGG
>NZ_JAINFC010000452.1 GCF_020740835.1 Streptomyces sp. UNOC14_S4
GGCTTCACCGGCAAGGTGTGGGTCTGGGCGCCCAAGGAGTACGAGGACCCGAAGTACGACAAGAGCGGCTTCCCCGTCATGATCGCCCTCCCCGGCGGCCCCGGCTTCCCCTCCAACTACTGGATGGACGACAACCTCAAGCTGGAGTCGTCGATCTCCAAGTGGTACTCCGAGGGCAAGAGCAAGCCCTTCATCCTCGCGATGCCGGTCCTCAACCCGCACCCGGACGACGGCGGCCTCTACTGGGACGGCAGTGACATCCCCGGCCAGCCGAAGATGGGCACCTGGCTCACCGAGGACGTGCCGGACCTGATGAAGGCCAACTTCCGGACAATCAAGTCGCGCGACGGCTGGGCGTTCATGGGCTCCTCCTCCGGCGGCTTCTCCGGCCTGAAGGCCGTACTCAAGCACCCGGACAAGTTCAAGGCCGTGATCGCCTCCGGCCCGGACATCGTCCCGGACTCCCCGCTGTGGAAGGGCCACGAGGCCGAGAAGAACGCGAACAACCCCGAGCTGCTGGCCAAGGACCTGATCGCCGCCAACAAGCCGGGCACGGACATCTACCTCGCGTTCCAGTACGGCACGCTGGAGAAGAGCGTCATCCCGAAGGTCGACCAGTTCATCAAGACATACGGCAACAAGGGGCCGATCCACACCCGCCTGCAGGTGATCCAGGGCGGCAAGCACGACGCCAAGACCTATGTGCAGGGCATGGGCGACGGCAGCATCGCCTGGATCAGCGAGCACATGGTGGGCCCGATCCCCGCCTCCTGACGACCGCCCCGAGCGGCGGCCGGGCCCCGGCCTGTTCCACCGGGGCCCGCCCCCTCGTAGTCCCCGCCTGAAGCCCTGACCCCGAAGCCCGGGGTCAGGGCTTCAGCAGTTCCACGCGCACGTCGGAGGGGAAGCCCGTGGTCGGGCCGGTGCGCCGGGCGAACTCGGTCACGCCCGCGAGCTGGTCCGCGCCGAAGCGGAAGTCGAGCGTCGTGAAGTAGCGCTCCAGCAGCTCCGCGTCGAAGGCCTCCCAGCGCGCCGCCTGCTCGGCGACCTTGCCGACCTCGTCCAGGGAGACGTCGCGGGACGCCAGGAACGCCCGGTGCACCTCGGCGACCAGGCCCGGCACCCGGGCCAGGTAGTCCTTCCGCACGGCCCACACGGCGAAGACGAACGGCAGCCCCGTCCAGTCCTTCCACATCTGCCCCAGGTCGTGGACCTCCAGGCCGAGCCGCGGGGCCTCGTGCAGCGAGGCGCGCAGTGCGGCGTCCCCGATCAGCACGGCGGCCTGCGCCTCCTGCATCATCAGGCTCAGGTCCGGCGGGCAGGTGTAGTAGTCGGGCCGCACGCCGTGCCGCTCCGCCAGCAGCAGCTGCGCCAGCCGTACGGAGGTGCGCGAGGTGGAGCCGAGCGCGACCCGCGCGCCGTCCAGCTTCTCCAGGGGCACCTGCGAGACGATCACGCAGGACATGACGGGGCCGTCGCAGCCGACCGCGATGTCGGGGAGGGCGACCAGCTCGTCCGCGTGGCGCAGGAACTCGACGAGGGTCACGGGACCGATGTCCAGCTCGCCGCGGATCAGGCGCTCGCTGAGCTTCTCCGGGGTGTCCTTGGTGAGCTCCAGGTCGAGCAGCGTGCCCGTCCGGGCGAGCCCCCAGTAGAGGGGCAGACAGTTGAGGAACTGGATGTGACCGACGCGGGGGCGGCCACCGCGCCGGTCCGGGGCCGACTCCGGGGCCGGCTCCGAGGATGACTCCGAGGGTGACGCTGAGGATGAATTGTCCACATCCGGAGGCTAGCCCCGCGGCCCCGCAAGATCCGGAGCGGGGGGCTCGCAGGAGGGCTCGCCGGGCCCTCGCCCGGCCGATGCCCGACCCCGGATCTTTTCCGGCCCGAACACGTGGAAAACCATCCGACAGCGTGATCTTCGACTCTTCCACCGTCAGAACCCTGCGTGCTACGCTCGTCGCAAGTTGCAGTTTGGTTTCCCTTGCAGTACAGAGCCTGCGGAGCATGTGACCCCGCAGGCTTTTGTAGTTTTCAGACTTCTCGCAGGTTCTGGAGCAGGGCAACCCTTTGGCCCAAGGAGGGCTTATGGCTACCGGAACCGTGAAGTGGTTCAACGCTGAAAAGGGCTTTGGCTTCATCGCCCAGGACGGCGGGGGCCCCGACGTCTTCGTCCACTACTCCGCGATCAACGCCTCTGGCTTCCGCTCCCTCGAGGAGAACCAGGCGGTCACCTTCGACGTCACGCAGGGTCCGAAGGGCCCGCAGGCGGAGAACGTCACCCCCGCGTAATGCTCCGGATCTTCTGATCCGGCGGCTGCACGCCTGACCGATCGCGGTCGATGCAGTACCCAAGGAGCCCTGTCCTCCCCGTTTCGGCGGAGGGCGGGGCTCCTGCCTTTTCGGGCCCGGCCCCCGGGCCTCAATTCTTCACACGGTTTTTCCTTGTGATCCATTTCTTTCGTTTTTGTTCACGAACGACCACATCATTGCTAGCGGATGATCGAATTCCGCGAGCCATGAATCTTCCGCGCCGGAAAAACCGTGCGCCGGGCTTCCTTCCTTACCCGCCGGTCACTACGGTCACCCCACTGATCCGGCACCACTGGACGGTCGGAGGAGCCCATGAAGCTGCGCACCACGGCACTGTCCGCGCTCACCGCGCTGGCCCTGTCCCTCGGCCTGGCGGGCACGGGAGCCGCGGCCGACGAGGACAGCGCCCGTAGTACCGCCCGGAATGTCGCGGACGCGGCCCCGGGCGACGTCCTCAGCTCCGCGCCCACGTCCTTCCACCCCCTGCCCGGGCAGCCCACGAACACCAGGGCCTGGCACATCACCTACCGCTCCACCACCGCCAAGGGCGCCCCGAACGTCGTCTCCGGCACCGTGATCGTCCCGCAGGACGGCAGACCGGGCCCCCGCCCGCTCGTCTCCTACGCCGTCGGCACCGTGGGCCTCGCCGACCAGTGCGCCCCCTCCGCGGGCTTCCCGAACGGCACCACACTGGAGGCCAACCTCATCCAGCTGCTGACGCTGCGCGGCTGGGCCGTCGCCGTCACCGACTACGAGGGGCTCGGCACACCGGGCGACCACACGTACATCGTCGGCCGGGCCGAGGGCCACGCCGTCCTCGACGCGGCCCGGGCCGCGCTCCGGCTGCCCGGGACCGGGCTCGGCAAGGACACCCCCGTGGGCATCATGGGCTACTCCCAGGGCGGCCACGCGAGCAGCTGGGCCGCCGAACTGCACGACTCGTACGCCCCCGAACTCGACCTCAAGGGCACGGCCACCGGAGGGGTGCCCGCCGACCTCCTCAAGACCGCCGACTACAACAACGGCTCCGTCGGCGCCGGGCTCGTCCTCATGGCCGCCATCGGCCAGAACGCGGCCTACCCCGAGCTCCGGCTCGACTCCTACCTCAACGACCGGGGCCGCTACTACGTCGACTTCCTCAAGCGGAACTGCGTGATCGCCTCGGCCGCCGCCGGCCTCTTCAAGCGCATCTCCGACGTCACGGTCAGGAACCCGCTCTACGAACCGGACTGGCAGCACGTCCTGCGCCTGTCCGACCTGGGCTCGCACGCACCCGACCGGCCCGTGTACCTCTACCACGGCGTGGTGGACGAACTCGTGCCGTACGCGGCGGGCGAGCAGTTGCGGGCGGACTGGTGCGGGAAGGGAGTGGCGGTGCAGTGGCAGCCGCTGCTGCTGGGTGAGCATGTCGTCGGTGCGGTCGCCGGAGCGGTGCCGGCGACCGACTGGCTGGCCGCGCGCTTTGCGGGTGCCCCCGCCCCGACGAACTGCTGACCGTCGGCCGGGGCTGCGCCCCCGGACCCCGTGCGGCTCGGTTGTGGCTGCGCCTACCGGGGTGCGGCTTGCGCTCGGCACGCGGCTGCCGGTCCGTCGTGGCTGGTCGCGCAGTTCCCCGCGCCCCTTGAGGGGGCTTCGCCCCCTGACCCCGGCGGTCGCGCACACGCGGCGGAGCCGCAGAATGTCACAGCCCCGCGCCCCTTACGGGGCGCGGTACTCCCGCTCAGGCCATGTACAGGGCCTCCACCTCCGGCGCGAAGTCGCGCGCTATCGCGGCCCGTTTGAGCTTCAAGGATGGCGTTATGTGTCCCGACTGCTCCGTGAAGTCCACCGGCAGTACCGCGAACCGCCGTATGGACTCCGCGCGGGAGACGTACGAGTTCGCCTCGTTCACGGCGAGTTGGAGTTCCGCGCGGAGTTCCTCGTCCTGTGCCAGTTCCGCTCTGGGCAGCTCGGACTTCCCGTGCATGCGGGCCCAGTGGGCGAGGCCGTCCGGTTCCAGGGTGACGAGGGCCGCGACGTACGGGCGGTTGTCGCCGACGACGACGCACTGGTCGATCAGGGGGTGGGCCCGCAGCCGGTCCTCCAGTGGGGCGGGGGCGACGTTCTTGCCGCCGGAGGTGACGATCAGCTCCTTCTTGCGGCCGGTGATCGTGAGGTAGCCGTCCTCGTCCAGCGCGCCCAGGTCCCCGGTGGCGAACCACTCGCCGACCGCGGGCGCGGGCACCGCCTCGCCCCGTTCGCCGTCCCAGTAGCCGGAGAAGACCTGGCCGCCGCGCAGCAGCACCTCACCGTCGTCGGCGATCCGCACCGCCGCACCCGGCAGCGGCCAGCCGACCGTGCCGATGCGGGGCTTCAGCGGCGGGGTGATGGTGACGGCGGCCGTCGTCTCCGTCAGGCCGTAGCCCTCGAACACCTCGATGCCCGCGCCCGCGCAGAACGCGGCGAGCCGGTGCCCCAGCGGCGAGCCGCCGCTCAGCACATAGCGGACCTGGCCGCCGAGCGCGGCCCGTATGCGGCGGTAGACGAGCGGGTCGTACACGACACGCGCCGCCCGCAGCGCCGGCCCGGGCCCGCTGCCCGTGCCGTGCCGCCGGGCCTCCTGCGCCTCGCCGTACTGGGTAGCAACCCTGGCCGCCCGGTCGAACACGGCCGCCCGCCCGAGCCGTTCGGCGGTGGCGCGGCCGGTGTTGTAGACCTTCTCCAGCACATACGGGATGACGAGCAGGAAGGTCGGCCTGAAGGCCGCGAGGTCGGCCAGGAGTTCCTCCGTACGGATCGACGGCGCGTGGCCGACCCGTACGCGCGCCCGCATACAGCTCACGGCGACCGTCCGGCCGAAGATGTGCGACAGCGGCAGGAAGAGCAACGTGGCCGCGGGAGCCCTGGACGTCGCCTTGAACATCGGGTGCAGCAGCTCACCCGAACTGTCCGCCTCGGCGAAGAAGTTGGCGTGGGTGAGGACGCACCCCTTGGGGCGGCCGGTGGTGCCCGAGGTGTAGATGAGGGTCGCGACGTCCTCGGGGGTACGGGTGGCACGTGCCTCGGTGACCGCGGAGGCGGGCACACCCCGCCCTGCGGCCACGAGCTTCCCGATGGCACCGTCGTCGAACCGCCACACGTGGGCCGGCCCGGACGACTCGGCCCGCGCCTCCTCGACCAGCCGCTCCTGCTCCGCGCTCTCGACCGCGCACGCGACGGCGCCGGAATCCTTGAGGATCCAGCGGACCTGATGGGCGGACGAGGTGGGATAGATGGGCACGCCGACGAGCCCGGCGGCCCAGGCGGCGAAGTCCAGCAGCGTCCACTCGTAGCTCGTACGCGCCATGATGGCGATCCGGTCACCGGGCCGCAGCCCGTGCGCGATCAGCCCCTTGGCGACGGCGAGCACCTCGGCGGCGAAGGTGGCGGTGGTGACATCGCGCCACGTCCCGTCGGGCTGCTTGCGGCTGAGCACGACGTCGGTGGGCGCGAGCGCGGCGTTGTCGAACGGCAGATCCCCGAGGGAACCACTGGTGACGGGCGGCGCGAGCGGGGGGACCGAGGCCTCCCGGACGACTCCGTGCACCAGGGTGGTGCGGGGCGGGGTGGCGGCGACGTGCGTTTCGGACATGTGCGGCTCCTGTTGTCGGCCCACAGACACCTACTCAGCGGTAAATCCGGCCCACCCTACGCTGCGTGGCTGCGCATGCTCCAGACCACGTCGGGCTGTGGCGGCGCGCCCTTGCGCTCCGCGCGCGGCAGCACGTCCGTCGTGGCTGGTCGCGCAGTTCCCCGCCCCCCCCTGAAAAGCCGCCTGCGAGCTCGGTGTGCCGGGCTCGTCCGGCGACTGCGGGCCGGTGGGGACTTCTCGCGCAGTTCCCCGCGCCCCTGATGGGGCCTGTC
>NZ_JAINFC010000453.1 GCF_020740835.1 Streptomyces sp. UNOC14_S4
ACAGGCCGCGGGCCGCTCCCGCCCGCAGGTCGGCAACGGCGGGGAGCCCTCTGACCGGTGAAGGACACCGTTCCTTCGCGGTTCGTTCACGGTATGGACTCTCCCTAACTGAATCCTGACGGGCGACGATTACCAGCCGGTAAGTAGCTGGGCCGGTTCGAGCGAGTCAGGAGCACGCGGCATGCCCGCATACAGCAGACGGCAGTTCATCACCGGCGCCTCGGCGGCCGCGGCCGCGGCGGGAGTGGGGCTCGCCCTGGCCGACCCCCGCTTCGCGTCCGCCGCCGCGCTCGACCGCGCCGTGGCCGCCTCGGCCTCGCGGGCCGTCCGCGTCGACGGCACCACGCTGGAGCAGGTGGCCACGCCGACGGGCAGCGGTCCGTACAAGCGGCTGCGCTCCGGGCCGGGCTGGCCCCTCGTCGTGCGGACCGACCTCGCTCCGGCGAGTGCGGCACGTGACGGCCGGCGTACGGCGCTGGCCTCGTTCGTGCAGTTCACGGATCTGCATCTGGCCGACACCGAGTCGCCGGTGCGGTTCGAGTTCCTCGCCCCGTTCAACGACAGCGCGCACCGCCCCCAGGAGGTGCTGACCGTACGGGGCGCGTCGGCGCTCGTGGAGCGGGTGAACGCGCTGGCCGGCGGGCCCTGGACCGGGCGTCCGTTCTCCCTGGTCATGGCGACCGGCGACAACACCGACAACCACGAGCTGATCGAACTCGACTGGTACCTCTCGGTGATGAGCGGTGGCCGGATCACGCCGAACAGCGGTGACCCGAAGCGCTACGAAGGCGTACAGAATTCCGGCAACACGGACTTCTGGCACCCCGAGTCCTCCGTCCGGGACGCCTACAAGTCCCGGGGATTCCCGAAGGTCCCGCGCTTCCTGTCGGCGGCGGGCGCGCCCTTCACCGCCCCGGGGCTGCGCACCCCGTGGTATTCGACGATCGGCAACCACGACGACAGCATCGAGGGAACGCTGCCCGACCTGGGCCTGGTCCGCTCCCTCTACACCGGCGACCGCAAGCTGGAGGGCGTGGACAAGGCCGAGGCCGCCAAGCTGGCCGAGGCGCTGCGCACGGACCCCGCGCAGGCGATGCAGCGGCTCGCGCACCTGCTGAAGAACGGCGGCCCGGTGCGCCGGATCACCCCGGACGGGCGGCGCGCGCCGTTCTCGCCCAAGGAGTTCGCGGCGGCCCACCTGGACCCGAAGCACACCGGCCCCGGCCCGGTCGGGCACGGTTTCACCGCGTCGGCGGCCCGGAGCGGCAAGCTCTACTACACCTTCCCGATCGCGGACGGCGTGCTGGGCATCAGCCTGGACACCACCAACCCGGCCGGTTTCGCGGACGGTTCCCTGGGGACGGCCCAGCTCTCCTGGCTGGAGTCGGTGCTGAAGTCGCGGAGCGGCCACTGGTACGACGCCGACGGACGCGTCGTGAAGGGGTCCAAGGAGTCCAAGGGCTCCGCCTCCGGTGAGCTGGTGGTCGTCTTCAGCCACCACACCAGCGCGTCCATGGGCAACCTGCTGCCGGACCCGCACCACCCCTTCGAGCAGCGCCACGACGGCAACGCCCTCGTCGCACTGCTCCAGCGGTTCCCGAACGTCGTGGCGTGGGTCAACGGCCACACCCACGAGAACCGGATCCTCGCCCACGGGCACGCGGTGCCCGAACGCGCCTTCTGGGAGATCAACACCGCGTCGCACATCGACTTCCCGCAGCACGCGCGGATCATCGAGATCGCGGACAACGGCGACGGCACGCTGTCCCTGTTCACCACCCTGGTGGAGTCGGCGGCCCCCTACGCGACCGACTTCGGTGACACGTCCGAGGCGGGGCTCGCGGCGCTCTACCGCGAGCTGTCGTACAACGACCCGTACGCCACTCCGGGCAAGAAGCTCGGCGGCCCGGGCGACCACAACACCGAGCTGCTGCTGACGAAGCCGCGCGGCTGAGCGACCGACGCGGCACAACGGCCACAACAGCGAAGGCCCTCACCGATGGTGAGGGCCTTCGATACGTGCGCCACCAGGGACTCGAACCCCGGACCTGCTGATTAAGAGTCAGCCGCTCTAGCCAACTGAGCTAGCGGCGCGGAAGGAATACTACCCGATCTTCAGGAGGGGTGTTTCCAGTGTTTCCAGCGCTCCCCCTCGTCGGTTCCTACGGTTCCTACGGCGTGTAATAGGGCGGCTCCTGAGTGCCGGAGCCCGCGGGCACCTGGATGATCGGCACCGGTTTGTTGTGCGGCCAGCCCTGGGAGGCGTCGTCGAAGGAGAGCTTGCCGCTGGCGGCGGGGACGGTGCCGGCGTCGTGGAGGTTGGTGATCTGATGGAAGACGTCCTGCACGTCGGGGGTCTCCCGGCCGGTCTGGCCGGTGACGATGCGGGTGGCCCAGACGGCGGTCAGCACAGCGTCGTGGTTCATGATCGCGTAGCCGTCGGTGAGCTCCTGGTCGGAGAACTTCAGGTCACCGAAGCTGCGGTGGAAGGCCGGGAAGCCCTCCGGCGCCTGCACTCCCCTGATCCAGCCCTCGGAGTCCGTCGCACTGGCCTCCTGGATGGTGATGTCACTGCCCTTGAGCAGCTTCATCACCTCCTGTGCCTGCTGCACCGCCCCGGTCGAACCGGTCACGATGGTGATCGGTTTGTCGTGCCCGCACTGGCCGCGGGTGGACAGCGCCCGGACGAGGTCGGACAGGTCCCGGCCCCGGCCCGCGTAGAAGACCAGCTGCGCCTTGGTGAGACAGATGTTGTTGAGGGCGTTGAAGAAGAGCCTGGGCACGCCTTCCGGATGGCGGCCGGTGGTCCCCACGAACGACACGCGCCGCTTGTCGATGAAGTCGGCGAACACGTCGTCGTACGCCTTTCGCATGGTGCGGACGAAATTGTCGTCCCTGCTGTCGAACACGAGGTAGCCGCGGCGCTGGTCGGCGGGGAGCCGTTCCAGCCGGCGGCGGAGGGCCTTCGCGTAGTCGGTGTTGGAGGGCGAGACCTTGAAGAGGCGTTCCGAGGCGATGTCGGTGGCGGTCAGCACGGCGCCGATGGACGGTATCCGGCGCTTGCCCAGCTCGTCGGCGGCGCTCTGCGTCTCGGGGATGCTCACGCCCATCCCGGCGACGGCGACGAGCGGGTGCGGGCCGTCGGTCAGCCCTGCGAGCCGATCCACCACGGTGGGCCAGTACGTCTGGTTGCGGCCCTCGCTCGCGAGCACCAGCTGGATCTGCGGGGTGCGCCCCTGGACGCCGGTGGCGGCGGCCACGGAGAGGGCGGGGCAGGCGTTGGCCCGGCACTGCGCGGTGAAGGCGCCTTCGAGGCCGCTCCTGATCTCCTCGATGGGCAGGGCGCTGGTGTCGCTCTCGGTGAGCGGGGTCAGCACGGCGATCTTCACATACGGGACGGGGGTGCGGCCCTCGGCGGGCTTCTCGAACTGGTCGCGGACGCGCCGGTTCTCCGCGGCGATGCGCTCGGTGATGTCCTTGAGCTTCGGGTCGAAGGGATAGGCCGTCTCGTCCATGAGCCCGACGCACTCGCGGTCGGCGCCGGAGCCCGTCCACTGCAGGTCCGGTGTGCCGGAGGCGCAGCGATGGTCCTCGTCCGACGGGCGCAGCAGCCAGACGGTGCCTCCGGCGACGAGCGCGACGACGAGGGCGAGCACGCCGATGCCGCGCCAGCCCTTCCACCACGGGGGCAGTGCGTCGGGTCCGTGGGTCATGTCAACTCCCTTGCCGGATGGGGTGGTTGGCGGTGAGTAGGGGCGAATGGGGTCCTGTCCGTTCGCGTGCGGACGCGCTCCGCGGGCTCAGTGGTACTTCGCGGCCTCGTGCCGCAGGCCGACCCTGCGGGGGTCCGAGTGCAGGGCCAGGTCCTGGAACATCGAGCCGATGGTGAGGTTGAGCTCGGGGCTGCCGCTGGGCAGCCGGTTGCGGGGGTCGGCCGCCAGCCACAGCGCGGTGACCAGGACGGTCAGGGCGCGGCGGGTGGTGAAGGAGCCGGGGGCGAGGTCGGCGGCGAGCCCGTCGACGCGGACGGCCGCCGTCCACTGGGGCACGACGGGCTCGCGCAGGGGCGCGGCGGTGACGGCGTAGAGCTCGTACAGCCAGGCGTCGGTGTCGGGCAGTTCGGTGAGGCCGAGGGCGAGGTGCTCGACGGCGTCGTCGAGCCTGCCCCGGGCCAGCGCGTGGTAGGTCACGTCGAGGGGGTGGCCGTGGAGCCGGTGCCAGTTCTGGAGGTGGGCGTGGGTGTCGTCCCAGACCCCGCGCCTGCGGGCCAGCTTCTGCAGGAGCAACAGGCGCAGCCAGGGGTGGAGTTCGGGAGTTCCGGGCAGGGGGTGGGGGTGCGCGTGCTCCAGGTAGCCGGAGCCGCGGCCGCCGCGGGCGCCCGCGTCCTGGGGCTCGGGGTCGACGAGCCAGAGCCGGGTGCCCGCGAGCCCGGCGAGGGTGTTGCGGGTGTGGATGGAGAAGGAGTCGAGCAGGCCCGCGTCGCAGGCGGAGTCGAAGGTGCGGGCGGCGGCGCAGACGACGAGCGCGGCTCGTTGATCCTCCGTCAGATCCTGGAGGAGGTCGTGCAGGACGGCCCGGCCCAGGGGCGGTCCCGACGGCGTGCCGTCGGACGGGCGTACGGGGAGGGAGAGGATGCCGCGGAGCGCCGTCTCGTGGTCGTCGCGCCCGGCGAGCAGCGCGGCGGCATCGAGCAGCCGCGAGACGCTCCACGGGTGGCCGCCGGTGAGCCGGTGCACCAGCGGCGGCGCCTCGGGCAGCCGCGCGGCGACCTCGGAGCCGAGCTGGGCGACCTCGCCCTGGGTCAGGTCGCGGAGCCGGACGCAGTACCAGCGCCAGGAGGAGTCGGGCGGCGGTTCGGGGACGGCGCGCTCCCAGTCCTCGTACGAGGACCGCTCGGGCGGGTGGACCCGGACCCCGGCCGGGCCGCGGGCGAACGGTCCCGGCACCCTTGCCGTGTCGGAGGCGGTGGCGACGACGAGCAGCGGGTCGGGCGCGGTGGCGGCGTCGCGCAGCCGCAGGAGCAGGTCGAGGAACTCGCGGCCGCCCTCGGTGTCGATGTTGTCCAGCAGGACGACGCAGTTGCGGTCGCGCTTGCGGCGGGCGTACTCGCCGCGCAGGTCGGCGAGGAACGCCTCGCACAGCCGCCGGTCGACGGCGGCCCGGTCGGCGTCGGCCTCGCTCTTGCTGAGCCGGTTGAGGGCGACCAGTTCGTCCAGCGGGGTGTGCGGGCCCGCGTACCAGGAGAGCCCGGTGCGCCGGGCGATGCCGAGGGGGATGTTGGGCGGCCGCCGGATCAGCCCGGCGAGGAGGCCCGCGCCGGGTATCTGGACGAGGCTGAGGTCCTGGAGGAGGTCCGCGACGTCGGCGGCGCGCTCGGCGGCCACGGTGTGCTCCCGTACCTCCTGGAGCGCGCGCCGGAGCTGGGCCCCCGCTCTGCGGGCGTCGTTGGGGTCGAGGGAGAGGCCCGGGTCCACGACGAGCAGCCCGAGGGTGAGCCGGGGGAAGCGCAGCGCGGGCTGCCGGGGGAAGCGGTGGGAGAGCCCGTAGGCGAGACGGCCCGCCACTTCGTGGGGTCTTCGGCGGGCGGCCGAGCCGAAGTCGTAGAGGGCGTGGGGCCGGTGGGAGCCGAGGTAGCCCAGCCAGTTGAGGGCGGTGGACTTGCCGCTGCCGCGCGTCCCGACGAGGGTGATCACGGGGAGGCCGTGGCGGTCCCGCGCCGCTGTCGTTGCCGTTGCTGTTGCCGTACGCCCGTCCTGCACACGGGTACGGCACTCCTGGAAGAGATCCTCGATGCCCTGGATGCCCACGGGCCGCCCTGGTGGTTCCGGCACGTCACTCAGTCCCCCTCAGCCGGCGCGGTGCGGTGCGATGCCATGTCGGCTTGTCAGAGCATGGTGCCACGGGGGTATGTCATGTGGCACCGGTTCGGGTGAGGTTCGCGCTCGGCGCGCGGCCTGTGCCTACCGGGGTGCGGCTTGCGCTCGGCGCGCGCCTACCGGGGTGTCTCTTGCGCTGCGCGCGCGGCTGCGGGTCCGCTGCGCGGCGCCTACCGGGGGGCCTCTTGCGCTGCGCGCGCGGCTGCGGGTCCGGTGGGGGCTGGTCGCGCAGTTCCCCGCGCCCCTGTCTCCTGCCGCTGGTTGTGGGCATGCGTTCCGCTAGGGGCTGGGGGTCCCCCCGGACGGAGTCTG
>NZ_JAINFC010000454.1 GCF_020740835.1 Streptomyces sp. UNOC14_S4
CCCGTCACCTTGCTCTCCACGTAGATGTACTGGTCCTGCCGGGGCTCCAGGGCCGGCAGCCGTGCCGCCGCGAGCGAGATGCGGTCGACGGCCGCCGACAGCCCTTTGGCGGTGCCGGATTCCAGCCTCACTCCGGCCTTCGGAGGGTGGGCGTCCACGCCCGAGGCACCCGAGCCGTCCGGGGCGACAAGCACGACACCCCCGATCACGGCCGCGGCGACCGGGAGCGCGATCCAGGCCGTACGGCGCGCACGGGAGCGCGGCGCGCTCGGAACTGTCCGGCACGCCGTGGCATTGACCTCGGCCCACAGGGCCTCCTCCAGCAAGTCCTGCCGACCCTGCGGCAGGACGGTCTCGGCCTGCCGGGGCAGCAGGAGGTCGAAGTCGCCGAGGTCGAGCGGCTCCTGAGGCCGCCGGGAGGTACGCATCATCGGTTCCACTTCTCGTCGGGCCGGTCCAGGTGCAGGCGAAGGTCGGGGCGCAGGTGGGGGCGCAGGTGGGGGCGTTCGGACCGCCGGGCCGCCGCCGGGCCGTCCGCTTGTTGCCGGAGCTCGCGCTCGGCGAGCTTGCGCAGGCGCTCGCGGGCCCGGAACAGCCGCGACCGCACGGTGCCGACGGCGACGCCCAGGGCCTCGGCCGCTTCCGCGTAGCTCAGGCCGGACCAGACGCAGAGGTGGACGACCTCACGCTCCGGCCGCCGCAGCTTCCCCAGGGCGTTCTTCGCGGCGGTGAGCTGTTCGGCGTCCGCCATCCTGCCCACCACCTCACCCGCGATGTCCGGCACGGCTTCCTTGGCGGGCATACGGCCCAGGGCCTTCTCGTGGCGGCGGGCAGCGCGGCTGGTGTTGCGCTGGACGTTCACCGCGATGCCCATCAGCCAGGCCCTCGCGCCGTCCGGTTCCTCGGGGAGCCTGGCACGAAGGCGCCAGGCCTCCAGGAACGTGAGCGAGACGACGTCCTCGGCGGTGGCCCAGTCGCCGGTGGCGCGAAGGGCGTAGCGGTGGACCATCTGCGCGTGCGCGCGGAAGAGATGGCGGAAGGAGTCCGGGTCGCCGTCCCTGATGCGGGTCTGTAGTGACGTCACGTCTGGATATGTCCGGTGGGAGGCGCGGGTTCCCATGATGTGGCTCACACGGCGGAGCGTGGGAGCGGCGGAGCGGAGGGCCGGACGATCGACATGACCGACGCCCTTGACCTCAAGCAAGGTTGAGATTCTACGTTTGCGATCAATGATCGACGGCCCCGACCACGGCGGCCGCCCGCCGCGTGAACGGAGCACCGCCATGAACGCCACCGCCATGAACGCCACCGCCGCCGATATCGCCGCCCTCCAGGACCGGATCGGCATCCTCGTCGACCGGGCCGAGATCACCGGGCTCGTCGACCGCTACCTGCTGAGCCTCGACACACTGCCCGGCGGCGACGGGTTCGACGACGAGTGGGCCAGGAGCTTCTTCACCGAGGATGTGGAGATCAGCTCGCCGGTCGGGGAGCACCGGGGGATCGAGGGGCTCGCCGAGTCCGAGCGGGCGACCATGGCCAAGTTCGAGCGGACGCAGCACATCGGCACCAACTACCTCATCGGGCTCGACGGTGACCGGGCCACCGTGCGGTGGAACGCGCTGATGACGCACGTCCACCTGGCCTCGACGCAGGCCGCCCGCGGGGCGGAGCCGGGAGGGCACTTCGACGTCGGCGGTACGTTCACGGGCGAGGCCGTACGGACCGCCGACGGCTGGCGGTTCCGGCGGCTGGACATCCGCGCCGTGTGGACGAACGGCCAGGGGCCGCTCGCCCTGACCCCCAAGGCCGAGGAGACGATGCGGGAGCTGGGGCGGCGGAAGGACAGTTGATCCGGACGGCCTCCCTCATCCTCGGCGCCCGCCGCGCAAGGACGAGCGCAAGGACGGGAGCATCGCGCAGGCGCACGCCACACCTATCGGAGCCATCGTCATCAGCGTGACGCCGGTGGCGCCGAGCCCGCCTCCGCCGGCCGTCGCCCCGCCCTCCGTGCCCAGGAGGGTTCCCGTGAGCAGGAAGAGGATCATGTTGTTCCCGGCATGGGCCAGGCTCACGACCCAGATGCTGCCGCTGCGCGTGTACAGCCACGCGAGCAGTACTTCCTGGAGCAGGAAGCCTGCCGCCCACACCACCAGGCCGACCGGGGTGTGGGTGAAGGTGACGTAGTCGGTGAACGCCAGCGGGAAGTGCCACACCGCCCAGATGAGACCCGTGACGACCGTCGCCAGAGCCGGGCGGCGTTCGGGGCGCAGACTCGGCCGGAGGTAACCGGTCCAGCCGAACTCCTCTCCCGCGTAGACCGGCGTCAGGAGCGGGACCACGAGCATGAGGAGCGCGACGAAGACCCAGGCGGGCAGGCCGCCCGCGGCCTTGTCGAGCGGGGAGAGGTCCGGATGCCACAGGCCCAGCGCCGCCGCCAGTCCGCAGGCGCCCGCCGCGAAGACCAACGGGCCCAGCCATGCGGCCAGGTAGTAGGGCCAGGCCCTCCGCAGGCGCAGGGCCAGTCCGGCGTCGGCGAAGCCCTCCTTCGTGATCCAGCGGCGCACCACGATCGCCGCCAGCGCGGGCATGACGCCGAACGGCAACTGCGCCAGGGGATTGACCATCGACAGGCCGAGGCCGAAATACCCGCCGAGGATCCAGGCCCAGCTTCCTCCGAAGGCGATGGCCAGGAACCAGGCCGTCCCCTTGCCCCGTCCGGTCCGTGAGCGCGAAGCGCCGCGCGCTCCGGCCGTCGCCGTCACCACTTCCCGCTGTTTCTTCTCTGTCTCAAGCACGTCACCAGCCTCACGCCGACCCCCTGCCCGGCACATCGCGGCCGAGAGGGATCCCGGATCTGGCTCGCGCGGGGGAGGCGGACGGACGATCTTGCTTGGGATACTTCCGGCGTGCGCGTTCCGATACGTCTGCTGTCGACACGTCTGCTGTCGATACGTCCACTGCTGTCCGCGAATACCTACCGAGGCCCGCTGCACGCGCTGCTCGGCGCCGCCGTCGCGCTGCTCTTGTCACCCGTGGCGGCGATGGCCACGGCCATGGTTCCGCCGACGGCGCGTCCGGCCGTCTTCCCGGCCGCCTTCACCGTGGTCACGGCGGCCCTCGGGGTGCCGCGCCGAGCGCGCCGGATCTCCGTGAAGCTGGCCAACCGCCTGCTCGGCACGGACCTTCCGGCCCCTGTCGACGACACGGCCGGCCCGCGTCTCCGATGGCCGAACCGGTTCCGTACGTCCGGCTGGCTGCTGCTGCACGCCGTGGCCGGTGGCGCCGCGACCGCCGTGGCGGCGCTGCTGCTGTTCGCGGCCGCCGCCCTGCCCGCCGTCTGGCTGCACGGCGGCGGCCGGATCACCGTCCTGGCGGACGTCGACGTGGCGGGCGGAGCGCAGGGCTCGTGGACCGTGCCGGCCGCGGCCGCGCTGCTCGTCCTGGCCTGGCTCGCCGGTGCGGCGGCGGCCGCGCTCCTGCGCCGGCTCGCGCCGCTCCTGCTCGGCCACCGGTCCGCGGAGCGGCTGATAGCCCTTGAGGAACAGACGCGGCTGCTGGCCCAGCGCAACCGGCTCGCCCAGGAGTTGCACGACTCCATCGGCCACACCCTCACCGCCTCGACCATCCAGGCCGCCGTGGCGAGGCAGCTGATGGCCACCGATCCGGCGGGGGCGCGTCACGCGCTGACCGGCCTGGAGGAGGCGTCGCGCGCGGCGCTGGACGATCTCGACCACGTCCTCGGTATCCTCCGGGACGGCCGGGTCCCGACCGCCCCGCCGCTCTCCCTCACCGACCTCCCCGCCCTGCTGGACCGGGTCCGCGGGGCCGGTACGGACCTGCGCGCCGACATCACCGGGGACCTGACGCGCGTACCGGCGACCGTCTCGCGCGAGGTCTACCGGATCGTCCAGGAGGGGCTGACCAACGCCCTGCGGCACGCCTCCCGGACACCGGCCGAGGTCGGACTGCGGGTCTCGGTCACGCAGGACCGGCTGGACGTGGAGATCACCAACCCGATAACCGGCCGTGGGACGACGGCTCGTTCGGCCCATTCGGCCCGGCGGCAAGGCTCGGGCCTGACCGGCATGGGCGAGCGCGTGGCGCTGCTGCGGGGCGAGTTCTCCGCGGGCCCCGCACCCGACGGCCCCGACGGCCCCGACAGCTCCGGCAGCACCCGCTGGCGGTTGAGCGCCCGTATCCCGCTACGGTCCGGCGCATGACCGAGACAGAGACCGTGACCATGGCCATGACCGTGCCCGCGACCGTTTGCGTGCTCATCGCCGACGACGAGGAAATCACGCGCACCGGCCTGCGGACCCTGCTGTCGGCCTGGCCCGGGATCCAGGTGACCGGCGAGGCCGCCGACGGCGTGGAGGCGGTGGCCCTGGCGGAACGGCTGCGGCCCGACGTCGTCCTGATGGACGTGCGGATGCCCGGGGTCGACGGGATCGAGGCCACCCGGCGCCTGCGGCAGTCCGCGCCGCCCGACCCGCCGAAGGTCGTGGTGATCACCACCTTCGAGAACGACGACCACGTCTACGACGCGCTGCGCGCGGGAGCCGCGGGCTTCGTCCTCAAGCGCTCCCCGGTCGAACAGATCGCCCAGGCGGTGCGGTTGGTGGCCACGACGGACTCCGTGCTCTTCCCGGACGCGGTCCGCAGACTCGTCGCGGCCCGCCCCGTGCCGCCCCGGCCGCCACGAGGGGCGCCCGCGCTCACCGCCCGCGAGCTGGAGATCCTCCGGCTCATGGCGACGGGCCTGTCCAACCCGGGCATCGCCGAACGCCTCGTCGTCAGCCTGGAGACCGTCAAGACCCACATCAGCAACCTGCTGGCCAAACTCGGCGCGGGCAACCGCACCCAGGCGGTGATCCTCGCCTACGAGTGCGGCTTCGTGGTGCCCGGAGCCGGACCGGTCCCACCGTAAAGCGGACGAGGGAGGGGCACCCCTGTCACAGGGACGCCCCTCCTCGGCATCACCGGCTGCGTCAGACGTTGACGCCAAAATCCTGGGCGATGCCCACGAGGCCCGACGCGTAACCCTGGCCCACCGCGCGGAACTTCCACTCGGCGCCGTTGCGGTAGAGCTCGCCGAAGACCATGGCGGTCTCGGTGGCGGCGTCCTCGCTGAGGTCGTAGCGGGCGATCTCCGCGCCACCGGTCTGGTTGACGATGCGGATGTACGCGTTGCGGACCTGGCCGAAGTTCTGGCCGCGGGACGTCGCGTCGTAGATGGAGACCGGGAAGACGATCTTGTCGATGTCCGCCGGCAGCGCGGCCAGGTTGACGTTGATGGACTCGTCGTCGCCGTCGCCCTGGCCGGTGGTGTTGTCACCGGTGTGGACGATGGACTGGTCCGGCGTCGACTTGTTGTTGAAGAAGACGAAGTGGGCGTCGGAGTAGACCTTGCCCGCGGCGTTCACGGCGATCGCGCTCGCGTCGAGGTCGAAGTCCGTGCCCGTGGTGGTGCGGACGTCCCAGCCGAGGCCGACCGTGACGGCCGTCAGGCCCGGGGCCTCCTTGGTGAGGGAGACGTTACCGCCCTTGGACAGGCTTACAGCCATGGGAAATGTCCCTTTCTGATGGAAACACTGCGATTGCGCCCCGAGCCGGGCCCGGGCCGCCGTCACCCTTGATAACGCCATTCGCGGGACCCGGAGTTCCACGTCGCTTTACTTTCTTTGCACAACCCTGATGACCGCCCCTGGTGGCCGCCGCCGGGCCTCGCGCCCCGCCCGCCGCCGTATATCGGGGTGACGGCTCCCGGTCCACGCGGGATCATTGAGGGCATGTCCGGTCCTTACGTCATCCGCGGCTCCGTCACCCTCCCCGAGGCGGAGCTCCTGTGGCGTTTCTCGCGCTCCTCCGGCCCCGGCGGCCAGCATGTGAACACCACCGACAGCGCCGTCGAGCTGCGCTTCGACCTGGCCGCGACCGACGCGCTGCCCGCCGTGTGGAAGGAGCGCGCCCTGGAACGGCTCGCCGGACGGCTGACCGACGGCGTCGTGAGCGTACGGGCCTCCGAGCACCGGTCCCAGTGGCGCAACCGCGAGACCGCGGCCGTACGGCTGGCCGCCCTCCTGGCCGAGGCATCGGCACCGCCGCCGCGGGCCCGGCGCGCCACGAAGGTGCCGCGCGGGATCAATGAGCGGCGGTTGCGGGAGAAGAAGCAGCGGGCGGAGAC